>NZ_CP041165.1:1938029-2261034 GCF_014905095.1 Sulfurimonas marina | reverse complement strand
TTAGGGTATAATTCATTTTATGAACAAAATAAACATACTTGGCATAGATCCCGGGACAAGAAACATGGGATATGCGATAATTTCACTTGAAAATCATAAAATATCTTTAGTTGAAGCGGGACTTATCAAGATGAAAGCTGAAGATCTGCAGTTTCAGATCCCGCAAATGGTTGAAGGGGTTGAGCAGCTTTTTGCAAAGTACACGATCAATGAAGTTGCGATGGAGGATATCTTCTACGCACACAACCCTTCAACGACGATCAAGCTTGCACAGTTCCGCGGTGCTATTATGTTAAAGCTGCTTCAGGAGTTTGGACAGTTTCACGAATATACAGCCTTGCAGGTGAAAAAAGCACTTACAGGGAAAGGGAAGGCTTCAAAAGAGCAAGTATCTTTTATGGTAAAGCGTCTTTTAGGGATAAAAAAAGAGATCAAACCTCTTGATATCTCCGATGCAATGGCAGTTGCAATAACACATTCACAGAGGGTACGATTTAAAAAGGAAAAGTGATGAGGAGTATTGGACTAGCGGGTGCTGTTTCAATCGGAATCGGCGGTATGGTCGGCGGCGGTATTTTTGCTGTTTTGGGTGAAGCTGTTTCTCTAGCGCACAGTGCAACAATGTTGGCATTTTTATTTGCGGGTATAGTTGCTCTTCTTACAGCGTACTCTTATGCAAAACTTTCCGTTTATTTTCAAAGCGAGGGTGGGACGGTTAGTTTTATAGATAACTCCTTTGGACACAACCTGCTCTCAGGATCTACTAACCTGATGTTATGGTTTTCCTATCTTATTACCATCTCACTTTATGCCGTGGCCTTTGGATCATACGGAGAAACTTTTTTTTCACATCCAAGTGAATACTTACGACATATACTTATAAGCACGGCGATTATTCTTCCAGCCCTTATTAATCTTATCAGTGCCTCTTTTGTCAGCAAGTCGGAAACTATGATTGTAGGAATCAAGGTTGTGCTGTTAGTAGTTATTATTATCAGCGGGATCCCCTATATTGATACTTTACGTTTAGATATTACTCCAGAGCTTACTTCAGGTGCAAGTCTTATGGGGGTTGCAGTATCGGGAATGATCATATTTGTAGCGTATGAGGGGTTTGAATTGATCGCAAACGCTGCACAAGAGATCAAAGAACCAAATAAAAACCTGCCGCGGGCTTTTTTTATCTCGGTAATGTTAGTGATAGTGTTATATGTTTTAATAGCGATTATTAGTGTAGGAAATGTTCCTGAATCAAAGTTGTTGGAAGCTAAAGATTATGCACTTGCTATTGCTGCAAAACCGGCTCTTGGGCACGTTGGTTTTACCCTTGTAGCGATCGCTGCACTTTTAGCTACCTTTTCAGCGATCAATGCAACGATCTACGGCAATGCACGTTTGAGTTATATTGTCGCAATGGATGGTGAACTGCCAAAGTTTTTTACAAAAGAGAAAAACGAGATCCCTTTTATGGGAGTTATGGCTATATTGGGATTGAGTCTATTTCTTGCAAATACGATCGATCTAAGTGAAATAGCGATTATCGGAAGTGCAAGCTTTTTGTTGATATTTTTTATAGTTAATCTGAGTGCTTACAAAGTAAGAGATAAGATAGGTGCAAATAAGTATGTTTTATCAGCCTCTATTGTTTTAACATTTTTGGCCCTTTGTGTCCTGTTGTTTCACACATATCTCTCAAATGTACGATCATTGATAATTTTTATGGTTTTTATCGCCGTTTCTGTATTGTTTGAATATTTTTATGGAAAGTTTGTAAGGGGACATATTTTTCACCGAAAATATTAAAATTTTGATATCATTTTAAAAAAGGATTGATATGTCAAAATTTGAAAACGTAACATTAGTAAAAGAAGCTAATATCTATGATGGAGGAAAAGTATCAAGCAGAACAGTTGAGTTTGCTGACGGTACTAGAAAAACTCTTGGTGTTATGCTTCCAGGTGAATATACTTTCAATACTGCAGAAGCAGAGATTATGGAGATGATGAGTGGTGAATTAGAAGTTAAACTTCCAGGTGAAGATTGGAAAACGCTAAATACACCGGAAACTTTCAATGTTCCAGCAAATTCAGCATTTGATCTTAAGATCAAAACTGTAACAGACTACTGCTGCTCTTATATCGCAGAATAATTAGTCCGTATATTTATTTATCAGTTGCACAAGATTCTCTTTTGGGAGTGCACCTGATACCCTCTCTTTTTCTACACCGTTTTTAAACACTATGAGTGTAGGAATACTTCTGATCCCAAATCTAGCTCCCAGGTTTTGTTCATCTTCCGTATTTACTTTTGCAAATACCGCTTTAAGAGGAAAACTTTCAGCAGCTGCGCTAAAGTTTGGAGCCATCATTTTACACGGTCCACACCAAGGTGCCCAGAAGTCTACAATTATCGGAAGATCACTGTTTACGATCAGCTCATCAAAGTTTGTGTTAGTGAGATCAATTGGTTTTGTATCAAGGAGGGAGTTTTTACACTTCCCACAATTTGCTTTTTTATAAGAATCTTTCTTTGGAACATTGTTCACACTTAAACAGTGAGGACATACTACTTTCATAATACTCTCCTTTAGCTTTTAAATGATTCTATACTTTCTGCTATGTCATAGTTTGGATATTTTTTAGGATCTAATATAGCTTGTGCTAGATAGTTGTTATCGTGGTTAATAATAAGAGGTGCTAAAAAATTGATCGTTGATTTTTCAAGCGGTTTTTGAATGATCAAGATGTTATAAACACTAACTGTAGAGCTTTCAGTTATGTCTAAAAGCGCTTTTACATCTGCAGGTAGATCAAAGGCATACTCTCTAAGTAAGTTTGGTTTCACAAGTGTAAAAGATACATTTTCATCATTCACATCTACCATTGTTGAAAACAACTCGTCTATCTCTTTAATCTCTACGTTACGTAGATTATCGAAACCGTATAAAGTACCTGTGACTTGATAACTCATTTGTATCCTTTAAAATTGTCCCTCTTGATATTTAAGAGTATTGGAAATTAGATATAAAGATGAACTCTTTATGGTTGAAATATTATAGCACTCTCCAATACCAAATGCAAATTTATTCTCTTCGTAAATGATGCTTGCACCATTTTCCATATCTATAAAATTTAACTGATTATCTTCTACAAGATTTGCAGCTTCCACTTCACTAAATAGTAACTCAATCGTGATCCAGTCAAACGCTCTAGCTTTATCTTGCGTTGCTAGAACCACTTTGATCTCAAAAGGGTTTATTACCTCTACTGAACGTAACTCTGCCCCTTTAAAATTCTCAAATCTCTCTAGAAATTCTGTGAGTCCTGTTTGTGTTAGTGGTTTCATCTTATTGACACCCTACACATTCCATAGAACGGTCTTCAACATCGTTTTTCACTTCAGGTGATTGACTTCTTAGGTAGTATGTCGATTTTAGACCTAACTTCCATGCTAACATATAGATCTCGTTTAAGTATTTACCGCTTGCTTTATCTAGAGTGATAAAGATGTTAAGCGATTGCCCTTGATCGATCCATTTTTGTCTGATCGCAGCAGCTTTAATTAAAACTGTTTGATTCAGATCGTATGCCGGCGTATAGTAAGCCCAAGTCTCAGGTGAGAGTTTCGGTACAACTACAGGGATAAGTCCGCTTAAGTTCTCTTCAAACCATTTACGTTTAAATACAGGCTCAATTGCTTGTGTAGTACCTGTAAGAATCGAAATAGAACTTGTAGGTGCTACAGCCATTAGATAACCGTTTCTCATCCCTTGAGATTTAACTTTAGTTCTTAGCTCATCCCACTCATACGATGAAGCAAATAGTCCACCACGGTCAACTAAGTTGAGTACATCTGCATTTGCATGATCTTGAGGGAAGATCCCTTGAGACCATTTACTTCCTTCAAATTCCGGATATGAACCTTTTTCAACTGCAAGATCAGATGAAGCAGAGATAGCGTTATAACAAACAGCCTCCATAACTTCATCTACTTTATCGAAGTGTTGCTGGCTTCCCCACTCTATGCCGGCTTCTGCTAACATTTGTGCTTCACCCATAACACCAAGACCGATTGAGCGGCTTCTCATGTTAGTACGTTTTACTTTCTCAACAGGATAAAAGTTAAGATCGATAACGTTATCAAGAGCACGGATAGCAACCGGTACGATTCTATCGATATCCTCTTTTGTATGGATACGTGAAAGGTTGATTGATGCCAAGTTACAAACAGCTGTTGCACCGTCAACTTTCTCTTTTTCAACAACAAAGATCTCTTTACCGTTTAAAGTATCCAGAGCAGTTACTTTTTTCGCAGGTTTTTCTATGCCGCTGTCAACTTTGATGATCTCATCCTCTTCATAACTTTCATATGAACCATCTTCGTAGATAAACTTGATCTTATAGTGGTTTGGTTGAGTATTTTGGAAGATCTCCGTACAAAGGTTAGAACTTCTGATAATTCCGTAATGATCATTCGGATTAGCACGGTTAGCGTTATCTTTAAAACAAAGGAAAGGAGATCCTGTTTCAAAATAAGATGTAAGGATCTTTTTCCAAAGATCTTTTGCTTTTACTTTCTCTTTGATAATACTCTCATCACGCTCTAATTCCATATAACGTTTTTCAAACGCTTCACCGTGAAGCTCTGTTAACTCTCTTGTATCGTATGGGTCAAAGAGTGTCCAAATCGCATCTTCTTGTACACGTTTCATAAAGAGATCGTTTAACCAAAGTGCAGGGAAAAGGTCGTGAGCACGACGACGCTCTTCACCAGAGTTTTTCTTAAGATCTAAAAAGTCTCCTACATCTATATGCCAAGGTTCAAGGTAAACGGCTATAGCACCTTTTCTTGTTCCTAGCTGATCAACTGCAATAGCGATGTCATTTGTGATCTTTAAAAACGGAACCGTTCCCCCTGCTGCATTTTTATGTCCATCAATATATGAACCCATTGAACGAACTTGTGTCCAGTCCCAACCGAT
Source organism: Sulfurimonas marina (assembly GCF_014905095.1). Lineage (NCBI taxonomy): Bacteria > Pseudomonadati > Campylobacterota > Epsilonproteobacteria > Campylobacterales > Sulfurimonadaceae > Sulfurimonas > Sulfurimonas marina. The sequence continues at coordinate 2,256,053 of NZ_CP041165.1, read as the reverse complement.
ACCGCCACCAAATTTAGAAAGCATAGCCATCTCTTGGTAAGCATCAAAGATACCTTCAATATTATCCGGTGTTGATCCGATATAACAAGAGCTTAGTTGGTGTCTTGTAGTTCTGGCATTTGAAAGTGTAGGTGTAGCCATCATAACTTCAAATTTTGAGATCATGTCGTAAAACTTAATAGCCCACTCTTGACGATTTTCTTCACGTTGTGCTAAGAACATCGCAATTGCCATAAACATATGTTGAGGGAGTTCAATAGGACTAGAGTTTCTGTCTTTGATTAGATATCTATCGTAAAGAGTTTTTACACCAAGGTAGTTAAACTGGAGATCGCGTTCAGGTTTAATATGTTTCTCTAACTCTTCAAGATCATACATATCTCTTAAGCCCAGAAGGATACGACCCTCTTTCTCACCACGCTCAAAATATTTCTCTAGTGAACAGTATCCTGTAAAACCGTTTACTTCATGATATAAGTTATAAAGAAAAAGACGTGCCGCAACAAATGTCCAGTTTGGAGCATCGATGTCGATCTTATCTACGGCAGTTTTTATTAGTGTTTCTTGAATCTCTTTAGAAGTTACCCCATCACGGAAATGGAGTTGCGCATCAACCTCAAGCTCACTTTGACTAACCCCTGCTAATCCTTTCACGGCTGCTGAAGTATATTTTTGTATTTTTGTTACATCTAATGGTTCTGTTCTACCATTTCTTTTTATAACTGTTATCATAAAACTGTCCTACTTTTGATTGTGATTTTTTCGTAAATAATCGAAAAATTATTTACGAAAAAACTACTTTAAATAAAGTTGATTTTATCCACTGTAAACTTTAAAATAAATGAATTTTTGACTAAATTTAGACATATAATTTGAGGTAATATTTCAGATTATGTGTAACTTCTTTTTGATAAAAATTAGTGATTATTTTTTGTGTAATTGTAGCTGTGATATTGATAGTATTTTTAGGAAAGTTGTATATGTTTTGTGCAATTAGGAATTTAGAGCAAAGTTGTTATTGTGATTACATAAAGCGTTATTATTATAGTTTTGCGGGCTAAAATTTGAACTAAAAGAAAATTGACATTTAGATTACCAAAAATTCTTTTACTATAGTTCTACGGGTTACAGATTTTCGTAAGAAAATCCGTACTCCTGTGAACTATACGCTTTAAGTACTAAAAACTCATTTATTGTAGTTTTTCAGGCTAAATGTTTTAAAAAAACATTTGCTCTTACAAACTACGAGTTTTTAGCAAAAACCCTATTAAAGATAGCGTCTACGTTTTTAGTGTAGTAATCGTAGTTAAAACACTCACGAATTTGTTCTTCGCTTAGTTTACTTCTCAGTTCATCATCTGCTAAAAGATGGTTAAGGTATAAAGACTCACCTTTTTCATTAAGTGTAGGTTTACCTTGCTGAATCTCTTCCCAAACCTTCATAGCATTTCTTTGAACGATTTTGTAAGCGTCTTCACGGCTTACACCTTGTAGTGGAAGTTCAAGAAGTACACGTTGTGAGAAAACAAGTCCACCAGTTAGGTTTAGGTTTTTCATCATATTCTCAGGCATAACAGTTAGGTTAGCTATAACAGAGTTCATACGGTGAAGCATGAAATCACATGTAATGAATGCATCCGGTAACCAGAAACGCTCAGTTGAAGAGTGAGAGATATCTCTTTCGTGCCAAAGGGCTACATTTTCCATTGCAGGTGTAGCATATGCTCTGATCATACGTGCAAGACCTGTAATGTTTTCAGTAAGGATTGGATTACGTTTGTGAGGCATTGCAGATGAACCTTTTTGTCCTTTTGCAAAATACTCTTCCGCTTCATATACTTCTGTTCTTTGTAAGTGACGAACTTGAACAGCAAATTTCTCAACTGAAGAAGCTAACAATGCTAAAGCAGTTGCAAGTCTTGCATATCTGTCACGGTGAATAACTTGGTTTGAACAAGGCTCAGGTTTTAAACCTAACTCTTCCATTGCTAACTCTTCTAGCTCTAGCGGTGCGTGAGCAAAGTTACCCATAGCTCCAGAGATTTGACCAACAGAGATAACTTCCATAGTCTCTTCTAAGTTTTTAAGATGGCGTGCAACTTCATCGTACCATACTGCTAATGTAAGACCGAATGTAATAGGCTCACCGTGAATACCGTGAGAACGTCCAACCATTAAAGTAAATTTGTGTTCTTCAGCACGTTTTTTGATAGACTCCATTAACATCTTTACATCTTCAATGATAATAGTTAAAGAATCTCTCATTTGTAATGCTACACCAGTATCAACTGCATCTGAAGATGTCATACCGTAGTGGAACCATCTTGATTCATCACCAAGTGATTCTGAAACAGATGTATTAAACGCAATAAGGTCATGTTTTGTTACCGCTTCAATCTCTTCAATTCTCTCAACTGAGAATGTTGCATTTTTTACAATTTTATCTGCGTCTTCTTGAGGAATCTTACCAAGTTTTGCCCAAGCTTTTACAGCTGCTTTTTCAACTTCTAGCCATGCAGCATATCTTGCATGTTGAGTCCAATGTTTACTCATCTCTTCACGAGCATATCTTTCTACCATTATATAACCCTTGTTTTTATGTTATTATTCGCATAATTTAAGTACAAAATTGTACATTATATATAATGAAAAAGGGATTAAACTTGCCATTTGTGATCGATAAGTTTTTTATAGAGAAAAAGCAAAGATTGTTTTTATACATTATTAAAGAGTTGGGCTATACACAAAAAGAGGCTCAACGTTTGATCGCAAAAGGGAGAGTACTTCAAAACAGTGAAGTAATTACTAAAGCAGGACAAGAGGTTCAAGGTGAAATTGAGTTTATCCATTTCGAGCCAACCACAAAAGGATTAAAACCTACGTATATAGAAAAAGAGTTTGTCGTATTTGATAAACCAAGCGGAGTTCTTATCCATCCCCAAAATAGACATACGCCCTACTCTTTGATCGATGAACTAAAATACCAATACGGAAAAGATGCAAACATCACTCACCGTATCGATCAAGAAACAAGCGGCCTTGTACTTTGCGCTACAAACAAAACTAGCGAGAGAGATATTAAAATAATGTTTCAGGAAAGAGATATGCAAAAAACATATCTAGCAATGGTTCACGGTGAATTTAAAGATGAGTTAGTAGTAGAAGCTCCACTACTTAGAGCCGAGGATGAGTCAGCAATTGTAAGAATGGTTGTAAAAGTTGATGAAAGAGGTAAAGCTTCCAAAACATCATTTAAGCCTTTAAAGTATTTTCCTGAATTAGATATGACACTTGTAGAGTGTAAACCACATACAGGAAGACAACATCAAATACGTGTGCATTTGTTTCACGTGAAACATCCGATCGTAGGTGATCCAATTTACGGACAAAAAGAGGAAGATATAGTTCGCTTTTTAGATAAAGAACTTTCTCAAGAGGAAAGAATAAAATTAAGCGGTGCTTCTAGATTATTATTGCATGCAGATCAGTTGGAGTTTGAACTTTATAATAATGTGTATAAAATCAAAAGTGATGTTGATTTTGAAAAAGTTTCACTCCAATTATTATCTATGTGAATAACTTTTATACTAACTCCCCTATTTATACACATATTTTATGTGAAAAAAACCATTACTCCTCAAAAAGCCCAAAAAATAGGGCTTTAAGCTATCTTTTATTTAATCAATTAAGCTCATATTTATATAAAAAAACTCTTAAATTTTGAAAGAATTTAAAAATATTTGAAATGTGATATAAAATTTAATTCACATATTAGAACAATGTGTGAATAATACACACTTATAAATTTTTTTTATACTTTTTGCTTATTTTAAGTATGGAAAGTTGGAAAGTTAAAATAGATTTTTTTAAGATTAGTAGGGTATTATTACATTCATAGACGACCTCCCTGGTGTGTTGGTCGTCTCTTCTTTATACTTCGTTATATCTTTTGATAATTTTCTTCACGCGAGAACGTAAACTTTTTATTGCATCTGTACTTGTTTTTCCATCTGCTGTAAGGTTTTCAAATGCATCACCTAGTTGAGCTTTAGCAATCCAACCTATTTTTGCATGGTATTTAATACCAACAAAACGAACATCACCAAAATGTCCCTTACAAAGTTTGTATACCTCTTTGATTCTATCTGCATCTGTTTTCTGTGCCATCATTGTCTCCTTTTAGTTTAATCATCTTTTGTTGCAGCATATAAAAAGCCACCGACACCGACAGCAAAGACTATAACTACAACAACAACTTCAAATATATCAACTCCAGTAAAATCACCCATTATAGACCTTATAAATTATATTTTAAATGAAAATTATAACTCTTTTTCTGTTTTCTCTTTTAGTTGACCACAGGCTGCACTAATATCTATCCCTTTTGAGTCTCTAATTGTAGATAAAAGGCCGTGTTTTATGAGATACTCTTGAAAGTTATGCATATCTTCATAGCTAGGACGCTTATAAGGAGTTCCAGGATAAGGATTAAAGTAGATAAGGTTTACCTTCGCTTTTATCCCTGAAAGGAGTTTAACAAGCTTCTTAGCACTCTCTAAGTCATCATTTTTGTCTTTAATAACAAGATACTCAAACATAACACGTTTTCTTGTATCTATTGGAAAGCGTTTTACCGCTTCAATAATAGAGTTAATGTTATGCGCTTTGTTCATTGGAATAAGCTCTGTACGAAGCTCATCATCAACTGCATGAAGTGAGATTGCAATGTGAACACCTAGATCCATCTTTCCTAATGCATCTATTTTGTTACTCAGGCCACTTGTACTAACAGTTTGGCGTTTTCCTGAGATTGCTAATCCCTCTTCCTCTTTAAATATCTCTATCGCTTTTGCTAAGTTATCGAGGTTATCAAGAGGTTCACCCATACCCATATATACTATATTGATTTTACGGTTATGTTTGTGGTTATTATCGCGTTTAAGATTCACTACCTGAGCTATAATCTCTCCGGCTGTGAGATCTCTTGTAAAACCACCTTTTGCTGTTAGACAAAAAGTACACCCTACTTTACATCCAACTTGTGTAGAGACACATATAGTATATTTTGCTTCTTGGATAAGTTTGCCATCTTCGTAGATATCGTCTTTCATTTTCAGCCAAACAGCTTCTACTGTTTTGCCGTCCTGTAGTTCAAAAAGATATTTTATAGTCCCGTCACTAGATTCCTCTTTACGAATAATCTTCATAGGATTGATCACATATGTTTGTGAGAGCTCCTCTTTTAAGTTTTTAGGAATATTCTTCATCTCTTCAAAATTTTGGGCATACTGATGATATAACCACCCGTAGATCTGTTTAGCTCGAAATGAGGGTTTTACTTTTTGACTTAACTCTTTTAATGTAAAGTCATAGAGTGAAGGTTTTATGTTAGTCATCTTTTTGTTAGTTCCTTGATGCGTTTAGAAGTATGTTCTTCTAAAAGTTTTTTCGCTTTTTCATGGTTTTTTATAAAGTCGTTATGAGCATTTTCGTCAGTATAGTTTGTTACACAAAAAACACCGCCTGCAGGAATATTAAACTCTTTTGCTATTTGAAGTACAGAGAAAAACTCCATGTTTTCAATACCGATGCCGTATTTTAAAAATTTAGCAGTTTTCTCTTTACACGTACTAATGTAGTTTGAACTGTTTACGATAACATCTTTTACCTCTTGTGTGTTAGTTGAAACTACATTATCAAGTGGTGTATAGGCACAGTTATCTAAAAATGCCAGTTCAATATTTGCAGCGGTTTTACTCTCTACAATATCAAAGATCTCAGCATCTCCATAGCTTCCTGCAGTTCCTATAAAGAGTAAAAATTCAGGTTTATCAAACAAACAGAGTCTTGTAAGATTCATAGCCGTTTCGATAAGCCCTACTCCCATAGGTGTAGCAAAATCGAAAGTCTCGTTATTACCGGCGCATATTATCATTTAATATACTCGCAAATCTCTTCTAATGGAAGTCTGTGTTTTGTCGGCTGTTCATGTTCTCTGTATCCAAAGGCACATACTAAAGAGACTTCCTCTTCATCTGCATTAATCTTTAAAACTTTTTCAAGGTTCTCTTTCTCGAATCCTTCGATCGGGCATGAGTCTATTTTCAAAAGTGCAGCTGATGTGATTATAGAACTAAAGAGAATATAGGCTTGTCTTGTTCCCCATTCATAAATATCATCAGATTTAAGTGATTTGTGAAAGTTTGCATACACTTCCATATATTTGTCTTGTGCTTCTTGAGGTAATCCTCTCTCGGCAAATTTTGCTTTTGTCCACTCACTATATGGTTTAAGCTCTTTAGTTTTTGTTTTGAATACAACCAAGTGTGAACATGAGTCGATCTGGTTTTGGTTCCAGCAAAATGGTTTGAGCTCTTTTTTTAAATCATCGTTAGTAATAACTGTTAGTCTTACGCCCTCCATTCCAAAAGATGTTGGAGAGAGTCTTGCAGTTTCTAGAATAAAGTTAAAATCTTCATCTGTTATCTTTTTAGTATGATCAAATAGTTTACAAGCATGGCGAAAATTGTATGCCTCTAAAAGTGTCTCTTTAATATTCATTGTTACAACCTTACTGGAATGTTATTCTCATGTAAATAATGTTTGAGATCCATTATATCGATCTCTTTATAGTGGAAGATACTAGCAGCAAGTGCAGCATCTGCTCCTGCATTGAATGCATCTTTTATATGCTCCATAGTCCCTGCTCCGCCACTTGCAATAACAGGTACGTTTACAGCTTCAGAGATAGCTTGAGTAATGTTAAGCTCAAAACCCGCTTTTGTACCGTCAGCATCCATAGATGTAAGGAGAATCTCTCCACTTCCACGCTCTACAGCTTCTTTAGCCCATTCAATTGCATCGATTCCTGTATCTACTCTGCCCCCGTTTAGGTAAACATTATATCTGTCTCCAGTTTTTTTTACGTCTATTGCAGTAACTATACATTGACTACCAAATCTTTTTGCACCTTCATCGATCAGTTCAGGACGTTTGATAGCAGCTGAGTTTACACTTACTTTGTCACATCCTACATTTAAAAGTTTGTAGATGTCGTCAAGTTTACGGATCCCACCGCCGACAGTTAAAGGGATAAAGATCTCACGGGCTACCTCTGCTACAATATCCACGATTGTATCTCTGTTATCTGAAGAAGCTGTAATATCTAAAAATGTGATCTCATCAGCACCCTCTTCATTATAACGGCGAGCAACCTCTACAGGATCACCGGCATCTTTTAAACCTACAAAGTTTACACCTTTAACAACACGACCATCTTTTACATCCAGACAAGGGATAATTCTTTTAGCAAAATAATTCATATTGATATTATATCTTTTTTAGCTGTAAAGATGTTTACATTAAATGTCGAAATTATGCTCCTTAAAAACTTTCATGACATTTCTGTGTTTCACGTGAAACATTTGATAATAATAATATTTTTTCACAAAATATATAAACTTGTGATATTTTTTCTAAAATTTAGAAATCTTTAAATATAAAGTTAATATAATAAATTTTAATATTATAACAATATCTTCAGTAGGAAATATTATGAAAAAAGAAGAGGTGTTAGAACATTTAAGAGCTGCTAAATCTGCGCACATTAAATGGGTTCAAAAAGCAAAGCTATTAATTAATGGTGTTGATATACAAGAGAGTTCAATACCGGTTGATTCTACAGAGTGTAATTTTGGAAAATGGTTTTATAGTGACGGTCAGGTTTTAAACTCGTTATCGAACAACCCTTTGGAGTGTATGCAAGGGATAGAAAAACTACATTTTGAATTGCATGATCAATATTTGAAGATCTTTAATATATATTTTTCAAATGAGAAAAAAACAGGTTTTTTTGCTAAGCTTTTCGGCTTTACGAGAAAAAGTATATCTGATGCGGAACTACAGCTTTCTGAGACCTATTATAAGGAGTTAGAGGAGATCTCAAAAAAACTTTTAGATGAGATCAACAGACTTGAACGTCGTTTAATTGCTATTCCTGCAGAGAAGATTGAACAACTAGTGTAAAAAGGGGAATTTTATAACCTTATTACCTTACTATAAGGAATAATGTTATAAACTCTTACTTATGAATACACATAATGTTGTGGCTAAGAAGAAATTTGGACAGAATTTCCTGCAAGACCAAGAAGTTTTACGAAAAATCGTCGAAGCGATGCCCAAAAATGATAATAAAATTGTTGAAATTGGGCCTGGCTTAGGTGATTTAACTAAATTTTTAGTTGATGTCAAAAGTGTAGAAGCTTTTGAGGTAGATACCGATTTATGTAAACTGTTACAAAGTAAATTTGAAGAAGAGATCAATACCAAGCGACTCCATATAAATTGTGGAGATGTTTTAGAAGCTTGGCAGAGTGAGCTTATCAATGAGCCGTATGATTTAGTGGCAAACCTGCCCTATTATATAGCGACAAACATTATCCTCAAAGCCCTTGCAGATCCAATGTGTAAAAATATACTTGTAATGGTACAGCTTGAAGTAGCAGAAAAATTTTGTGCTAATGAAGGTGAAAAAGTTTTTGGTTCTTTGGGTGTAATAACTCAAAGTGTAGGAAATGCTAGAATCATAGTAAAAGTTCCCCCAACAGCTTTCGATCCTCAGCCTAAAGTTGATTCTGCCGTTTTTCTTATACAAAAACAAAGAGACAGATCAGATAAGGATTTCGAGGAACTGCTTAGAGTTGCATTTACGCAGCCTCGCAAAACTTTGATGAAAAATCTCTCTGCAAAATATGAAAAACAAAGACTTCAAGAGGCTTTTAACGACTTAGAGCTTTTATCGACTATCAGGCCTCATCAAGTTTCAACTAAGGACTATCACCAACTCTATAAAAAAATTAAAAATTAAAGAAAACACTGAAAACTTCTTTTTATTCGGGCTAAATTTTCAATAGTGAAAATTTGCTCCTCATAAAAGTTTTCAGCATGAAAGGAGTTTGGATGGCAGAAGAGAATCAAGAGGTAAAACAACAAAAACCTCAGACAGATCGTAAACCAAATAATAATAGAAGAAATAACAATAATCGTAGACAAAATACTTCTAATAAATCAGGTGATGAAAAAAATACAAAACCTTCATCAAATAACAATAGAAATAGAAACAGAGGTGGCTCAAGAGGGCGTAGAAACGCTACTGTTGTAGATGAAAACCTTAAATCTTTCGTAACAAAAAATCAAGAATCTCATAAACAAAGACTTAATCCTCACTATAAACTAGATCTTAACTCAAAAGCGAAAGTACGTATCACTCCGCTTGGTGGTTTAGGTGAAATCGGTGGAAATATTGCTGTTTTTGAGACTGAAAACGAAGCAATATTAATTGACGTAGGGATGAGTTTCCCTGATGAAGAGATGCACGGTGTAGATATCTTAATTCCTGATTTTTCATATCTTAAAGAGATTAAGCATAAGATCGTAGCGGTAATCATTACTCACGCTCACGAAGATCACATCGGTGCTATGCCGTATCTTTATAAAGAGATGCAATTCCCTATTTACGGGACACCGTTACCACTGGCAATGATTGGAAACAAATTTGATGAGCACCATTTAAAAGATTGCAGAAAATATTTTAACCCGATCGAAAAACGTCAAGTGTACAAAATTGGAAATGACTTTGAAATCGAGTGGATGCATATGACTCACTCTATCATTGACTCTTCGTCGTTAGCGATCACGACTGAAGCGGGGACTATTATCCACACGGGTGACTTTAAAATCGATCATACTCCGGTTGATGGATATCCGGCAGACTTACACCGTTTGGCACATTATGGAGACAAAGGTGTACTTTGTTTATTAAGTGACTCTACAAATTCACATAACCCGGTTCCAACACCATCAGAGCTGAGTGTTGCACCTGCATTAGATCGTGTGTTTTCAAAAGCTGAAGGAAGAGTACTTCTTTCAACGTTCAGTTCAAACATTCACCGTGTATATCAAGCTATCCAGTACGGTATCAAATATGGACGTAAAGTATGTGTTATCGGACGTAGTATGGAGAGAAATATAGAGATTGCAATGCAGTACGACTATATTCGTTTTCCTAAAAACATCTTCGTTGATGCGGAAGAGGTTTCTCGTATGAACGATAAAGATGTGTTAATTGTGACAACAGGTTCTCAGGGTGAGGCAAACTCAGCTCTGTTTAGAATGAGTATCGGTGAGCACAGACATATTAAGATCAAGCCTACTGACTTAATAGTTCTTTCTTCTCGTGCAATTCCAGGGAATGAGGGAAGTATCTCAAATATGATGAACTTTATTCAAAGATGTGGTGCAAAAGTTGCGATGGATAGAGATATTCACGTCTCCGGTCACGCTTCAATTGAAGAGCAAAAACTTATGCTTCGCCTTGTAAATCCTAAGTTCTTCTTACCTGTTCACGGTGAGTATAACCACGTTATGAAGCACAAAGAGACGGCTGTAATGTGTGGAGTTCCTGAAAGAAATATTCTTCTTATGACAGACGGTGAGCAGATTGAGGTTGCACCGAAATATATGAGAAAAGTAAAAACTGTTAAAACAGGTAAAACTTACATCGATAACCAAAACAATCTTCAGATTGAAGATGATATCGTAATCGATCGTCAAAAACTTGCTAACGAGGGTGTTGTAATGCTTGTTGTTGAAGTAAGCGAGCAAGACGGCAAAATGATTAACAAACCGAAAGTTACATCATTTGGTTTAGTAGCTGACAAAAAAGACAAAGCGTTTGCTAAAGAGATGGAAGATGTGATCGAACACTTCTTAATCAATATGAAGCCGGGGCTTACAAGCAACCATAAAGCTTTTGAAGCAGACTTGCGTCAAGCGGTACGTAAACATATCTATAGAAGAATGAAAAAGTATCCACTTATCGTTCCACATACATTTATCCACTAAAAATTTTATAAGTGCATTTTTATGCACTTATTTAATCCTCTAAAATACTCTTAAATAACCAAAAAAATATTAATGGAATCAATGCCATATAGAATACAAATGAGATAAGCTTGAGATAGCTGAAATATTCTGAAATATTGATGATCAAAAACGGTGAAAAAATTTCTAATGTTTGTGTAGTCAGTAAAATGTAGATTACTGAAAAAGTGTAGCGCTTTTTTTTATAAGATGTGAAGATCAAGAAGTGAATAAGTACAAAACTTAAAACACCAAAAGCAAATATATGAGGTAAAATAAGTTTGAGAATGCCTTCATTACTCTTTTGCAACAACAGTTCACCATCCCCCAGATAATAATGTGTAATACTAGTAGGATCAAAACCTATTTTATGTGCAAAAAGCATAAGTGCACTAACTAACAAAAGTAAAACAAAACAAGAAAAATAGAATATAGAGTATTTGTAAGCACTATGCAAAATAGAGCCTTTTAAGAGATAGTACAGAGATTAAAAGGGCTAGAGTGTGCCAAGACCAAAAAGCAAAAAGAAAACCGTAAATAAAAAAATTGTGATGGTAAAAATAGCTCAGAGGTAAAAAGATCAAAGATAATAATGCACTGATCATAAAACTATTGAGTAGCCATAAAAAAATTTTACGAGTAGCGAATAGACGGATAAAAATAGTACTTAGAAGAAAGACGACAAACATTGTAAAAAATATTTCCGTATGCCAAAACTCTAAAAATACTGCATAGTCAATCGGATCAAGATACTCTTCGGCATTGCCGTAAAGTGTGTTTTTTACGGCTTCAAAAAAGATCCCAAAACCAGAGTATTTAACAAAAAAGTCAGCTACTAAATAGAGAAGAAAAAAGGATAATAATAAGCCTAAAATAGGCTTCATTACTGGGTCTTCCCTAAGATCTTTTACAAGAGTAAATTTCACTTTTGAGCCTTTAAAACAAGGTTATATATCTGCATTGCAACGTTGGCACTTTCAGTAATACTTCTGGCACTAAGAGTAGCACCGGTAATTGTAGAGATATTTTTTGGAATGTTTAGGTGTTGCGTCGTATTTGTATTTGTAAACTGTTTTTTCCATGTATCGTTAGGCATATATTCTAAAGGTTCATTAAATGCGACAACTTCAATTGACTCTAGAACATCTTGTGCATTTATTGTATAGAGATATACACCGTTTTTTGAGCGGATCTTGTTGGAAAGTAAAATAGCATAAGCAATGTGCTCTGAACCTTTAGAGACTTTGTAAGTACGTACTATAGAGGAGTTGAGCTTTGTTTGTGCAGCTTTTTGAACTGCCTGTTTTTGTGCTCTTTTTAGAATAATATTTTTTTCTGTAATTGTTGTATCACTACCAAAATTACTTTTTAGTACCTCTTGTGGTGAGAGTAGCATCCCCGCACTAAGTTGTAGTGCGGATAAAAATAGGATGAGAAGTTTCATAACGATTCCTTAGAAGATAAATCCTAATGAGATGCTTGTTGTATCGCTGTCGCCGAAACCGCCTTTTTGCATAGCATGATCGAATTTTACTACAACTTGTTCATGTGGGAAGTAGTTAAGACCCACAGTTGTGATCTTTGTACTTTCATTACCTGTCCCGTCTGCAAGCTTATCTTGTGGAGATAACTGCTCATATTGTACAAAAAGGGGAAGCATATCGCTAGAGTTTGTTAATGAGAGTATATCAAAACTTGCATTTAGGTATCCTCCATAAGCACTTTCTACCGCCGTTGCATTAATATCCTCTGCATCTGAACGATCTACTTGAGAATATACCCCATATAGTCTAAATCCACTTTGTTTGTAGTCTAAATGAAGATCTGCGATCGTAGTTCTAGAACTTGTTTCATCACCCGAAGGGGCATTATATACAGAAGCTCCGACAAGTAAACCGTTTATACCTGTATAATCCATTCTTGCCACAAAACCAAGGTTCGGATCTGTTTGTTTAAAAGAACCGCCGCGTCCGTCACGTATCCAGCTTTTTCCATCCGCTTCTGTTTTTAGAGCACTGATTGCTGCAAGTTTGTATGAAAGGTTGTCTGTAATCTGTCCATAAACCATTACCCCGCTGTCATGCCATGTAGAAGGGATAATATATTTTTCACTCTGTGGTCTTTGTACGGTTGTAAAAAGTGTCGGTTCGTGTCTTTCATTGATAAGTCCCATTGGCACAAGCATATGACCGGCACGGATATTTGCATAGTCATTGATCAAGAAATCAAGATACATAAACTCTACTACTACGTAACCGCTATTTGTATTATCGTCTTCTGCACCACCGTGTTCAAACTCTAATTCAGCGTTTAAAATAATGTTATCTGAAAACCTGTATCCTACATAGGGAACAAATCTATATACATCTAGTAATGATTTTCCATCCTCTTTATTGTAAGCATAGAACATCTCTCCATACCCACCGATACTAAGAGGTGATTTTGAGTAATATACTTTAGATGCAGCACTTGCAAGTCCACTGTAAGATTGTGTAGTATCGACAACATTAAATCCTACACCTGTTTTAAGCGAACTTGTTTCATCGGCAAGTGTCTGAGTTATCTCTCTTAGTTCTTGGATCTCTGCTTTTAAAGCTTCGATATCCTGATTTGTATCTGCAAAAGTAGTTGTTGTTAGTAAAGAAAGAGCTACTAACGATAAAGCTTTTTTAGAAAGTTTCATTTTATTTCCTTATATGAATATGATATTTGTTATCATAATTGATGTTAGAATAATTACATTAATTATCTTAATAATATATTAATTCAATAATCATTATCATTATTGAAGATATCTTTTTAAGTTTGAATGGTGCAAATGTAGTATAATTACGAACATAAATATTTAAAGGTACAAGTTTTGTCAGACAACAAAAATACAGAATTTGAAAATGCAGTAAAAATGATGATGCAGCATGTTGGTGAAGATCCGACAAGAGAGGGGCTTTTAGATACTCCTAAACGTGTTAGAAAAGCGTATGAGTTTATCTATGGCGGATATAAAGAAGATCCGAAAGAGATCCTTTCAAAAGCACTTTTTACAAGTAGTAATGATGAGATGGTACTTGTAAAAGATATAGAGTTTTATTCTACATGTGAACACCATCTTTTGCCTATTATCGGGCGTGTTCATGTTGCATATATTCCTGATGGAAAAGTGGTCGGTCTTTCAAAGATCCCTCGTGTTGTAAATGTTTTTGCACGCCGTATGCAGATTCAAGAGCAGTTAACTGAACAGATCGCAGATGCTATTATGGATACTATTGAGCCAAAAGGTGTAGCTGTTGTTGTTCAGGCTCGTCATATGTGTATGGAGATGAGAGGGGTTGAGAAGATAAACTCTACAACTACATCTTCAGCACTTCGCGGTTTGTTTAAAAAAGATGACAAAACAAGAGCGGAATTTTTCTCACTTATAAATTCTCCAGCGGGAAGCAGATTTTAAGATATGGCCCTATCGTCACTAAGAGAGAAACTTGCCAAGAAAAACTACTCGGTAGCTTTTGGTGAGGTTGAAAAGATCAATGCAACCGTCATCATCGCCAAGGGTTTAAATGTAAGTATTAGTGATATGGTAAAAATCGTCTCCAATGAAACAGCTCAAGAGACCGTAGGTATGGTTACAGAAGTTGACGGTTCATTTTTTTATATTACGCCGTTTAGCTTCGTAGAGGGGTTTCGCTCTGGTGATCGTGTCTTTTTAGACTCTACAGGGCTAAATATTCCCGTAGGTGATGCACTTTTGGGACGCGTAGTTGATCCGTTTATGCGTCCGATTGACGGAAAAGGTCCTATAGAGAGTGCAAAGCTCTCTCCAATTATCAAAGCTCCAATCCCTGCGATGAAGCGTGGAATGATCGATGAAGTGTTTGGCGTAGGGGTTAAAAGTATTGACGGGCTATTAACGTGTGGAAAAGGGCAAAAGCTGGGGATCTTTGCGGGAAGCGGTGTAGGTAAATCAACTTTAATGGGGATGATTGTCCGCGGTGCGGATGCTCCGATCAAAGTGGTAGCCCTGATTGGTGAGCGTGGACGTGAGGTTCCCGAATTTATAGAAAAAAATCTCGGTGGGGATCTGACTAATACGGTGATCATTGTTGCAACAAGTGATGATTCTCCCCTTATGAGAAAGTATGGTGCGTTTGCAGCGATGAGTGTAGCTGAGCATTTTAAAGATAAAAACCAGGATGTGCTTTTTATTATGGACTCGGTAACACGTTTTGCAATGGCACAGCGTGAGATTGGACTAGCTCTTGGTGAGCCTCCAACCTCAAAAGGGTATCCGCCGTCATCATTGACACTTTTACCGCAACTTATGGAGCGTGCAGGAAAAGAGGAGGGCAAAGGGAGTATTACAGCTTTCTTTACTGTTTTAATTGAGGGTGATGATATGAGTGATCCAATCGCCGATCAGTCCCGTTCTATCTTAGACGGACACATAGTGCTCTCAAGGGAGATGACGGACTTTGGGATCTACCCGCCTGTGCACATTTTAAACTCTGCTTCACGTGTAATGAACGACATTATCAGCCAAGAGCATTTCAAGGCTGCTATGAAGTTTCGCCGTATGTATACCCTTTTAAAAGAGAATGAAACATTGATCCGTATCGGTGCTTATAATAAGGGGACTGATCCGGAACTCGATGAAGCTATTGATAAAAAAGAATCAATGCAGCGCTTTATAGCACAAGGTGCAATGTTCAAAGTGAGTTTTGAAGAGGCCGTAACCGAACTCACAGGGATTATGGGCTGATTATCTTTTATACTCTCCAATTATAACTTCCGAATTCAGCCACGCCTCTCGCTCTTTAAAAATATCGTCACTGTTTGTAAGAGCGAGTTTATTGTTAGAGAGCTTTTCGTAAGTATTCATCAGTGTTTTTATCTCGGTATCAAGTCCAAATATATCTATATATGAGTAGATGATAGCTTCTGTTTGTGTAAAGGTGCGTTTGGCAAGCAATATTTTTATTTTTGTTTGAAAACTAAGACGGATAATATCTCCCATTTTTGCAGCTCTTGTTTTAAGGGTTATAAGCTCTCCCAGATTTTCCTTGATCCCTTTGAGATCCCCTTTTAATGCCAAGTTTTCACATTTGTCCATCAGTTTTTGCCAATGTTTCTCGAGCATACCGGCCAGTTCGAGCTGATCGAGCTGCTTTGCTTTATCGATCGTTTCATAACAGCTAAGAAAGTCATTTTGTTCGTAATATTGTAAAAACTTCTTGGCATGACTAGCAAGTATATAGAGCTCTTTTAGGGGCTCTTTTATATCTTGAATATATTGGAGTTGTTGAATTTTCTCGATCGCTTTATCTACTTTTGAGCGAAAAATATCCTCTTTAATAGTTTGAAGCTGGAGTTGTAGCTCTTTTAAAAGCTCCTGGTATTGTCCCAGTTGTTTAAAGTTTTCATTCTTTTTGATTAGCAGGGCAATGTTTTGATAGTTTTTTGCCTGAATTGCTCGTAAAAAGTGGAGAAAATCTTTGTTTTGTTTTAGCAGAAGTTTCACAAGCGCTTTTTTAGAGTTTACACTTGCATAGATTGAGAGGGTATCGTGTGCAAGATCATCTCTGCCGAGTCTGATCTGTTTTTGAGCAAATGAAAATGCCTCTTTAAAACCACTCTCCATTGTTGTATAGGGATGAGTCTGTTTCAAAGCTGGATATTTTTCCACCATAGCGTAGGCTATATGGTATTTTTTCTCCAATACAAGCGTTTGAAACTTTTGATACTGTTCAAACGAATTAAAGATAAGGTTGAGATCATTTTTTTTACTCTCTATCTTTTTAAAAGGCTCAAGAAGCTCGATAGCTTCACGTTTTTTTGATGCTGTAAATGCATCGATCGCTTTTGTATAGAGCTGTTTGTAGATCTTTTCAAGTTGATCGTATTCAGGAGTAGTGTAGAGTATAGGGTTATTTTCTAATAACTTATAAGCATCTTCAAGATTATTATGTAAGATCAGCTCTCTAAGCATATGTGCTGTGGGAAGTGTAATCTTTTCAACATGGTTATTTTCTAAAACAACAAAAATAGTATTTTCAATAAGTTCTACAAATTTTAGATCAAGCTCAAATTTGAAAAGTTCATTGGAGATAACTTTTTGTTGAACAAGGTCAAGCAGGGAAATTTTATTTGATTCCCCGATAATTAAAGCATATTTCTCCCCTGTAATAGGGATAATCTGCGTAATATTGCCAATAGGAGAGTTGATGGTTTTTATACTTTTGTATTTGTTTAGATCGTGAAAGTAGATATTTCCATCAACACTCGCAGAGATTAAAAGTTCATCGGTAATAAACTTTAATACATTCACCCGTACACGTGCTGTTTGTATTGTTTGTTTGTGTGTTAGTGAATGAAGCTTAATGATTGTAATAGCCCCGCCGTATCCGCTGCATGCAATATATTTATCATTTGAGTCGATCGCACCTACATAGTTTTTTTCAACTACTTTTTTCCCTATGGTGTTGTTAAAAGGGAAAGAACAAAGTCTAGAAAGGCTTGATTTACCGTCATATCTATACTGTACTACACGGCCGTTTTTGGTCCCTGTAATAAGATAAGGGGAGTTTTGTATAAAATGAAGAGTTGTAATATCTCCGGCATAGCTGATGATCGTTTGTAAAACTTCTTTTGTCTTTGTATTGATGATATAGATAGTTTTACCATTTGCAATAGCGACAAGATTATCAGTTTTATGAAAACTGATAGCGGTTGTCTGTGTTGAGAGATATTCCGTCGTTATACTTCTTAGAGGCTTACATGTCAAACTAGAAAACGATTTTACAGTTTTATGTTGTAGTGCATATATAATTTCATCGTTATTTAGCGCACTAAATGCGATTATATTACTGCGCGTACGCAGACACTCCTCTTGTATGATCATCTACCTAGAATCTGCCTGTAAGCATAAGATATTTGTACATCGGTTTTAACATATACAGATCAAAAGCCCACCAGATCCATCTCGGCTTTTCAAAGTCAAGTGGAAATGTAGGAGCAGGCCCTTTGTAATTAAATTCAGCCATAATAATTTTACCGTACTGAGTTTTTAAAGGGCACACCGTATAGCCGTCAAATTTTGCCTTGAGATTTTCATTTTTCATAACCGAAATAAGATTTTCAACTAACACAGGGCCGTGGTGTCTTGCACTTCCACCTGTTTTTCCCATAGGGATCCCGCATACATCGCCGATTCCGAAGATATTTTTATAACGTTTGTGTTGGAGTGAGTATTGATCAACTTCCAGCCAGCCCATATTGTCAAGCAAATTTGAGTCTTTGAGTGAATCAACAGGACTCATAGGGGGTGTAATGTGAATAAAGTCATAATCTATTACAACTTCATCAGCTCTTGAAACTTTTTCATAGATCTCGAAATCTTCATCATATACCTCCTCTTCATAGGCATGGATAAAGGTTGCTTTTTTGTTTTTCACATCTATTGACTGTAAGTGGTGCTGAAATCTATTCTCTATTTTGTCATATCTCTTTTGTGTTTTGTGAAGCTCTTGATCTATCTTTGGAAGATGAAAGAGCGATTTTAATCCGGTTGCAAAGGTATACTCGGCACTAAGTCCCGCTTCTTTGAGGTAATCGGCGCTAAGATAAAGCATTTTTTGAGGCGCTCCGCCACATTTTATAGGGGAGCTTGGTTGTGTGTAAAGCACTTTTGGTTTTTTCGTTTTTGCAGCAGTTTTAAGATCGTTAAACCAATCCCAAGTGATTGTAGCACCCTGGGCAGTTCCGTATTCAAGATCATTAAGATAAACGCTAGATATCCCGTTAGTACCTATATCCTCTTTTTTTAATCCCTTGATCTCTTCATAGTTAGACTGAATCCCTGTGGCAACAATGAGATAGTCGTATCCTATTTTTTCTCCCGATCGCAAAGTTACACTGTTATTATCCGGATTAAATTTACTCACTTCATCTTTAATCCAGTTAACTTTATCTGTATCGATATAGTCGTTGTTATCTAAGAAAATATCTTCTATTTCCATCTCTCCAGAAGCAACAAAAACCTGAGCGGGTTGATAGATATGCACCTCGTTTGGAGCAATAATAGTGATATCAGGGTTTTTAATAGCACGCTGCAAGCGAGAAAGTGCCATAATAGCGCCACTTCCTCCACCTACAATCACTATTTTTCCTTCAACATCTTCTGAAGCTTCGAGCTGTGTAGTTGCACTGCTTGAGAGCAAAACAGAAGCTGCGACAGGGGAGAGACCGATAAGTTTTAGGGCATCACGACGGGAGAGTTTATTTGACATCTTTACACCTTGTACTGTTTTTTTCATTATACAGCGGCTACACTTAATAGATCTTTTTGAGTAATAGTTGTGTAGATACCCTTCCGTTAAACTCATTTTTTGCGATCGTATAGCTGCAAGAGATTCTTCGATCTGATGGCATTTTGTAAACAGTTCTAAAAGCGATAAGCTCTATTGTTTTTCTTTGGTGTGGGTATTGACGTACCTCTATTTTTGAATGCGATTTGTCGGCACCTAAAAGTTTGATGCTCACCACTTCTGCATCTTCAAGTAAAAACGATGGACGGGCATTCGCTTCACCGAAAGGTTCAAAAGTATCGAGTAATGTGAGGATCTCGTTATCGATCTCATCAGTTTCAAGTACTCCGCTAAGTGATTCTTTAGGGATAAAATCCTCTTTAGGAATTGATTCGGCACTTTTGTTTATTGCATCTCTAAAGAGCTCAATATTTTCACATTTTAGTCCTAATCCTGCCGCCATTTTATGCCCACCGAATTTAGTTAACAAGTGTTCATTTTTCTTGATAAGCTCGTAAATATTGACCTCGCCGACACTTCTGGCACTTCCTTTTGCATCTTCACCGTGCATGCTTAGTACTATGGCAGGTTTGGAGTATTTATCAACTAAACGTGAAGCAACAATCCCTACAACACCTTCATGCCAGCCCTCTCCGGCTACAACAATCACTTTGTCATTTTCATTCACCTGAGTAAAAGCAGTCTGTGTAGTTTGTGCTTCTGTTTCTTTTCTAAGTTCGTTGAGTTTTCCAAGAAGTTCAAACTGATGATAGGCTTTGTTTGTATCTTTAGCCGTATAAAATTCAAGTGCAATAGAGGCATCTTCAAGCCTTCCTGCAGAGTTTAGGCGAGGGGCTATCATAAACCCTATATCTTCAGAGTTGATTTGTGACTTGTTGAGAAAGTCTCGTATGATGATCGAAGCTGGACGCTGAGAATACATCATATACTTCAGTCCCTCTTTTACAAGAGTTCGGTTTATATCGATCAAAGGCATCACATCGGCAATAATGGCAATCGCCAGAATATCTAAGAACTGTTTCATATCGATCCCAAGACCTAGTTCTTTTTTCACAAGTGCAAGTACGAGCCATGCAACCTGAGCACCACAGATCTCTTTAAAAGGGTAGTTACACTCTTTGAGTTTCGGATCAACGATCGCATAAGCATCCGGTAGATTATCTGAGGGTGTATGGTGATCGGTGATGATAAGATCAATCCCTCTTTGCTTACAAATATCTGCCGCTTCAACGGCTGTAATACCGTTATCTACGGTAAGTACGAGATCCGCATCAATTCTCTCTAGAATTTTAGGACTTACCCCGTAACCATCGTTAAATCTGTTTGGAATAATAGCTTCAAGCGGGTAGGGGATCTGTCTGAAAAAATCGACCATAATGGCAGTAGAACTCACTCCGTCAACATCATAATCACCAACTAACACTATTTTTTGGTTTGTTAGTATCGCTTGGGCTATTCTTTTTGCGGCTTTTTCGCCGTTATGAAGCAGGGCAGGATTTGGAATATGTGAAAGTTTTTTATCGGCTCCGTCAAACCTGCTTGAGAGCAGGTTGTAGAGCGCTTTTTTTGTAAGAGGTTGCTTATTCAGATTTAAGTGCTGCATCAACAAACGCTAAAATTGAAGGGTTTGGTGTTTGAAGACGAGATGTGAATTCCGGATGGAATTGTACACCTAGGAACCATGGGTGATCTTTTACTTCAACAGCTTCGATCAGACCGTTTGATTCACCAGTTACGATCATACCTGCAGCTTCAAGCTGATCTCTGTATGTCGGATTTGCTTCATATCTATGGCGATGTCTCTCAAAAATTGTTTTGTCACCGTTATATGCTTCTCTTAGAAGTGAACCCTCTTTTGTATCACATGGGTATTCACCAAGGCGAAGTGTACCACCCATAGGTGATTGGTGTGTGCGAAGTTGTGTATCACCGCTTTGATCTAAGAAGTTATCGATTAGATAGATCATAGGATATGGAGTATTTTCATCAAACTCAACCGAGTTAGCTCCCTCTAAACCTAAAACGTTACGTGCATATTCAACTAATGTAAGTTGCATACCAAGACAGATTCCAAGGTATGGTACTTTGTTTACACGAGCGTATTCGATTGCCTGGATTTTACCTTCAACACCACGGCTACCGAAACCTCCTGCAACTAGAACACCGTCACAGTCAGCTAAAAGTGCTTCAGCACCTTTTTCTTCGATCTCTTCTGAATCAACCCAGCAGATCTCAACACGGCTGTCAAGATGTGCACCTGCATGGATAAGTGCTTCAGTAAGTGACTTGTACGACTCTTTAAGTGCAAGATACTTTCCAACAAAACCGATAACAACTTTCCCTTTTGGTTGAACAATCTTCTTAACAAGATTATCCCACTCTTCCATATCAGGTTCTAGCTCACCGAGATCTAACTCTTTTGCGATCGGTTTTAAAATGTTTTGTCTTAAAAAGCTCATTGGAACATCATAAATGGATGCCGCATCAAGCGCTTCAACAACACTGTCGTTACTTACATCACAACTCATAGCAAGTTTTTTCTTGAAAGTTTTCGGTAATGCATTTTCACATCTAGCAATTACCATCTGCGGTGTAATACCGATACGGCGAAGCTCTTGAACAGAGTGTTGTGTCGGTTTTGACTTTAATTCACCTGCAGCTTTAATGAATGGAATAAGTGTTACGTGAATAAAGAAAGTACCCGCTACTTCATCGTCATGTTTCATTTGGCGAATAGCTTCCATAAACGGTAAACCTTCAATATCACCAACTGTCCCACCAAGTTCTACTACAAGGATGTCATGCCCTTCACCTGCAGCTTTGATACGGTTAACGATCTCTCCAACGATATGTGGAATAACCTGAATAGTTTGCCCTAAGTATCCACCTGCACGTTCACGCTCAATTACGCTTGAGTATACTTGTCCTGTTGTGAAGTTTGAAGTTTTAAGATACGATGTATCTAAAAATCTTTCATAGTTTCCGATATCTAAGTCGGTTTCAGCTCCGTCTTTTGTTACAAAAACCTCTCCATGCTCTAACGGTGACATAGTACCAGGGTCAACATTGATATATGGATCTATTTTTAACATACCCACTTTTTTACCAGAGTGCTTTAAAAGTGTACCAATACTCGCTGCTGTGATCCCCTTACCAAGAGAACTTAAAACCCCACCGGTAACAAAAATGTATTTAGTCATCTAAAAATCTCCACATATTTATAAATATAAATGCGATTATATAATATAATCACTTATTAAATTATGAAAGTTTGCAATGGAAAACACACTTCTTTATATTATTATGGCTTTAGGGATATCTATTGTCGTTAATATATTTCTAAAAAAGATCGGAATATCACAGATCATAGGGTATATCATAACGGGTACGATCATCGTATACGCATTTGATTTAAGGGACGCAAGTCATTCACACGAATTGGAACTTGTTGGTGAATTTGGAATCGTATTTTTGATGTTTACGATTGGGCTAGAGATCTCTTTGGCGAAGATGAACAGCATGAGAAAAGAGATCTTCGGCAACGGTATTTTACAGGTTGGGATCACCTCGGCAGTTTTTTATGCGATAGGGCATTATCTATTTGAGCTTGATTCTGTATCATCACTGATGATCGCACTTGCATTTTCTCTCTCTTCAACCGCAGTTGTTTTGAGCTATTTAAAAAGTTCAAAAGAGATTCACAGACCTTACGGGCAAAAGGCAACGGGAATTTTGATTTTCCAAGATATTGCTGTAATCCCGATCTTAATTCTAATCGGTTTTTTAACTACTGAAGGGGATCAGAGTGTAGGGACAATTTTATGGCATACGTTTAGCAGTGCCGTAATTGTTGTGGGACTTTTATTTATTGTCGGAAAAAGAGTCGTATCATGGCTGTTGCATTTCTCGGCTTCTTCAGAACTTGACGAGCTTTTTATGGGAAGTGTACTTTTTATAGTTATCGGTGCATCGTTATTTGCTGCATTTATGGGCTTTACATATTCACTCGGTGCTTTTGTTGTGGGGATGATTATTGCTGAAACAAAGTATCACCATAAAGTTGAAGCTGATATTGCACCTTTTAAAGATCTTTTGCTTGGGACTTTCTTTATCACGGTTGGGATGAAGATCGACATCGAATTCTTCTTTGGACATGTGGGTACGATTGTTTTATTGTTTGCACTTGTTTTTATTTTGAAGAGTATCATCACTTTTGTTGTCGTAAAACTCTCTTCAAGCAGCTCTAAATCATTAAAAACCGCTCTTTCACTCTCACAAGTAGGTGAATTCTCTTTTGTAATTTTTGCACTTGCTACAAGCGGTGGATTGCTTGATGAGCAGCTATCAATGTTCTTGGTTTTAATCGTTATCTTCTCTATGATGATTACACCGTTTTTTATCTCTAAGATCAGTCCATTTGTAAACAGATTTATCAGGGAAAAAGTTGTACAAACAGATTTCTCTACAATTGCAGGAAAAGAGAATCATGTTATTGTTTGTGGATATGGTGTAGTGGGTAAGTTTGTTGCCGAAGAGCTTGAGAAAATCGGAGCAAGCTTTATTGTTATTGATAACTCTAACAAAAACGTTATTAAGGCTTTAAAGCATGGCAGAGAAGCTTATTTGGGGGATGCGTCTAAAACAAGTATATTAGATGCGATTAACATAGATAAGGCGGCTGCAATCATTATTACACTTGATAATGTAGAGAAAAAATATAATATTTGTGAAGCGGTACTGGCACACTCAAAAGATGCTAATGTTATTGTAAAAGTTACATCTCTGCAAGAACAGGCTAAGTTGGCAATGTTACCGATTACATCGATTGTTGATGGAAAAGTGGAAGTAGCACGTGTATTAGTTGAGAGAATGGTAAGTTGTCAATTAAAAAGTTTAAAACACTCTTAATAGTAAAGTGTTAGAATAGTAAAAGAAGGATATTATCTTCAAAGAAAGGATCTGTTATGGGTTTTAAAATAAATACAAATGTCTCGTCCTTATATACAAATCTTTCAACACAGAACAGTCAAAAAGCCTTAGATAGAACGTTAGCTATGTTGGCATCTGGGGATGCATTGGCAAATGCTGCAAATGATGCAGCAGGATTAGCTATCTCTGATGGACTCTCTGCACAGGTATCTGGGTATGGTCAAGCTATGATGAATATCAATGATGGGATTGGATTAGTACAAACTGCGGATGGTGCTGTACAAGGATTAAATGATAATTTAAATAGAATTAGAACATTGACTCTGCAAGCATCAAATGGAACATTAAATGACAGTGATAGGGCAATTATTCAAAAAGAGATAGATGGCGTTTTAAAATCTATGGATAGTATTGTTCAGGGAACATCATTCAATGGAAAAAATCTTTTAGACGGTTCAGAATCACTTACTTTACAGATAGGTGCTAATAGTGGTGAAACACAAAGGTTAAATATTCCAGATATGAGTACTGCAAATTTAGTTGGAAGCATCGATGTTACAACAGTTACAGGAAGATCGAATGCACTTGATAGCATTGATAGTGCTATGGAGCAGATCAATTCTACTCAGGCTACAATTGGAGCTTCTCAAAATCAACTTGAATCAACGTTTAGAAATATATCACAGTCACAGATTAATATAGCATCAGCAGAATCGCAGATAAGAGATGTTGATTTTGCGAAAGAGAGTATGAATTTTTCACAACAAAATATTATGACCCAAGCGGGTTCATTTGCTCAAGCGCAAGCGAATACATCACTTGCTAGTGTTATGCGCTTGCTCAAATAAAGAGGTTTAGTTGCCTCTTGAACCTGGTTTGATAGCTTCAGAACCATCTTTACATAATGGACAATCTTCAGGTGAATACATCTCAAAAGTAAAATCAGCTAATGCGAAAAATGGGATATCTTGTGGAAGTTTACAGTTTGGTTTTGTTTCAACATCACTGTTTTCTCTATGACAAAAACCACGGTTAGCTAGTGCTGCTACACCTACGATCTCACCGCCAAGCTCTTTTACAACAGCTGCAGCTTCCATAGCAGAACCACCAGTTGTGATGATATCTTCACACATAAGTACCTTTTCACCTTTACTTACTTCAAAACCGCGACGTATAGACATCTCACCGTTTACACGCTCAGCAAAGATATATCTTACATCCAAAGCCTGTGCTAAAGCATAACCGGCAATAAGACCGCCAAGAGCAGGTGCACACACAGTATCTATCTCTAAACCGCTTGCTTTGATTTGTTTTGCCAATTCAGTTGCTAAAAGTGTTGCAGTTTTAGGATCTTCTAAAACTTTTGCAGATTGTAAGTAGTATTGGGAATGATTTCCAGAACTAAGTTTGAAGTGCCCCTCTAAAAGAGCGTTTGCATCCATGTAGATTTTTTTGATATCCATTGATTGTTCCTTGAGTGTTAGTAAGGTTTTTATAAGAGCACCAAGGGTGCGAGGGCTCTCTACTGAAGAGAACCAAGCGTTAGCGTAGTAAAAGGAGTTATTTCCTTTTACGTGATTAAACTTTTAGTATTTCTGCTTCTTTATCTTTTAAAATATTGTCGATCTCTGCAATATATTTGTCTGTTAGTTTTTGAATATTGTCTTGAGCAGATTTAGAATCATCTTGTGTGATCTCTTTATCTTTTTCAAGTTTTTTTACTTTATCGTTAGCATCACGTCTGTCGTTTCTTACTGAAACTTTCGCTTTTTCACCCATACCTTTCATCTGTTTAACAGTCTCTTGTCTTTGATCAACTGTCATTGGAGGGAAGAAAAGTTTAATTTGGTCACCGTCATTGTTTGGGTTTACACCGATATTTGCAGCAGCAATTGCAGTTTCAATATCACCTAAAAGGTTTTTCTCCCAAGGGTTAACTACGATAGTAGTTGCATCAGTTGCGATCACTGAACCAACTTGATCAAGTGGAGTCGGAGTACCGTAATAGTCCACTTTTACATTATCTAAAACAGCAGTGTTTACTTTACCTGTTCTTAGTGTTTTAAACTCTTTTAGCATATGCTCTATGCTAGCTTTCATTTTTTGTTCACAAGTGTCAAAAATTTCGTTTACCATTATGTACCCTCCTTATTTTGTAGTGTTTGTTTCAACTTTTACTGCCGGTGCAGTTACCGCAGTGTTTTCAACTATCTCATCAACTACTGAAGACTCTGAAGCTTTTGAATACATGTAACCCAAAGCGATCGTGTTTACAACAAATAAAAAACCGATAAGAAAAGTTGTTTTTGCCAAGAAACTGTTTGGACCTTTTGCACCAAAAACAGACTCGTTTGAACCGCTATATGCACCAAGACCTATGCTTGAGCTTTTTTGTAATAAAACTGCAATAGTTAAGATAATCACTAAAACAATTTGTACGATAAGTAAAAGACTGGTTGTCATATCATATTTTCCTAAATAAAAAGTGGTGAATTATATCTAAAAAAAGCTGTATTATCAAATAACTCTTTTTTTACAGTTTATAAAAAACTAAGATTAGATACTATAAACTCATATAACACAATAAAAAACACTTTTTGTATTGTTATATAAACTTTTACAAAAGATAAAGGGCTTTGCATGAAACTGCATTCCTACGATATAAACAAGAACTATAAAACAAGTGTTGCTTACTTCTCTATGGAGTTCGCTGTTGACCAGGCTTTAAAAATCTATTCTGGAGGTCTCGGCTTTTTAGCCGGCTCTCATATGCGAAGTGCATATGACCTCAAACAAAATATCGTAGGGATAGGAATATTATGGAGTTTCGGCTACTACGATCAGGGAAGAAATGAAGACAGGACATTGAAACCCAATTATTTAAGAAAGTTCTACTACTTTTTAGAAGAGCTTGAACAAAAAGTTACTGTCCGAATAGAAAACAGTGATGTTGTTATAAAAGCCTTTTTACTCCATCCCGAAGTTTTCGGAACCGCACCTATCCTTTTACTCTCCACTGACATTGACGAAAACGATTACCTCTCAAGAACTATTACCCATAAACTTTACGACTCCAATGAACGAACACGTATAGCACAGGAGATTGTTCTAGGAATCGGGGGACTTAAGGTTCTTGAAGCTATGAACAGAAAGGTGGATGTCTACCATATGAACGAAGGGCACTCCCTTCCGCTTGTCTATGAGTTACATTCACGTTTAAAAGATACACAAAAAGTAAAAGAGCATGTAGTCTTTACAACCCATACTCCAGAAGCAGCAGGAAATGAAACACACAGGGTTGATTTTTTAGAAGAGATGGGGTTTTTCAGTTCACTGACAAAAGAGGAGGTAGCTTCACTTTGCAGTTGCCATAAAGAGAAACTTAACCTCACAGTAGAAGCTTTGAGAAATTCTAAACGTTCCAATGCCGTTTCAAAAATCCATAAAAAAGTTGCACAACATATGTGGAAAGAGGTTCCAGACAGCTGTGAAATTATCTCAATTACCAATGCCCAAAATAAAAAATACTGGACCGATAAGACGCTTATACGTGCCCTTGATGAGCATGAAGATTATGAACTCCAAGCGCGAAAAAAACACCTGAAAAAAATTCTTTTTGACGAAGTTGCCAACCAGTCAGGAAAGATGTTTGATCCCGATATATTTACGATTGTATGGGCAAGACGTTTTGCAGAATATAAAAGACCGGGGCTTTTAAAGTATGACCTTAGAAGATTTGAAAAGCTGCTTGCAAATACGCAAATGCCGGTTCAAATTATATGGGCGGGCAAACCTTACCCGACAGATAGCGGAGCTGTGAGTCTTTTTAATGATCTTATTTATATGAGTCACAGATATAAAAATATCGCCGTATTGATAGGGTATGAGCTCAGTCTTTCAAGACTCCTGAAACAGGGCAGTGATCTTTGGCTGAATACTCCGCGTATTACAAGAGAGGCAAGCGGTACAAGTGGAATGAGTGCCAGTATGAACGGCTCTATCCATTTTTCGATCGATGATGGATGGCATCCGGAATTTGCAAGGGATCGAAGAAATGCTTTTACTATCCCGCCAGTTGACCACCTTTTAGGTCACGATGAACAAGACAGGATAGATAACAAAAATATGATGGATATTTTAGAGCAAAAGATTCTCCCTACATACTATGAAAATCCAAAAAAATGGACAAAAATTATGAAAAATGCGATGACTGAAATCGATTTGGAATTTGATTCTACCAGAATGGCCAAAGAGTATTATGAATTGCTCTATGAATATAAAATAGAAGAGGGAGGGAAGGACTAGATGAAAGCTGTTGTGATGGCCGGAGGGTTTGGTACAAGGATTCAACCTTTGACAAACTCCAAACCAAAACCGATGCTGCCAATAATGAATAAACCGATGATGGAGCATACGATGATGATGCTCAAAGAGATCGGCATAACAGAATTTATCGTACTGCTCTATTTTAAACCTGAGATTATAAAAGACTACTTTAAAGACGGAAGTGACTTTGGGATCAAGATCACCTATGTACTTCCTGATGATGATTACGGAACGGCGGGAGCTGTTAAACTTGCTCAAGAGCATATAGGTGATGAAAACTTTATTGTAATCAGCGGCGATCTTGTTACAGATTTTGATTTTAAAAACCTTTTTGCTTTCCATAAAGAGAAAAACTCAAAACTCTCCATAGGCTTAACCTCTGTAGATAACCCTTTGCAATTTGGAGTGGTGATTGTCAATGAAGAGGGTGTAATTGAAAAGTTTTTGGAAAAACCGAGCTGGGGTGAGGTGTTTAGTGATACTATCAATACTGGAATCTATGTGATTGAACCGGAGATTTTGGAGTATATACCGAAAAACGAGAACTTCGATTTTGGAAAGGATCTATTTCCGTTATTGATGCAGCAAAAGGTTGATCTTATGGGATGTAACCTAAGTGGCTACTGGAGAGATGTTGGAAATCCGGAGAGTTATCGCGAAGTGTATGAAGATATTTTGGCTCACCATGTCGATTTTCTGCTTGACGGACACAAACAGCTATTTCCAGACGGTGTGTTGTATTCGGAAAAACCGTATAGTTTGGATCCATCCATCGAGATTACTGGGACGGTTGTTTTAGGTAAAAAAGTGACTCTTAACAACGGTGTCAAGCTCTATAACAGCGTAATATCAGATAATGTTGTGATCGATGCGGATTCTAAAATCAGGAACAGTGTGATCTGGGAAAATGTTTTTATAGGTAAAAAAACAAAACTCGATAACGCAGTAATTTGTAACAACAATACTATCGGCAAAAATGTCAGTGTAAAAGCGGGACTTATTTTGGCCGAGGGGTGTGAGATTGGAGAGTTAAGCTCTTTTGAACGTGATATTACGGTCTGGCCGGATAAAAAGATCGAGGCAGCTTCTATAGTGAGCCACAATATAGTGTTAGGAAGCAGATACAAAAACTCGATTTTTGAAAATGGAAGCGTAATCGGTACAAGTAACGTAGAGCTCTCTTGTGAGATGGCGACAAAACTTGCCGAAGCGTTTGCTTCGCAATTACCTGTGGGTTCAACGGTACTTGTGGGACGGGATGATGATAAAAATTCACGTATGCTTAAACGCGCTTTTTTAGGAGGATTGCTCTCAGCCGGTGTACATGTACATGATTTAAAAAGCATACCGCAGCCACTGCTGCGCTATACCTTGGCAAATAGTTCAAAATATGTAGGGGGTGCTCAGTTTAAACGCTGTATTAATGATCCTCGTAATTCCGAGATCACACTTTTTGACGAGCATGCTGTACGTATAAATACTTCAGCGGCAAAGGTGATAGAAAAGGCATTTTTTATCGAGAAGTTCAGACGCGTTGAACATGCGAGTATCGGTGAGATATTTGAGAGTAATTATTGTGAAGAGTGTTTAGATTATAAGAACAGTATTGAGAAGTGTTTAGATCAGGTGGGTATCCGACAAAGTAATCTGAGAATAGCCGTTGACCTTATGCATGGAAATTCCGCAAAAGTTTTTCCTACAATTTTAAATGAATTGGGAATAGAAAATATAGTTCTCAACTCCTACTATGATGAGCAAAAGCTTTCAAATTTCGTCGTAATGAAAAAACGCTCGACGGAGAATATTTCAAAAATTGTGCAAAGTTTAGGGCATGATATGGGGGTATTGATAGCTCCAAATGCTCAAATAATTACGTTAGTTACTGATCTGGGTGAGGTGTTAAACAAGATCAAGTCACTTCATTGTGTATTATATCTTCTAAGTATCACTACAAAACCGGATGAGAAAAAGAAAGTATTTTTACCCACTTGGGCACCCGATGTACTGGAGTTTGACAACTTAATTATAGAGAGGGGAAAATATACCGACTTTACGGTAGAACAGTTAAAGCGATACGATTTTATAGCTACGGTTGATGGAAACTATACCTTTAGTGAGTTTAACTATACTCGTGATGCTCTTTATTCAACATTAAAAATTCTTGAACTTCTTACTGTCAGCGGTTTAAAACTCTCCGAAGTAGCAAAAGAGATCGATTATTTTTATTACAAAACAACAAAAGTGGAGTGCCCTCAATCTTTAAAAGCGAAGATGATGAGAAAATTTTTAGAGAGTGCCAAAGGGAAAAAGTCTTCCCATTTAGACGGGGTGAAGATCTGGGAGAACGAGACAGACTGGATCCTTATGATTCCAAACCAATACGGAGAGTATTTAAATCTTTATATTCAGGCTAAAGATGATGTTGCCGGTGAGAATCTCTTTAAGCAGTATAAAGAAAAAATGGCGCAGTGGATCGCCCAATAGGACAGAGCAATGAAGTTGAGTTTTTTATGGCATATGCATCAGCCTGATTATACAGATGCAAGCGGTGTAATGCAGTTGCCTTGGGTATTTTTGCATGCTATAAAAGATTATTACGATATGCCTTGGATAGTAGAGGGTAAAGAGGGGCTTAAAGCAACTTTTAATATCACCCCTTCACTTATAAAACAGTTGCAGCTTTATGCAAACGATCTAAGCAAAAACGATAAGTTCTTAACTCTTTTACGAGACGACACGGCAAAACTGCAAGATGAAGAGAAGGCTTGGATCGTAAAAATATGTAAAAGCTCCAACTACGAGACAATGATTAAACCGTTTAAGCGATATAAAGAGCTTTTTGCTCAGTATGACTATAACCGTTGTGAACTGATAGAACTTGAGGTTTTGTTTATTTTGTCGTGGTGCGGGAATTATTTGCGTCAAAACAGCAGTGTTGTACAAGAGTTGTTAGAAAAAGAAAGAGACTATAACGAGTATGATAAAAAACATCTCTTAGATGAGTTACAAAATTTTATGAGAGGAATTTTTGACTATTTTAAAGAGCTGGCTGCCAAAGGTTCAATCAGCTTTTCTACAACACCGCTAAATCATCCTATCTTACCTTTACTTCTTGATATGAATAATGCTTTAGATGCCCATCCCATGACAAACATTCCAAAAAACCATATTTCTCTAGAGGAGGATGCTCGTTTACAGGTCCAAAGGGCACAAGAGATCTTTGAGGATGTTTTTGGTTTTAAACCAAGCGGTTTCTGGCCGGCTGAGGGGGCAGTAGATCAAAAAAGTGTAGCGCTTTATAACTCTCAAAGTGTAGGCTGGATCGCAACAGATGAGGCGATACTTTTTAAATCTTTAAACAAAACAGACAAAGAGCTGCTTTATTATCCTTATATATATAACGGGATGAGGATCTGTTTTAGGGATCACTATCTAAGTGATCTTATCGGTTTTACCTATCGTCATAAAAATGCCGAGAGCGCGGCCGTAGATTTTATTAAAGAGTTGCAAAAAATAGAGTCTAAAAACAGCGATCCGCTTGTCTGTGTTATTTTAGACGGGGAAAATGCTTGGGAGTTTTATAAAGCAAACGGATACGAATTCTTTCAAAGCCTCTATACAAAACTGCAATCTCTTTCATGGTGCCAAACCCTGACGATGGATGAGGTGTGTCAGCTTCCTGCGAAAAAACTTGAACATTTAGCTCCCGGAAGTTGGATACATGGCGAGTTTAATACCTGGGTAGGGGGTAGTGAAAAAACAAGAGGCTGGGAGCTTCTTTTTATGACAAAGCAGGATTATGAGCACCATAAAGAGCAGCTTGAGCCCAAGAAACAAGAGTTGATAACACAGCACTTTTTAGCAGCGGAGTGTTCAGATTGGTTTTGGTGGTACGGTGATGATCATTTTAGTGAGTTTGAAGAGGAGTTTGATGAACTATTTAGAAATCATTTGATTACTATTTATAACCTTTTAGAGATAGCACCCCCTGCAGATCTGTATATACCGATTACACAGCATAAAAGTACACAAAACTTTTGGTTACATCCAAAATCTGATATCTCCCCGATGATCAACGGCAAACGTGATTCATTCTTTGAATGGATAGGTTGCGGGGTAGTGGATGAAACAAAAGTGTTCTCTACAATGGATATGGCAAGGGGTCCGATAAATAAGATCTTTTACGGACAAGATAAAAAGAAACTTTACTTTTCTTTTGAAGCGGATATGGAAAGCTTATGTGAAAACGATAGTTTAGAAATTATTCTTGAACCGGGCAATATTCACGGAAAAATCACACTGCCCAACGAGACGATTGTTATTGATGAGGTGGAGATTTTCAGCGTGTGTGATGAGCTTTTAGAGATGAGTATTACAAAAGAGAATCTGGATTCAAACGAGATCCTAATCCGTTTTGAGATTGAAAAAGATGGAAAAGTGGTGCAGATATTACCGAGTTTTGGGGAGTTGAAAATTAATCTTTACGATGATTATTCCCACGAGTGGTTTGTATAGGTAAAAAGATGGAAAAAGTTACTTTACTTTTTGGCGTACATATGCACCAACCGGTAGATAATTTCAGCGAGTGTATAGCAGAGGCTGTAGCGAAAAGTTATAAACCTTTTTTTGACGTGATGATGCGTTATCCGGAGTTTAAATTCTCTTTGCATTGCAGCGGATGGCTCCTTAACGAGATTAGGAAAAAATACCCTGAACTTTTTAACGTGATGAAACTACTTACACAAAAAGGTTCCATCGAGTGGTTGACAGCGGGATACTATGAACCGGTACTCAGTGCTATTCCCTCAAACGATCGCATAGCACAAGTGAAAAAGTTAAACAGGTTTTTAAAAAAACATTTTGGAGTTCGTCCAAAAGGGCTTTGGCTCACTGAGCGAGTATGGGAGAGTACTTTGATTCCAGACCTTGTACAATGTGGAATTGAGTATGTAGTAGTGGATGACTACCACTTTTTAAGCAGCGGATTTCCGGCTAAGAAGCTTGACGGGTATTATACAACCGAAGAGGGTGGAGCTAAGTGTGCACTGTTTCCTATCTCCAAGCCGCTTCGCTACGATCTTCCTTTTTCTAACGTTGAAAAAGCGATAGAGAGTGTACTCGGATATAGAAACAGAGATGGTTCAGCTGCTGTTTTTTTCGATGATGCAGAGAAGTTTGGACTGTGGCCTAACACTTTTGAATGGGTGTACGAGCAGGGTTGGCTTGAGAAGTTTGTACGTTTAGTATTGGACGAACAGTTAATTGTAACGCAACACTATAAAGAGTATATGCAAGAGCATCACTCTTTGGGGATTGCTTATCTTAATAACACCTCTTACTTTGAGATGGGTGAGTGGAGTTTAAATAATGAGGATGCAAAAGAGTTGCATGCCCTGCAAAAGTATCTTGGTCAAGAGTATATGGAGAAAAAAGGGATAGCATTTGTAAAAGGGGGGATATGGAAAAACTTTTTTGTGAAATATCCCGAGAGCAATTATTTGCACAAACGGATGTTATGGCTTAGCAAACAAAGTGAGAGTTTCTCCAAGGTACAAAAAGAGGCTCTGTATAAACTTCAAACAAACGATGTCTTTTGGCATGGTGTATTCGGCGGGATCTACTTGCCGAACTTACGAGATAATGCCTACAGATATCTTTTAGAGATTGAAAGAGGATTTGAGCGTAAAGAGAAGGAGTTTTTAGATATCGATCAAGATGGATATGAAGAACTCAAAGTAAGAACAGATGAACTCTCTTTGGTATTCTCCTTAAAAGAGGGGGGAACCCTTATGGAGTTTGGCTCTTTTGAAACACTTTTTAACTGGCAAAACACTCTGATGAGAAAAGAGGAGAGTTACCATTTTCAGCCCGAACTTTTAGAAGAGACAAAAGAGCTTGAGTCGATCCACGATGGGATGGTTATGGATGAGCTGCTTAAAAAAGAGCTTGTGTTTGACTCTATCCCTAGGTACTCTTTTATCGATTGTTTTTCAAAAAAACCTTTCGTATTAGAGCATTTGAGAGAGGGCTCTCAAGAGATTAAAAGAGTGCAAAGTGCTGCTGAATGTAAGTTACAAAAGGGTAATATATTGTTTTTTACACAAGGGAGTGTTTTTGAGCATGCAAATGTGCAGATAGAAAAGAGATACAGAGTCAAAGATAAAGCACTTCATCTCGATCTGCAGCTCTTTAGTGAGTTAGAAGATCGGCTCTATTATGCTTTAGAGTTTAACCTTCATTTCGCTCATCTCTCGACACTTACACTTAACGGGGAAAAAATAGCTGAAGGGTTCAGTCAAAAAAATTGCAGGGAGATAGCATTGTATGATGATTTTACAAACAAATCAGTGCGTTTACAAAGTCAGCAGGAGTGTGATGTGCATGCATATATAGCAAGCAGTATTGCAAAAAGCGAAAGCGGATACGATAAAACACCCCAGCAACTAACACTTTTTTGTAGCTTCTCTATGGAACAAAAACTAGATTTACATATAAGCTTGGAGATATGCGATGTCTGAGATAAGACACGATAGAATTGCTAATCAGTATGTGATCATAGCTCCTGAAAGGCTTCGAAGACCAAATAGTGTAACAGCTTCAAAATCTCTTGAAACTCCACAAAGTAATTGCCCTTTTTGTGAAGGTAACGAGCATCTTACTCCCGCAGAGATCTTTGCATTGCGTAAAAACGAGCCAAATATGTCAGGTTGGAAGA
This sequence comes from Sulfurimonas marina, assembly GCF_014905095.1. Lineage (NCBI taxonomy): Bacteria > Pseudomonadati > Campylobacterota > Epsilonproteobacteria > Campylobacterales > Sulfurimonadaceae > Sulfurimonas > Sulfurimonas marina. The sequence goes on along the minus strand of NZ_CP041165.1, from coordinate 2,220,845 downwards.
CTCGTGTTGTACCAAATCTCTATAAAGCGGTACAGATAGAAGCGAGTGAGAGCTCAAAGCGTGACGGAATGTTTGAGTCAGTTCCGGGACTTGGAGCCCATGAGATTGTTATAGATAATCCTTGCCACTCTTGTAATATGGAAGACCTAGATGAGAACGATGTGCAAAACTGGATAAAAACAATAGTAACGAGAATGGAAGACCTTCAAAAAGATAAGCGCTTGGTTTATATAAGTGTATTTAAAAATGTAGGCAAAGATGCGGGTGCTACGCAGCAGCATCCACATACTCAAATTATTGCTTTGCCGGTGATGCCAAAAGATGCGATCTATTTTTTGAGCAGAAATATGCTTTATTATCAAAGACACGGCAGAGGGATAGTTGAAGATATTTTGCATAATGAGATCTTGTTTAAAAAACGACTTATTACACAGACACAAAATTTTGTTGCTTTTTGTCCTTTTGCAAGCAGTTATCCTTTTGAGGTGATGATCTCTCCCGTGAACAATATCATCTCACTGCATAAAGCCACTAAAAAAGAGTTGGAGGAGCTGGGAGTTTTAGTAAAATCGATATTTGCAAAACTCTCAAAACAGCTGGGTTCTTTTGATTATAATTTGGCCTTTATGCAGGCACCTCTCAATCAAAACTTTGAAAACGAAAGCTATATGGCACTTTTAGAACAAAATTTCCGTTTTACTTTGCGAATAATTCCTAGGATCTATAATATAGGAGGCTTTGAGCTCTCAAGCGGTATGGCTATTAACTGTATGGAGCCAGAAGAGTGTGCAAGGCTACTGCGAGGGGAGGAGCTATGAGGGTATTATTTGCTGCGAGTGAGATGCTACCTTATGTGAAAACGGGGGGACTTGCAGATGTTGCAGATGCACTTCCAAGAGCACTGAAAAAATATACAGATATCTCTGTCGTGCTCCCTTTGTATGGTTTTTTAGAGCTGCAGAACCTAGAAAAAGTTGAGGATTTTGAACTTGAACTGGGCGGAATTTCGTATAGTATTGAAGTCTATTTTACTCTGCAAGAGGGGTTGGGTGTTTATTTTATAAAAGCGCCCCTTTTAAGTACTACGCAGCACCTTTATGGTTATAACGATATTGATTATGCAAACAACGATCTGCGTTTTGGGATCTTTAGTGCAAGCATTGTAGAGTTGGCTGTAAGACTAAAGATTGATCTTCTTCATCTCAATGACTGGCATACTGCTTTAGCAGCTCTTTTCATAGAGCAAAGATCATTAGCGATAAAAACCGTTTTTACTATCCATAATCTTGCTTATCAGGGAATATTTTCACAAGAGTCGTGTGAACGCCTTGGGATAGAGCCTAGTTACTTTAATATGGATGCTTTAGAATTTTATGGACAGCTCAACTCTATGAAAGGGGGGATCGCATACTCCGATGCCGTGACAACGGTCAGCCCCAGTTATGCACAAGAGATCCTCACCGGCGAATTTGGCTGTGGCTTGGATGGATTTTTAAGCTACCATAGTGATAAGTTAAGCGGTATATTAAACGGAATCAATACGGAAGTTTTTGACCCTGCAAGCGATCCTCATCTTCAAGAGTGTTACGACAGCACTACATTAGAGAACAAGTATAAAAACAAAGTTGCATTTTTAAAAACAACCAAACTTAAAGATCCGAGAAAAACTCTGTTTGTAGTACTCTCAAGATTAGTGGAGCAAAAAGGGATCGAACTTTTGATAAAAGTGCTTCCTGAGATGTTGGAAAAAAAGATCAATGTTTTTGTTCTCGGAGAGGGGAAAGAGCTTTATACTAACAAACTTAATGCTCTGTCTTCTAAGCACGCAAACCTTGAATTTCAAAACGTTTACGATGAGGTACTTTCCCATAAAGCATACGCTGCGGCAGATTTTTTTGTAATGCCCTCTTTGTTTGAGCCTTGCGGTTTAGCACAGATGATAGCTATGCGATACGGAGCTATCCCCATTGTCCATGCAACAGGTGGCTTAAAAGACAGTGTCCATGAAAAGAAAAATGGATGTGGCAGAGGAATTGTGTTTGAAAAGTTTACGAAAAAAGAGTTTTCCAAGGCGATAGAGCGGGCTTTTAAACTTAAAAAAGATACAGAGGCTTTTAGGGAGTCGGTGGTTTTTAATATGGAGTGCGATTTCTCTTTTGAGAGAGGCGCAAAGAGCTATATGAAGCTGTATGAGAGTTTGTTTTGAAGCTGTGTATAGATGCCGGAGGGACATATTTCCGTTACGCTCTTTATAATGGGGAGCAAGAGCTAGACACAGGGAGTGAAAAGTGCAACGGTATTGGTTTTATATCTTGGATCGAAAAGCTGCTGCAAAGATATAAAGTTGTAAAAACAATAGCCGTAGGGTATGCAGGACAGGTAAAAGATGGAATAATTCTTGGCGCTCCAAATATAGAAGTGACAGAGCCAAATATTAAAAACTATTTTCAAAGCAGATACGATGTGGAGTTTTTGATACAAAACGATCTCTCCTGTGCCGTTTTGGCAGAAGCAAAATATTTCCAGACAGAGGAGATCTGTGCACTCTATGTAGGGAGCGGTCTTGGACTGGGGGTTATTACTAACGGAAGTTTATTAGAGGGGTATAACGCGTTAGCTGGAGAGATTGGACATATCCCTTATAAAAAAGCCCCCTTTTTCTGCGGTTGCGGTAAAGACAACTGTATAGAGCTTTTTGCTTCGGGATCGGGGCTTAAAAAGTTTAAACGTTATTTGCAAATTGATGAAGCCCTTACACTTCAAGAACTTAGAGATTCTACACTTACAGAGCACAATGAGCTTTATAAAGAGTTTGAAGAGGCTCTTTTAGATGCAGTTGGAGTGGTGATAACTCTTTTTAATCCTGAAGTTTTAGTTTTAGGGGGAGGGATCGTTGCAGACGATGAAACTATTTTTGAAACGGTTTTAGCACGCTATAGAGAGTTTAGTATGCTACAAAGTACACAAGGGCTTCGTATTGTTAAAACAAAACTACAAAACGCAGTGCTGCAAGGTGCATCGCTTTTAAAGGAGTTAAAATGACTCCTTCTTGCCATAAGGCAGAGCTTTAGTGACTGAATATAATCTGGACTTTGTTCGGATTATATGAGATTTATTAGTAGGAGAATCTATGAAACGAAAACTAAAAATCCTTTTTGCCGCTTCAGAAGCGGTTCCTTTTGCAAAAACGGGCGGTTTGGCAGATGTAGCGGGGGCTCTTCCAAAAGCTATCGAGAAGCTTGGGCATGAGATCATCCTTGTACTGCCTAGATATTACAAGATCGATAAAGAAAATCTTACAAAATTAGAAACACCGCTTGGGGTACCGATGGGAAGTATAGGTGAGCTGTGGGCTGCAGTTTACACAACTACTTTGCCACAAAGTGGTGTGCAGGTTTATTTTATCGATCATGAAAACTATTTCGGTAGAGCCGGATTTTACGAGGAGGATAACCGCTCATACAAAGATAACGGTGAGCGTTTTGTTTTCTTTTCAAAAGCGGCATTGCAGTTGTGTAAGATGCTTCATTTTACTCCCGATATTATCCACGCTAACGATTGGCATACTGCACTGTTGCCTATTTTAGCCAAAACCCGTTTTGTACATGATTTTGCCCATGCCAAAACAGTGTTTACGATTCACAATATGCAGCATCAGGGTGTTTTTCACAAAGGGCTGATGGATCTTTTAGAGATTGGCTGGGAGCATTTCAATGCACATGAGTTTGAAAGTTTTAATCATCTCAATATGCTAAAAGGGGGTATAATGCATGCCGATGCAGTAACTACCGTCTCAAAACGTTATGCCAGAGAGATCCAGACAGCGGAGTTTGGTTTTGGACTAGATGGACATCTTTGGGCTCATAGAGAGAAAATTTTTGGGATTTTAAATGGTGTGGATTATGATGAATGGAATCCTTCAAAAGACACTTATATAGCGCAAACTTTCGACCGCGATCAGATGAAGGGAAAAAGAGCGTGTAAACGTGCAATCCAAAAGCACTTTAATTTAGAACAGCGTGATGATGTTCCACTTATAGGCTTTGTCGGCCGTTTTGCAGAACAAAAAGGGATAGGACTTATTTCAAGTGCTATTAACGGAATTTTGGACAATGATCTGCAGATCGTAATGCTTGGAACCGGTGAGAAGTGGGCGGAAGGTTTTTTCTCGGATGTTGCACACCATAGAGGTAATTTCGGTTTGCATGTCGGATACAGTGAAGCTCTTGCACATCAAATAGAAGCGGGATGTGATATGTTTTTAATGCCTTCTCTCTTTGAGCCTTGCGGGCTGAACCAGATCTACAGTTTGCGCTACGGTACTTTGCCGATAGTACGTGCAACGGGAGGGCTTGACGATACTATAGTGAATTTCGATGAACATCATCGCCACGGTAACGGTTTTAAGTTTTACGATGCCACTTCCGAAGCACTATACTATACTGTTTTATGGGCTATGAGTATATATTACAATGACAAAGAGGCCTTTTTAGATATGCAACGACGTGCTATGAGCGAACATTTTAGCTGGGATGATGCGGCAAAGGATTACGAAGCGGTCTATCGCTACATTTTAGACCCTGCAAATAATGAGAGACCAAAGCAATGAACTATGAATCTTTTTACGATGTAACTCTTTTTAGCGAGTTTGATATCTACCTTTTTAAAGAGGGTACACATACAAAACTCTATGAGCATCTAGGTGCACACCCTTATGTAAGAAACGGTCAAGAGGGTGTTTACTTTGCTGTGTGGGCACCGAGTGCAAAGGGAATTTCTTTAATAGCCGATTTTAATAATTTCAATAATCAAACCCATCCGTTAAAGATGCGCCAAGACGGTTCCGGGATCTGGGAAGTGTTTGTTAGTGATGTTAGTATTGAAACACTTTACAAATACTATGTAGATTCAGATAATGAACAGGTAAGTAAAGAAAAAGCAGATCCTTTTGCATTTTATGCCGAAGTTGCTCCGAAATCCGCATCAAAAGTTTGGAATCTTAATGTTTTTTCTTGGGATGATGATGCATGGATGAAAAAACGTAAAAAACACAACTCCCATAAAGCACCCATAAGTATCTATGAGATCCATCTGGGTTCATGGAGAAGAAAAGTTGAAGAGGACAACCGTTTTTTAAATTATACGGAAGCTGCGAATGAACTTGCACACTATATTAAAGAACTAGGTTTTACCCATGTGGAACTGCTGCCGATTACTGAATACCCTTTTGAAGGTTCATGGGGGTATCAGGTAACTGGTTATTTTGCACCCACTGCCAGATACGGTACACCTGAGCAGTTTAAAGAGTTTGTAAATATTATGCACAATCACGATATCGGAGTAATTTTAGACTGGGTCCCTTCCCACTTTGTAACTGACGGGCACGGGCTGATTACTTTTGACGGTACGTGTTTGTATGAACATCACGATCCAAGAAAAGGGTACCATCCGGAATGGGGAAGTGCGATTTTCAACTACGATCGAAATGAAGTACGCGCATTTCTGGTAAGTTCTGCAATGTTTTGGCTTGATAAATACCATCTTGACGGCATACGAGTCGATGCTGTCGCTTCTATGCTTTATCTTAACTATGCAAGAGAGGATGGGGAGTGGCTGCCAAATGAGGACGGCGGTAACATAAACAAGGGTGCCGTAGAGTTTTTACGCCATCTCAATATCAGTGCATACGCAGAGCATAAAGATATTATGATGTTTGCCGAGGAGTCTACAAACTATCCGATGGTAAGCGGTGCTGTGAGTGACGGGGGACTTGGGTTTGGATATAAATGGAATATGGGATGGATGCACGACATTCTCAAATATATGAAAAATGATCCAATTAACAGACAACATCACCATAAAAACCTCACTTTCAGTTTTGTCTATATGTATAACGAAAACTATGTTTTGCCTCTGAGTCACGATGAAGTTGTGCATATGAAAGGTTCTTTGATCAATAAGATGCCCGGAGAGTATCACAAAAAATTTGCAAATCTTCGAGCACTTTACAGTCTGATGTATGCGCATCCCGGGAAAAAACTTCTATTTATGGGTGGAGAGTTCGCCCAGTTTGCAGAGTGGAATTTCTCACAAAGTCTTGATTGGCATCTTTTAGAGAATGAAAATCATTCAGGGGTGAAAAAACTTATATATACGCTCAATACCCTTTATAAAAAAGAGCCCGCACTTTATAAAAACGATGTAGAGAGTAACGGTTTTGAATGGATCGATGAGAACGATTACAGGGCAAACGTTATTGCATTTATACGTAAGGGCAATATAAAAGAGAAACCGTTGATTATCGTATGTAATTTTTCCGATAAAGCACATATAGGATATATGCTGGGAATGCCAAAACGTGGAGAATATAAAGAGATCTTTAACTCTGAGGATAAATCTTTTGGAGGGAGTGGAAGCTTGAATAAAGATGTTTTAAAAACGACTCCAAAAAGTTATCATGGAAGAAAAAATATGATCAGCCTTAATTTAGCGCCGCTAAGCGTACTCTATTTACAAAAAATGTCGTAGAAATCTGACACGAAAAATAAAAGAGGGTATAATTGCATTATAATTTATATAAGGATGTAAAGTGAAAAATTTGAAGATAGTTTTAGCGCTACTTTCCCTCATAGTAGTTGTTCTAATCCTAACAACAGGCTCAAAGGAACAAAAGCTTTCTTCAAAACCGCTTGTGGCAACAAGTAACTTTGCTATCTATGACCTTACAAAAAATATCGGTGGTGATAAAATAGAGTTGATCAATATTTTACCTTTTGGGGTAGATCCGCATAGTTTTGAGCCTACTCCAAAGATTGTTGCCAAACTTGAAAAAAGTAAGCTTTTTCTTTATAGCGGTGATGTTTTGGAACCATGGACCCAGCATCTTGCCTCTGAGGTACATAAACTTGATATGAGTAAGTATGTTACTCTTAAAACTTTAGAAGATGATGAGGATGAGGAACACGGTGAAGATCATGAGGAGCATGAACATCATCACCACCATCATGGAGCATACGATCCCCATTATTGGCTTGATATTGAGAATATGAAACAACTTTCTCTTGTAGTAACTGAACAGCTTAGTAAGATAGACCCAAAAAACAAACATTTTTTTGAAAAAAATAAAGAGCAGTATATTCAGCAATTAGATCAACTTGACGGTTTATATAAACAACAATTACTTGAATGTAAGCTAGATACAATTATTGTGACTCATAATGCATTTTCTTATTTAGCTGAGAGATACGGCTTTAAAGTTGAATCTTTAACAGGGCTTTCAACAGAAGCACAGCCGAGTGCAGAGGATGTAAAACATTTACTTCAGGAAATAAAAGAGAAAAATATACAGATTATATTTTTTGAAAATTTTGCCAACAATAAAAATATTCAAACAATTGCTGATGATACGGGTATAAAGATCGATAGTTTACAACCGCTTGGGAATATAACGGGGGAAGAGATGACTCTTAAACTGGACTATATTGATATTATGAAGATAAATTTAGACAAAATTGCTGAGGCTATGCAGTGCCGTTAAAGTTTAAAGTTCCTATTTTTGATGTAAAAAATCTCTGTTTTGAGGTTATGGACCAAAAGATACTCAGTAATATCAGTTTTCATATTTTTAGCGGGGAATATATTGCTATTATAGGACCAAACGGTGGCGGAAAAACGACACTTATCCGTACATTGCTTGGGCTAGAAAAAGCAACATCCGGAACTATCAAGATATTTGGAAAAGAGCAAAAAAAATTTAAAGAGTGGTACAAGATCGGGTATGTGCCTCAACGTGCATCGCTGGTTGATCAAAATTTTCCTGCTACGGTTGAAGATATTGTAAAGATGGGAAGAGTTGCCAAGAGAAAACTTTTTTCAAGAACATCTTTAGAAGATATACAAGCGGTGGAAGATGCAATGGATAAGATGGATATTACACATCTAAAAGACAAGATGGTGGGTACTCTTTCAGGTGGTCAGCGTCAGCGTGTGATGATTGCACGTGCTTTGGCTTCTTCTCCAAAGATTTTAATTCTTGATGAACCAAATACAGGTGTAGATGTAAAGTCGCAACAAAGATTTTACGAGCTTTTACGTAAGTTAAATAAAGAGGATGGAATCACTATTTTGTTTATTACACACGACATCGGGGTGATCGCAGATGATATTGCAAGACTTTTTACGATCAACCAAAAAGCGACAATCTGCAATAACCCTAAAGAAGCGCTTTCTTGTGAAGAGATGAGTGAACTTTACGGGATCGATGCCCATCTGATTCATATGCATAAGCATGAGCATTAGGATATTAATATGTTAGAGATGTTTGATTATGATTTTATGCAGCGTGCTTTTATAGCAGGGATATTTATAGCTATTTTAGCCTCTATAGGTGGAACATTTGTAGTCCTTAAACGCTATTCACTTATTAGTGAGACTTTGGCTCATTCTGCTTTAGTCGGTGTTGCTGTAGGTTTGGTAGCAGGATATAATCCAATGTGGGTAGCGGTAGTAGTTGCTGTAATGTTTGCATGGCTTATAGAGTATCTTAGAAGTTCGTTTTCTTTGTATTCCGATGCAATACTCTCAATTATACTCTCAGGGGCTCTGGCGTTGTCTGTGATTATAGTTTCTGTCGGCGGTTCATTTAACAATTCTTTATTTTCCTATCTTTTTGGTTCGATTTTAGCGGTTACGACTGAAGACCTTTATACAATCCTTATCTTTGGGGCAATAGCACTGAGTTTCTTACTGCTGTTTGCAAAAGAGCTTTATTTTATAGCTTATGATGAAGAGGTAGCAAAAACAAGCGGACTAAAAGTAAAACTGTTAAACTTTTTACTTGTAAGTGTAGTTGCTATTATTATTGCCCTATCTATTCGGGTTGTGGGAAGTCTACTGATCGGTGCTTTGATGGTGATTCCTGCAGTATCGGCTTTACAATACAGAGTAGGATTTAAACAGACGCTTCTGCTTGCACTGTTTTTTGCGATCTTTAGTGTTGTGTTAGGTATGGTAGTCTCTTATCACTTCTCACTCCCTTCAGGTGCTACTATAGTACTGAGTATTATTTTACTCTTTGTTATCTCATTGGTGCTCAATAGAAAATGAGAATAGATTCAGAATTTTCAAAATATGCTGCCCATTATGGGAGCTATAATGTTATTCAAGAAAAAGTGGCTGTAAAACTGCTTTCCCATGTGAATAACAAGCCGAAAAATATTTTAGATCTGGGATGTGGTCACGGTGCCCTCGTAGAGAAGATAGATTGGGAATATAATCGTTTTGTAGGTGTTGATTTTGCAAAAGGGATGCTGGAATTGCATCCGAAATCCAAAATAATAGAGTGTATATATGGTGATTTTAATGATGATGGACTCTATAAAACACTAAAACAATACAATTTTGACTATGTACTATCCTCTTCAGCATTGCAATGGGCACAAGATCTAGAGAAGGTCTTTAGTAATATTAAAAGTTTGGATACGCAGATCTCTTTAGCTATCTTTACATCCGGAACTTTTGAAACACTTCATAAAACAGCATCATTAGAACCATTGCTGCTTTCAAAAGATGAAATATACACAATACAGAAAAAATATTTTGATGTGAATTTTGAAGTTGTAAATTATCGTCTTGAATTCGAAAATACAAGGGAGATGTTTCGATATATAAAAAAGAGTGGTGTCAGCGGCTCTAGAAATGCCCTCTCGTTTAAAGAAACGAAAAAGCTGATGGATGAGTACCCATTAAACTATTTAGAGTTTGAGGTGGCTTATATCTACTCTTGAGTTAGAAGGATCTCTTTTTCGAGATCGTATAACTCATAGCGAATATGTTTAAACTTTTCACTTTCACTAATACTTTCAAGCTTATATAACTCCTCTAACACCCTTGATGATTCCTGTGCACGCTTTAGATTAGCAATAATAATCCCTTCTAAATTATCACGTGTCTGTTCACTTGTAGTAGATGGACGTAGTACATCATTGATACTGTCACGATACTGAAGTAACTCTTTTGTATTATCAGTTACAGCCTGATGACGAAGCGATTTGAGTTTTGAAGAAAGTGTTTTATTATTCTCTTTGTAGCGAAGTATATCCTCAACAACACGGATACCCTCTTTAAGACGATTGAGGTTGGCATCTATCACCCGAAAAAGTTCGGGCGATAAATTGGTATTAGTCTTCACTTCCGAAGATACCAAATAGCTGCAGTAATGCAGTAAAGATATTTAAGAAGTCAAGATAAAGTGCAATAGCACCGTCAATTGGTGTTTCATATGCACCTTGCATAATGTTTTGAGTATCATAAATAACTAAGATACTAAACAGTATAACAACAGCTCCACTTAACATTACGTGAAGCATTGGGTTGCCTAAAAAGATATTTAAGATAGAAAAACCGATGATCACTAAAAGAGCAATCATTAAAGGTTTCCCGTACCCTGTAAAATCTTTTGTAGTTTTAACAGCATAGAAGCTCATTGCTCCAAATACAACAGAAGTCATAGCGAATGCATTACCAATAATTGTCGCACCGCCGTTAAGTCCTAAAGTGTGTGAAAGTAAAGGTGCTAACATAAGACCTGTCATAAAAACAAAGCCAAACATTACAACTAAATTGATACCTGGTTTATGTTTAACAAAATGTAAACCAATTAATAGACCAATTTCTAAAATGAAAAGAGGCCAAAACATTGCATGTATTGCACCAGCTAATGGGATACCAACATATGCACCAACAGCACCGGCCATCATAGATGCAGCAAATAGTTTATAAGTCTCTTTTACAAAAGATACTATCTGCGCTTCACTACGATGAGCACTTCCATAAGCGTAAGTATTATGCTCTCTAGCATAGTCACGATCGTAAAGTCCCATATTTATTCCTTTATATACGAAATATGAATTTAAAAAGAATTTTATAGCGAAAAGGTAAACAGGTAGCAACATAGATGTTAATATCTATACATTATAATATAAGATGGTATTTATAGATATTATTATTACTATTTTATATAGATTGAAATTCTAAAAGAAACAAATTTGCAAATTTATTTCCAATTCCCCAAATAGTTAAGCTTCTTCTAAGTATACTTCTCCTATAATTCCCGTCCACAAACGATGAGAGGCCATCGAAAGAGGGTCAGAGGTACTTCGAGTTGAAGCTACTGATTAACGTTTGAGATCATTGAAAACTAAGCAAGCGAGAGCTTGAGATAATAACTAATAATACAACAACCGTCTATTAACTTTTAATAGGTTAGTAGATAACTTTAAGATAAAGCCAATGATTTTTAAATCTTGGGCTAAAGATTAAACAATTCAATTATGGAGAGTTTGATCCTGGCTCAGAATGAACGCTGGCGGCGTGCTTAACACATGCAAGTCGAACGGTAACAGAGGAAGCTTGCTTCCTGCTGACGAGTGGCGCACGGGTGAGTAATATATAGGTAATGTGCCCCTTAGACCGGGATAGCCACTGGAAACGGTGATTAATACTGGATACTCCTTCTTTTCATAAGTTAAGAAGGGAAATGTTTTTTCGCTAAGGGATCGGCCTATATCCTATCAGCTAGTTGGTGAGGTAACGGCTCACCAAGGCAATGACGGGTAGCGGGTTTGAGAGGATGATCCGCCACACTGGTACTGAGACACGGACCAGACTCCTACGGGAGGCAGCAGTGAGGAATATTGCACAATGGGGGAAACCCTGATGCAGCAACGCCGCGTGGAGGATGACGCATTTCGGTGTGTAAACTCCTTTTATATGTCAAGAAAATGACGGTAGCATATGAATAAGCACCGGCTAACTCCGTGCCAGCAGCCGCGGTAATACGGAGGGTGCAAGCGTTATTCGGAATCACTGGGCGTAAAGGACGCGTAGGCGGGTTATCAAGTCAGGTGTGAAATCCTACAGCTTAACTGTAGAACTGCACTTGAAACTGGTAGCCTAGAGTATGGAAGGGGCAGATGGAATTAGTGGTGTAGGGGTAAAATCCGTAGATATCACTAGGAATACCGAAAGCGAAGGCGATCTGCTGGGACATTACTGACGCTAAGGCGTGAAAGCGTGGGGAGCAAACAGGATTAGATACCCTGGTAGTCCACGCCCTAAACGATGAACACTAGTCGTCGGGGTACTAGTTACTTCGGTGATGCACTTAACAGATTAAGTGTTCCGCCTGGGGAGTACGGTCGCAAGATTAAAACTCAAAGGAATAGACGGGGACCCGCACAAGTGGTGGAGCATGTGGTTTAATTCGAAGATACGCGAAGAACCTTACCTGGCCTTGACATTGATAGAACACACTAGAGATAGAGTGGTGCCCTTCGGGAGCTTGAAAACAGGTGCTGCACGGCTGTCGTCAGCTCGTGTCGTGAGATGTTGGGTTAAGTCCCGCAACGAGCGCAACCCTCGTCCTTAGTTGCCAGCAGTTCGGCTGGGCACTCTAAGGAGACTGCCTTCGCAAGGAGGAGGAAGGTGAGGACGACGTCAAGTCATCATGGCCCTTACGGCCAGGGCTACACACGTGCTACAATGGGGCGTACAGAGAGTTGCGATACCGCGAGGTGGAGCTAATCTCATAAAGCGTCTCTCAGTTCGGATTGTTCTCTGCAACTCGAGAGCATGAAGCTGGAATCACTAGTAATCGTAGATCAGCAATGCTACGGTGAATACGTTCCCGGGTCTTGTACTCACCGCCCGTCACACCATGGGAGTTGATTTCACCCGAAATCGGGAAGCTAACCTTCGGGAGGCTACCGCTTACGGTGGAATTAGCGACTGGGGTGAAGTCGTAACAAGGTAACCGTAGGAGAACCTGCGGTTGGATCACCTCCTTTCTAGAGTAAAGAGCAATCATTCGTTTGATTGGCTCACTAAAGAATCTCACGATTCAACAAAGTATTATTTCTTGTCTCTTCTTGCTTAGTTTTCAGTGATCTAAGTTCATTAGAATTACAAGTGTACAAGGGCCTATAGCTCAGCTGGTTAGAGTGCACCCCTGATAAGGGTGAGGTCCCAGGTTCAAGTCCTGGTAGGCCCACCATTTTTGTAAAAAATCAAATATAAGCTTTCAAATGAGAGTTTATATTTGGTTTTTAAACCAAAACGATCATTAAATTAACATTGTTAAAGTCAACAACTAAATAACTACAATTACAAGGACTACTGAGTTTAGTGTAGAGATACATTAAATAAGGTAGTGAAGCGAATTAGAATAAAAGATATTAAGGGCCATAGGTGGATGCCTAGGCTGGTAGAGGCGATGAAGGACGTACTAGGCTGCGAAAAGCCTCGGGGAGCTGCCAAGAAGCTTTGATCCGGGGATTTCCGAATGGGGCAACCCAGCATGGAGTGATTCATGTTACCCTACGGGGGGGCGAACTCAGGGAAGTGAAACATCTCAGTACCTGAAGGAAGAGAAATCAAACGAGATTCCGAAAGTAGCGGCGAGCGAAATTGGATTAGGGCGCTTAGTGATAGCATATTTGTTAGCCGAACACTCTGGAAAGTGTGAACATAGAGGGTGATATTCCCGTAAGCGAAAACATTTATGTGGTACTAGACTAAGGAACGAGTAGGTCGGGACACGTGTTATCTTGACTGAATATGGGGGGACCACCCTCCAACCCTAAATACTACTACCAGACCGATAGTGAACAAGTACCGTGAGGGAAAGGTGAAAAGGACTGCGGTGAGCAGAGTGAAATAGAACCTGAAACCTATGGCTTACAATCATTCGGAGCACTATTTTAATGTGTGACGGACTGCCTTTTGCATAATGAGCCTGCGAGTTGTGGTATCTGGCAAGGTTAATCGAACGAGAAGCCGTAGCGAAAGCGAGTCTTAATAGGGCGACATAGTCAGATGCTGCAGACCCGAAACTGAGTGATCTATCCATGAGCAGGTTGAAGCTGGTGTAAGAGCCAGTGGAGGACCGAACCCATTGACGTTGAAAAGTCACGGGATGACTTGTGGATAGGGGTGAAAGGCCAATCAAACTCAGTGATAGCTGGTTCTCTCCGAAATATATTTAGGTATAGCCTCGAGCATTAGCATGTAGGGGTAGAGCACTGACAGGGCTAGGGCTGCTTACCGCGGTACCAAACCCTATCAAACTCCGAATACTACATGTGTAACCTCGGGAGTCAGGCGTAGGGTGATAAAATCCTATGTCGAGAGGGGAACAACCCAGACTAACAGCTAAGGTCCCAAAGTTTTATCTAAGTGGAAAAGGATGTGGAGTTGCTGTGACAACCAGGAGGTTGGCTTAGAAGCAGCCATCCTTTAAAGAAAGCGTAACAGCTCACTGGTCTAGCGATTCTGCGCCGAAAATATAACGGGGCTAAGATAAACACCGAAGCTTTAGATTCATAGTTTACTATGAGTGGTAGGAGAGCGTTCCATTCAGCGTTGAAGGTATACCGGTAAGGAGTACTGGAGCGGATGGAAGTGAGCATGCAGGCATGAGTAGCGAGAAAAGAAGTGAGAATCTTCTTCGCCGAAAACCCAAGGTTTCCTACGCGATGCTCGTCATCGTAGGGTTAGTCGGGACCTAAGTCGAGTCCGAAAGGGGTAGACGATGGCAAATCGGTTAATATTCCGATACCGACATTATATCGTTTGAGTGATGGGGGGACGCATAGAGTTAGACGAGGTCACTGATGGAATAGTGGCTCGAAGGGTGTAGGATGATAAGTAGGCAAATCCGCTTATCACGAATCCGAGACCTGACAGGCTGAACAATCTCTTCGGAGAGCGTTTAGAATCGTCGATACTGTCGTGCCGAGAAAAGCCTCTAAACGAGATATAATGTTGCCCGTACCGTAAACCGACACAGGTGGGTGAGATGAGTATTCTAAGGCGCGTGGATGAACCCTTGTTAAGGAACTCTGCAAACTAGCACCGTATCTTCGGTATAAGGTGTGCCCTATTTGTTAAGAGATTTACTCTCTGAAGCATTGATGGGTCGCAGCAAAGAGTCCCTCCCGACTGTTTACCAAAAACACAGCACTCTGCTAACACGTAAGTGGATGTATAGGGTGTGACGCCTGCCCGGTGCTCGAAGGTTAAAAGGATGCGTTAGCTTTGCGAAGCGTTGAATTGAAGCCCGAGTAAACGGCGGCCGTAACTATAACGGTCCTAAGGTAGCGAAATTCCTTGTCGGTTAAATACCGACCTGCATGAATGGCGTAACGAGATGGGAGCTGTCTCAACAAGGGATCCAGTGAAATTGTAGTGGAGGTGAAAATTCCTCCTACCCGCGGAAAGACGGAAAGACCCCGTGCACCTTTACTATAGCTTGACACTGCTATTGGGATATTCATGTGCAGGATAGGTGGGAGCCATTGATTCATAGTCGCCAGATTATGATGAGGCATCCTTGAGATACCACCCTTGAATATTCTGATAGCTAACTCCGTACGGTTATCCCGTGCGAGGACAATGTCTGGTGGGTAGTTTGACTGGGGCGGTCGCCTCCTAAAAAGTAACGGAGGCTTACAAAGTTCGGTTCAGAAGGGTTGGAAATCCTTCGTAGAGTATAATGGCATAAACCGGACTGACTGTGAGACATACATGTCGAGCAGAGTCGAAAGACGGTCATAGTGATCCGGTGGTTCTGTGTGGAAGGGCCATCGCTCAAAGGATAAAAGGTACGCCGGGGATAACAGGCTGATCTCCCCAAGAGCTCACATCGACGGGGAGGTTTGGCACCTCGATGTCGGCTCATCGCATCCTGGGGCTGGAGCAGGTCCCAAGGGTATGGCTGTTCGCCATTTAAAGCGGTACGCGAGCTGGGTTCAGAACGTCGTGAGACAGTTCGGTCCCTATCTTCCGTGGGCGTAGGATTGTTGAGGAGAGCTGACCCTAGTACGAGAGGACCGGGTTGGACGAACCACTGGTGCACCAGTTGTCCTGCCAAGGGCATAGCTGGGTAGCTACGTTCGGATGTGATAACCGCTGAAAGCATCTAAGCGGGAAGCCAACTCCAAGATGAACAATCCCTGAAGTACGCTTGAAGACTACAAGCTTGATAGGCTGGATGTGTACGCGAAGTAATTCGTTTAGCTGACCAGTACTAATAGTACGTTTGTCTTTTTTCATTAAAAGCTTCACTACCTTATTTAGTGTATATCATTAAATGAAGTAATCCTTGAGTTGTTTAGTTGACTTTAACTTTTTTAATCTTCTTATCTATGATCTTAAAGGTCAACTGTAAGAGTATCAAACAATACTTTTACACTTGATCTTGTCTAGGTGGCTATAGAGAGAGGGAAACGCCTGGCCCCATTCCGAACCCAGAAGCTAAGCCTCTCATCGCTGATAATACTGCATCTTTCAGGTGTGGGAATGTAGGTCGCTGCCTAGTTCGGATCAATTATCCATTCTAATCTATCTTATCAATCCATTTTTTACTTAATCACTAACTATTTATATACTTACTTTTACCCTTTTACTTCTATTATTTTTGTCTCTTTGATTATTTTTATTATATTTTGGTCTATAATTAGGGTATATATATGTTTTTTGTGATAATAATGTTACAAAAATGCACATTATTAAAAAATTATCACAAATTTATATTATAAGTAACTGTTTTATTTTTTTGATAAATTCTATAAAATTGTTTAATATCTATCCTTTTTTACTACTAATAATAATATATCATTATACAAATCTATAATATTTCAAATATTTAGCTGTTTTAATAACTATTAATATAATATTTTTTTATACTTATATTCTTTCTATTAAGGTTGAGTTAAAATTTTATCACATATAATGACTGCAATCGAAACAAACTCTTGTTTCTATATTTAAAAGCTCTTAAGGGGAGAAAATGAAAAAAACAATCAAATTAGCAGTAGTAGCTGCTTTAGCTCTAGGTGCAACATCTGCATTCGCAACAAACGGTTCTGCTTTAATCGGTGTGGGAGCAAAAGCTCGTGGTATGGCTGGTACTGGTATAGGTATGACTCATGGTGCTGAATCAGCTCTAGTGAATCCTGCTTTAATTACTTCTGTTAAAGGTACTGAAGTTTCATTTGGTGGTACATTATTTATGCCAGATGTTAAAAATACAAATGATATGACAGGTCTTGGTGGTACGACTGCTACAAATACAAGTGCAGCTGATATGAATGTTATTCCTTCAGTTTCTATAGCATCAAAAGTTACAGATAACTTTTATATGGGTGTAGGTATTTGGGGTACTGCTGGTATGGGTACAGATTATCGTGATGCTGATGCTGCAACAGATACTCAATTACAAATGGTTACAAACCTTCAACTTATGCAATTTGGTCTTCCATTAGCATACAAAATGGATAGTTTTAGCGTAGCAGTTACTCCAATTTTACAATATGGTGCTTTAGATATTAACTATAATTTTGGTGGTAATACTGGAATGGGGATTGCCCAAGATTTAGCATTTGGTTATAATCTTGGTTTATCTTACGAAATGTCTGGTTTAACTGTTGGTGCTGTATATAAATCTCAAATCGATATGCAATACAAAGGGTTTGATGCTGTAGTTACTCCTTTTACAGGTGGTGCTGGATACACTAATGATAAATTGTCAACTCCTGCAGAGATTGGTATTGGTGCATCTTACGCAATGGGTGAACATACTGTAGCAATCGATTATAAACAAATCAAATGGTCATCATGTAAAGGTTATGAAGATTTTGAATGGGATGATCAAAATGTAATTGCAATTGGTTATGAATATGCTACAAATTCTTGGGCTTTAAGAGCTGGTTATAATTATGCATCTAGTCCAATTAGTGAACAAACTTATGCTGGTGCTAATTCAGCTAATTTAGCTGCAGGTGTTGTTAACACATTTAATCTTTTAGGTTTCCCTGCAATTGTTGAATCTCATTATGCAATCGGTGCTACATATAATGTAAGTGAAGTTACTTCTTTAGACTTAGGATTAACTTATGCTCCAGAAGTAACAAATACATACGAAAACTTTAATGCTGCATTTGGTGGTGGTGCTGGTGACATGACAGTTAAACATAGCCAAACTGGTGTAAGTGCACAAGTTAACTTCGCTTTCTAATATTAGCTAGCAAAAAGAAATTCTCCTTTCTTTATCTGTCACCCTTTTGGGTGACACTCTTTTCTCTTTTCAATTGAAAACAAAATCAATCATAATAAATAAAATAGTAATAAGAACTTAGATGAGATATAGTAGATATATTTTAGATCGATAAAAGTATTTGAATGGAATTAATAGTTAGAGTAGGAAAAGGAAATAGGGAGTTAGAAAAACCTTTTAAAAGGCTTTTCTATTGATTATACGAGTTTAGCTTCTCTTGGGCCCTCTTTGATCTCACCTACAAGGTAAGAACCAGGAGCTGTAGCTAAAACTTTATCAACGTTAGATTCTTCAACAACAAGTATCATACCTACACCCATATTGAATGCTCTAAACATCTCATTGCGTGCAACGTGCTCACTCATTAGCTCAAAGATTGGAAGAACTTTGACAGCGTCTTCTTTTACTTCTGCCATTAAGTTCTCAGGAAGTACACGTGGAAGGTTTTCTACGATTCCACCGCCTGTGATGTGTGCCATAGCAACGATCTCGTTTTTAAGCGCTTTAAATGTTTTTACATAGATGTTTGTCGGAGTTAAAAGAGTCTCGATTAACGGTTTACCATTGAAATCATCTTCAAATTTCATTCCCATTTTCTCAAACAGTACTTTTCTAGCTAAGCTGAATCCATTTGAGTGTAATCCTGAAGATGGAAGAGCGATAAGTTTATGTCCTGCTTTTACAAGACTTACTCTATCCATTTCAGACTTCTCAGCTACACCAACTGCAAAACCGGCTAGGTCATAATCGTCTTCAGAGTACATACCAGGCATTTCAGCAGTTTCACCACCGATTAATGCACATTCGCTTTGTTTACAACCCTCAGCAATACCTGCTACAACGTTTGTAGCGATTTCAACATCAAGTTTACCTGTAGCATAGTAATCTAGGAAAAATGAAGGTGTACCGAAATTACAGATAAGGTCATTTACACACATAGCAACTAAGTCAATACCTACAGTATTATGAATACCGCTGTCAATTGCTAATTTTAGCTTTGTACCTACACCGTCAGTCGCTGCAAGCATTACAGGCTCATTAAACCCTTTAGGTAGTTCAAATGCACCTGCAAATGAACCAATACCACCCATTACACCTTCAACTCTAGTAGCTTTTACTAATGGTTTAATATTCTCAACAAAGCTGTTTCCAGCATCTATATCTACACCTGCGTCTTTATAAGAAATTTGGCTCATAATTAATCCTGCTTATCTTGTGGTAAATCACATTTTTTTGTAACGATACAAAGGGGACAAAAGTTTGTAAGTCCAGCAAGTAATGGAATAACACCTAGGTAGAACCATGCATTATCTAAAATAACACCTGTAATAATCAGTGCAAGTCCAACAACTATACGAAACACTCTACAAAATTTTCTAACTTTGTTTAAGTCCATTTTATACCTTTAGCTTAAATATTTTGTAATTATATCAATATTAAGTAAAATTAATCCAAAAGTAGATAAAATCGCGGTGGGTTTAAAGGACTTATAATCTTAACTTAAAACGGGGACGAATCCTCCCTGCGGTCTGAGCCCCTTGTTTAAGCTAAGCTTATAAGTCTATTTTGAAGGAAAATATATAATGAATACAAAAGAATTTATTTACAACGAAATGATGGTACATGTACCATTATGTACACATAAAGATCCAAAGAAAGTACTGATTATTAGTGATAATGCAAGCGGTATGATTGGTGAAATCGAGAAACATGACGGGATTGATTGTGATGTAATCTCTGCAAATATTAATCTTTTAAGAGATGTTGCAGATAACGCTTACGATGTTGTTATCTCAGAACTTGATAGCGACGCTGCTGTTTTAGCACACTATAACCGTGTTTTAAACGAAGAGGGTTTACTTGTAACAAAACATCCGTCTTTAGATGATGTAGATGCTAACAAGCAAATGATGGAGATTTTAGGGAAATATGCAAAAATCATTATGCCATACAACTTAGGTAACTGTGAAACTGCATTACTTGCTTCAAAAGCGTACCATCCAACGGCAGACATTATCTTACATCGTGCAGATATGTTAGATAATTTAAATTATTATAATTCTGATGTTCATCCGGCAGCATTTGCTATGGGTAACTATATCCGTAAAGAATATTTAGGAATTATTAAAAACTAATGGCATTCGAATATGCCATTGCGTTAACTGGTGGTATTGCAACAGGTAAAAGCACTGTTGCTTCTTTGCTCGCTTTAAACGGCATGAGGGTTATTGATGCCGATACCATTTCACACAAGATACTTGATGCGTCATCCCAGTGGGTCAAAGAGACTTTCGGTGAAGAGTATGTTAAAGGTGTAAATAAAGTTGATCGTCCAAAGTTGGGTGCTTATATTTTTGCAACACCTGAGGCAAAACAAAAACTTGAAGAGTTTCTACATCCAAAGATCAAAGCTGAGATAGAAAAACAGAGTGAAAAACAGGATAGTTTTAAGTTCCCGTATCTGATCGATATTCCCCTCTTTTTTGAAAATAATAACTACGATATAAAAGATAGTGTCGTAGTATATACTCCGAGTGACTTACAACTAGAGCGTTTTATGAAACGTAATGGGTATAGTGAAGAGGAATCACGAAGAAGAATAGCTTCGCAACTTCCGATCGAAGAGAAGAAAAAACGTGCTACTTGGGTGATTGATAATTCAAAAGATCTTAAACATCTGCAAAACGAAGTGGAACTTTTTGTAGAGAAGATTAAAAAGATATACAATAAATAGGAGAGGAACCAATGCGTATAGCTAAATATAGTGCAAATGGAAACGATTTTGTAATCTTTCATGATGATTCTAAAAAAGAGCGTAATGAACTTGCTCGTGAGTTATGCCATCGTCAAGACGGGATTGGTGCTGATGGTTTGATCGTAGTAGTACCTCATGAAAAATATGATTTCGAATGGGAGTTTTACAACTCAGACGGAAGTCATGCAGATATGTGTGGAAACGGAAGCCGTGCATGTGCACACTATGCTTACAATAATGATTTAGCTCCACAAAAAATGAGTTTTTTAACAGGTGCAGGTGTAATCAATGCTGAAGTAAGCGATAATAGTCCAAAAGAGGGGATGGTTTTAAGTGAGCTTACACCTCCTGAGATTATTGATCAAGCAATAGAGTATAATGGAAAAACTTGGTGGCTGATTAATACAGGTGTACCCCACTTAATATGCCTGCAAGATGATGTAGAAGAGTTTGATATTGAAGAAGCTAGAGAGCTTAGATTTATTTATAATGCAAATGTAAATATTTGTAGTGTTACTGAAGATGGAAATTTAAATGTTCGTACATATGAACGCGGTGTTGAAGATGAAACTTTAGCTTGCGGTACAGGCATGTCTGCGTGTTTTTATAGAGCTTATTTGGAAGAAAAAGTACAAAACAACATTGAAGTGTATCCTACAAGTAAAGATACTTTATATCTTGGATATAATGGACAAACAATTACGTTTAAAGGTAGAGTTAAAAAGACGTTTGAAACGGATTGGGAAATTTAAATTCGTAAGAATGTGAAGAGCTGAGGCTTAAAGCCCAGCCGCTTCAACAATTTTAGCTTGAGTATCTGCGATTAGCGGATCGATAATCTCATCAAAAAGACCACCACCCATAATCTCATTTAATCTATAAAGCGTTAAGTTAATTCTATGATCACTTATACGGTTTTGAGGATAGTTGTATGTACGAATACGACCACTTCTGTCACCTGTCCCCACTTGTGCAGCACGCTCAGCTGCATTTTCAGATTGTTGTGCCTGCATCTCTAACTCATAAAGTCTAGACTTCAATACTTTCATAGCCTTTTCTTTATTTTTATGCTGAGATTTTTGGTCTTGGTTGGTTACTACTATACCACTTGGTAAGTGAGTGATACGTACAGCAGAGTCTGTAGTATTTACAGATTGACCACCACAACCACTTGAACGCATAACATCGATTTTAAGATCATTTTCATTGATCTGAATCTCAACATCATCAACTTCAGGCATAATTGCTACTGTAATTGCCGATGTATGTACACGACCCTGTGATTCTGTTGCCGGAACACGTTGAACACGGTGTGTTCCACCTTCATACTTCAATCTACTATAAACCTGCTCACCTTTAATAAGTGCAACAACCTCTTTGTATCCACCTGCTTCAGAAGCAGATGTATTCATTATCTCGATCTTCCAACCTTTAAGTTCGGCGTAACGAGTATATGCATCAAACATATCTCCAACAAAGATAGCAGCTTCATCACCACCGGCTCCGGCACGAAGCTCTATAATAATATTTCTATCATCATTTGGATCTTTTGGAAGCATAAGCATTTTGATCTCTTCTTCTAAAACAGGTACTTGAGGTTCTAACTCTTTGAGCTCCTCTTTAGCCATTTCAGCCATTTCAGGATCTGCCAGCATCTCTTTAGAATCTGCAATCTCTTGAACAAGTGCTTGATACTCTTTTGCTTTTTCTACGATTGGTAAAAGTGAAGATTGTTCTTTTGAAAGTTCTGTCATCTTTTTGATGTCAGAAGTGATATCAGGTGAACTTAGCAATTTGCTAAGTTCATCATAGCGATTGATAAACGGAGTAAGTTTATCTGCTAACATGTGGAGTTAGCCTTATATAGCGTTTACAGCTTTGTGTAGACGGCTTACTTTTCTAGCAGCAGTTTCTTTTTTAAGAATACCTTTGCTTACAAATTTGTGAATTTGTTGGTTAGCTACTTTTAATGCAGCAGCAGCTTCTTCTTTGTTCCCTGCATCGATTGCAGCACGAACATCTTTAACGATATTTTTAAGACGAGTTCTGTAGAAACGATTACGTTCAGCACGAACGATAGTTTGGCGAATTCTCTTAACTGATGACTTGTGATTTGCCATTTGTTTTATCCTTCTTGGGAATTTAAGTGCGAAATTTTACCTTAAAAATAATTAAAATTAAGTTAAGTGGTGTTAAAATATCTATCTTTACAGAAAACAGGGATTTTAAAATTGAAAAAATTATGTTTTTTAAACTTTGAAATCTAACAAACTAACAGATATAATGATAAAAAAGTATTAAAACTAGGATAAAAACGATGGAATTATTTGGAACGGATGGTGTACGTGGTGAGGCTGGCGGCTTTTTAAGTGCTCAGGTAGCGATGCGTGTTGCAATGGCAGCAGGTATCTACTTAAAAGAGAAATCGGTTACAAATAAGATCTTAGTTGGAAAAGATACACGTAAAAGCGGATATATGATCGAAAATGCGATCGTATGTGGATTAACAGCTATCGGATACGATGTTATCCAAATTGGTCCAATGCCGACACCTGCTATTGCCTTTATTACAGAGAATATGCGCTGTGATGCCGGAATTATGATCTCTGCTTCTCACAATTCATTTGAAGACAACGGTATTAAATTTTTTGATGCCCACGGAGATAAGTTTCCCTCTGAAGTAGAACAAAAAATTGAAGATATATATTTTAACGATGAAAAGATACAAGAAGCTCAGGTTACCGGAAAAGAGATAGGAAAAGCAAAAAGAATAGATGATGTCGTTGGTCGTTATATTGTTCAACTTAAAAACTCTTTTCCTGTAGAGTTGACATTGCAGGGGATGAGAATCGTTCTTGATGCTGCTAACGGTGCAGCATATAAAGTTGGGCCGACGGTACTTGAAGAATTAGGTGCTGAAGTTGTTGTATTACATAATGAACCAAACGGCTATAACATCAATGAAGATTGTGGAGCTTTACATACAAAAGATCTAAAATATAATGTAGTTAAATACAGAGCTGATCTTGGAATAGCTTTAGACGGTGATGCAGACAGACTTGTAATAGTTGATGAAGAGGGTGAAACAGTTGACGGTGATCAATTACTCGGTGCATTAGGACTTTTTTTACATGAAAAATCGTGTTTAAAAGGAGGAGGTATTGTTGCAACTGTTATGAGTAACGGTGCTTTGGATAATTTTATGCAGGAGCATGGCCTTAAACTATTACGCTCAAACGTTGGCGATAAAAATGTTTTAGAGATTATGAAAAAAGAGGGGATCAACTTCGGTGGCGAGCAAAGCGGTCATGTAATAATGAACGATTTTGCCAAGACGGGAGACGGTCTTGTTTCAGCACTTCAGGTACTTGCACTTATCCTTTCAAAAGGGAAAAAAGCATCAGAAGTGTTACGTCCGTTTGATCTTCATCCACAAAAACTTGTAAATCTGAATGTTAAAGAGAAAAAGCCTTTAGACCAGATCGAGGGATTAGAGAAGCTGTTAAAAGATTTAGAGGGTGAGAATATTCGTCATCTTATCAGATACAGCGGTACGGAAAATAAATTACGTCTCTTATTAGAGGCAAGTGATGCGAAATTAATGGAGAAAAGAATGGATGAACTTGCAGCATTCTTTCAAAAAGCGTTAAATGGATAAAAACTTGCAAATAAGATTATGGGCTATACTCCTTTTTAGTATTGCGGGAGTATTTATAGTTGACCAAAATATAAAAACTCTTTTTGTAGAAGGTTTTCGTTACTATACAGAGTGTATAGATTTTATTTTGGTATACAACAAAGGTGTAGCGTTTTCAATGTTTGCATCACTGGGTGAATATCTCAAATATATTCAGCTGGTTTTGGTACTAGGTGTTTTTGGATATATCATCTATCTCAAAAAACTATGTTACGCTTTTCCTACGGGAATTATTATCGGTGGAGCGCTCTCAAATATCTATGATCGTTTTATTCACGGCGGTGTAGTTGATATGGTTTATTGGCACTGCGGATTTGATTTTGCCGTATTTAACTTTGCGGATGTAGTGATAGATATAGGGGTCTTATGGCTCTTGATATTAAACCTTAAAACGCATTTGTGTAAAAATTAATCGTAATAAAAGTACATTTTTGGTATGATTGCCTAAAATTATATAATAGTGCAAAGGAAATTGATGGATATCAAATCAAACAAAATTAACGGTGCTAATGCTGAAATCACGGCAACTATCTCTACTGATGAGGTAAGTGCAAACGTTGAGAAAATAGCAAAGCAATTATCTAAAACTGCTAACGTTCAAGGTTTTAGAAAAGGGAAAGTACCTGTAGCAGTTATCAAACAACAGTATGGACAAAAACTTGTAGAAGATGCAGAGTCTGAGTCTTTACGTCAAGTACTTAACCAAGGTTTAGATGAGCTAGGTATTAAAAATGAAGAGCTTATCGGTGAGCCAACAATTTCAAAATTTGACAAGTCTGACGATAAAATCGAAGTAGCGATCAAAATTGCTACACGTCCAGCTATCGAACTTGGTGATGTTGACGCTTGTACACCTGATTTCAAAAAACCAGAAATCAAAGATAAAGACGTTACAGCTAGAATCAAAGAACTTGCAGAAGGTCAAGCACCTTTAGAGAGTGTAAAACGTAACCGTAAAATGAAAGAGGGTGATACTGCTGTTATCGATTTTGAAGGTTTCCTTGATGGTGAAGCTTTTGATGGCGGTGCTGCACAAGGTCACGAACTATTACTTGGTAGCGGTCAATTTATTCCAGGTTTTGAAGATCAACTTATCGGTGTTAAACGTGATGAAGAAGTTGAAATTAACGTAACTTTCCCAGAAAACTACGGTTCAGATAAACTTGCTGGTAAACCTGTAATGTTCAAAGTAAAAGTAAACGACATTAAAGTAAAAGGTGAAGTTGAAATTGATGATGAACTAGCAAAAAAATTCCTTCCGGGTGATGAAGAAGCTAATTTAGAAAAACTGACTTCAGAAGTTAAAAAAGCTATGGAGCAAGAAGAGTTAGGAAAACTTTACAATGAAGAGTTAAAACCGAAACTTTTAGAAAAACTTGTTGATTCTTTAAACTTCGATCTTCCTGATTTCGTTGTTGAGCAAGAGATCGATATGGCTGTAAACAAAAAAGCTAGAGAGATGAGCGAAGATGAGATCAATGAACTTCGTGAAAATGCTGATAAATTAAAAGAGTTACGTGAAACTTTCCGTGATGAAGCTGCAAGAAGTGTAAAAGCTACATTTATTATCGATGCTTTAGCACAAGATATGGGTGTTTCTGTAAATGAGCAAGAGTTAATGCAAACTATCTACTTCGAAGCTATGCAAATGGGTCAAGATCCACAAAAAGTATATGAGCAATATAAAGAAGCTGGATACCTACCTGCAGTACAAATGTCAATGGTAGAAGATAGAGTTTTAACAACTTTATTAAATAAAAAAATAGAAGAGTAATATGAGCTACATACCATATGTAATAGAAAAAACCGGTCGTGGAGAGAGAAGTTATGATATCTATTCACGTCTTTTAAAAGATAGAATCGTTATGTTAAGCGGTGAAGTAAACGATGCCGTTTCTTCAACAATTGTAGCGCAACTACTTTTTTTAGAGGCTGAAGATCCGGAAAAAGATATCTATTTTTATATCAATTCACCGGGTGGTGTTGTTACTGCTGGTATGGCTATATATGATACTATGAATTATATCCGCCCAAATGTAGTAACAATCTGTATAGGTCAAGCTGCATCAATGGGTGCTTTTTTACTTAGTTCTGGTGAAAAAGGGAAGCGTTATGCTCTTCCTCATGCTAGAATTATGATCCATCAACCTCTTGGCGGTGCTCAAGGTCAGGCTACTGATATTGAGATCCAAGCTAAAGAGATTTTACGTATGAAAAAAGAGTTAAATGAGATTTTAGCCAAAAATACAGGGCAAAAAATCACAACTGTTGAAAAAGATACTGATCGCGATAACTTTATGAGTGCCGAAGAAGCAAAAGAGTATGGTATGATCGATGAAGTATTGACTAAGAGTGAGAGAGAATAGGGGGATACTATGTCAGGCACACTGAGAAAAAGAGCTAGAAGAAATCTAGACGAACCTGAAGAAGCTAAAACTGAGGAGATGCCTACAGTAGAACCTTTCGATATTGATAATCCGTCAAGTGATGTTGAGATCTATGCAAAAGAGGTCTTAGCATCATTAATTGCGGATAATCTGCCACCGACACCAAATAACTTTTCACTCTATTTCGACAGACTTTTAGAAGATAAAAGTGAAAATCTCAGACGTCAGATACATTCTATGTTAGAACTAGAAGAGAGTAATGATGATGAAAACACTATCGCTTTAGAACAAAATCTGAAGCAGGGATTTTTATCTATTAAAAGTATTCTTGGAGTGACTGCCAATTTATACAAAAATATGGCTCTTATGAATAAGATACTTGAGAAAAGAAAAGATGAACTTTCAGCTAGCCCTGATGCCAAAGAAGCACTTAGTGTAATAGGTGTATTAGAGGGTGATGTTTCAAAGCTTAACTCTATTCTAAAAACTCAAAGTTCTAAGATGAAAGATATCTACGATGAGACGGCAACAATTGTTAAAACCGTAGAGAATGAAACTATTTTTGATAACAAGTTTGGTGTGTACAATAAACGTTATCTATTAACTAAAATAGAGCAAGAGATTAGTCTGATTTCAGAGTTTAAACATAAAAGTTCTCTGATGATGATTGAACTAGACGGTACTTTGAAAAAAAGTGTTAAAAATGAGAAAGCAATTGTCCTTATGACTAGAACGATTGCAAGATTATTATTAAAAACTTCTAGACGTAGTGATATTGTTTCTCATTACGGCGGCGGAGTATTCTCTATGCTTTTAAAACATACAGACCTAGATAATGCAAAACGTGCAGCTATCCGTTTAAGTGAACTGGTATCTAATTCCAACTTCTTCTTAGCGGATCGTGAGATTCAGTTGAAAATATCTATAGGTATTACAAATATAGATAGCAACTACTCTGTTGAAGAGATTGTTGTTTCGGCGTTAGACGGAATACAAAAAGCATATGAAGATAAAAAGACTGACTACGCTGTCTCTTTAAGATAGGGAAAAAATGAATTTAACTATTGTTGAATATCCAGATAAAAGACTACGTGAAAAATCGAAAGAGGTTAACTCTTTTGATGAAACACTTCATAAACTTTTAGATGCAATGTATCCTATGATGATCGAAACAAACGGGATAGGATTAGCTGCTATTCAAGTTGCACATCCTGTTCGAGTATTGATTTTGAATATTCCTGATGAAGAGGGAAATCAGCCGGATGAAAACCTTATCGAGATTATCAATCCGGTAGTGATCGAAAAAGATGGTGAAACTACTTATCAAGAGGGGTGTTTAAGCGTTCCTCAGTTTTATGAAGATGTAAAACGTCATGAAACGATAAAGATTAACTATCAAGACCGCCACGGCAATACTCAATCATTAGAGGCTGACGGACTTTTAGCAATTGCTATTCAGCATGAGATGGATCACTTAGAGGGGATACTCTTTATAGATAAACTCTCATACTCCAGACGTAAAAAGTTTGAAAAAGAGTATAAAAAAATACAAAAAGAGCGTAAAGGGAAATAGTTTCTCTTTTAGTTCAAAATGGCATTATGCCATTGAACAAGCGTAAGTCTATATCCTGCTTCCACCTCTTTTACTTCATGTGAAAAGTATGGATTACTTGGAAATATAATAATATCTCCGGCATCTGCTTTAAATTCTATCGTTTTACCATCTTTATTTTTTAAAAAATTAAATATTAGTTCACCACCTTTAAAAGAGTGTTTATTATCGGGATTATCACTATAAGATGTCGCAAACAAAACAGTTGTCATTTTACGTTCAGGTGCTACGGGATGGTAAGCTATAATGTTTTTATTTTCATCGATAATAGCATTTGAATCATCAGCATGTTGCACATAAAAGCCCCCTTTTTTATACTCTAAAGCTTGTATCTCAGTAGAGAGAGTGATGGCGATGTTAAAATACTCCTCTATTTGTGACTGATACTCTTGAAATCTTGTATGGTAAAGTTCATTTAGATATTCACTGATAGCATAGATTTTTGTATCACGATACTTTTTGACAACTTTTGCCTCAACTACACCCAAAATAACTTCAGACTTTACTTTCGCAGTTTCAGCATCATCATCATGGTAAATATCATCTACAAAAAGAGGCAGTTCGTGAGGTTTGAGAAAGTTTTTTATTACTAAAAACGGTAATGGCTTATAAGGACTAGGAAGAAATGCAGTTGGAATATCCAGCTCAAATATATGTTTATCTAAAAAGATATTTTCACTAATTTGGATCAATTAAACCCTCTATGTATAAAGTTACGCATATTACACCTTTTTTTACAACAAAGCAATAGTAAAATATTTCATTTTGCAATAAAACTAAAAAGGGTGGTATGAAGTTGTTAAGATAGTTGAAATTTTCAAAGGTTTTGAGATGAAAAAGATATCTTGCGCAACGTTAGAGGGAATAGAGGCTAGAGTTGTTGATGTTGAGTGTACACTTACAAAAGGACTTCCCTCTTTTTCAATTGTAGGACTTGCTTCCACTGCAATAACAGAGGCAAAAGAGCGAATAAAGTCCGCACTTTTAAGTAACGAGTATAAGTTTCCCCCAAAGAGGATAACCTTTTTACTAGCCCCCTCGGAGATGAATAAATCGGGTAGTCATTTTGATCTCTCAATGGCACTATTAATTCTTCTAAATGATGCAGAGGAAGATTTTCATGACTGGTTTGTATTTGGGGAGCTTGGACTTGACGGGAGCGTAAAGGAAAATATTCAACTCTATCCCCTCATACTCTCTCTGGCAAATCAAAATCTGATTCAAAAAGCTATAGTCCCTAAAGAGGCTTTAGATAAACTCCAAAAAATTCCTAACGTTACTTTTTTTGGAGTAGAGAGTTTAAATGAAGCGGTGGCACTTTTAAAAGAGCAGGAGAATCTTACATTTGAGAATCAAAGCAATGAGCTTCCCTATCCAAACTTTGAGATAGACAAAGAGAAGTTTTACTATATAAAAGAGTATAAAGAGGATTTTTATGACGTAAAAGGGCAGGAGGTAGCAAAACGTGCTTCGATCATTGCAGCGGCAGGGTTTCACAATATCATTTTAGAGGGGAGCCCTGGATGCGGGAAAAGTATGATTGCAAACCGGCTTAGATATATATTGCCGGCTCTCAAAAATTCCGAAATCTTGGAAATTGCAAAACTTGATGTACTTGAGGGTGATGAACCAACATTCAAACCCCATAGAGGTTTTAAAAATCCTCATCACTCATCCACATCGGCAAGCATCTTTGGGGGAGGGAGTCATAAGGCGAAGATAGGTGAAGTTGGCCTTGCACATAATGGAATTCTTTTCTTTGATGAACTACCCCATTTTTCGAAAAATGTTTTAGAGTCCTTACGGGAACCGATGCAAGATGGGAAGATAAGAATATCACGCGTAAATTCAAAAGTGAACTATCCGGCAAACTTTTTATTTGTTGGGGCTATGAATCCTTGTCCATGTGGTAATCTGCTAGATGCTAAAAAAGAGTGTCGTTGTAATGAGTTAGATATTCAAAGGTATAAAAACCGTTTGAGTGATCCTTTCTTAGATCGTGTAGATATAAATGTAGTTATGCAAAATGTGGCAGCTAATGATCAACCTTCGTACAGTTCAAAAGAGATGCATAAAATGGTTTTGGAGGCACAGATTTTTGCAAAACAAAGGGGTCAAAAAAGTTTTAACGGAAAGATGAGCGATGAAGAGATCGAGCAGTTTTGCAAGATGGAGGAGGAGGTAAAGCCTATCTTAGATATGGCTATAAATCGTTTTAGTCTCAGTTTTAGAAGTATTAAAAAGATACAGAAAGTTGCACGAACAATTGCAGACTTGGAACAATCAACTTTAATAACAAAAGAGCACATGTTAGAGGCTTTGAGTTATAGGAGAAGATAGAGTATAATTTTGGATGTCTATTTTTCAAAAAACAATAAAAATTTCACCAAAACCAAGAGGGTTTCACCTGATCACAAAAGAGATAGAAGATACTCTTTCTTCATTTCCCGATGCAAGTCAAGGGATATTACATATATTTTTAAAACACACATCCGCTTCACTTAGTATCAATGAAAATGCAGATCCGTCTGTAAGAGAGGATATGGAGGCATTTTTCTGTGATACGGTTGATGATAAATCGTACTATATTCATACGTATGAGGGTGCGGATGATATACCTGCGCATATAAAAAGTTCTCTGCTAGGAAATTCACTCAATATTCCTATTACAGATGGCAAGATGAACCTGGGAATTTGGCAGGGAGTTTATTTGGGTGAGCATAGAGATCATGGAGGAGGTCGAACTTTGGTTCTGACAATGCAATATTAAGATGAAAAAATATATATTATTTGATAATGACGGTGTTTTAATAGAAACAGAAATGTGGTACTTTGAAGCAAGTAAGAGAGCTTTAAAAGAGTTCTTTGATCTCGAACTTACTTTTGAGCGCTATATGGAGATTATGGCCAAAGGACAGCGTGCTTGGGTTATAGCTGAAGAGATAGGGATAAGTGAAGATGAGATCGTAAAGGCCCGGGAAAAAAGAGATGAGTATTATCAAGAGCATATAAAAACAAAAGAGATAGCTATAGAGGGAGTTTTAGATACTCTTAAAGAGCTGAGCAAAAACTATAGAATGGGAATTGTTACCACTTCAAGAAGAGTGGATTTCGAGCTTGCTCATAGTGGACGGGGGATAACAGAGTTTATGGATTTTGTTTTATGTGTAGAGGATTATCCGCGAGCAAAACCACATCCCGATCCATATCTAAAAGGGATGGAACTCTTCGGTGCGACAAAAGAGGAGTGTATCATTGTTGAGGATTCAAAACGTGGGCTCTCTTCAGCTGTAAACGCTTCTATCGAGTGTGTTATAGTGCACAATGAGTTTACTAGAACACACGATTTTTCAGATGCTAGCTACAAAATTAACAAGTTCTCTGAGTTGCAGGAACTTTTAAATTCTATAGCCTAAGAGGCTATATATTGTAATAAGTCGCATTAGGGTGATATACAACTAATGCACTTGTTGATTGTTCAGGGTGGATCTGGAATGTCTCACTGAGCTCTATTCCGAACTCTTCAGGTTTGAGTAGATTAAATAGTGGACGGTTAAGTTCCAGATCAGGACATGCAGGATAGCCGAATGAATAACGTGAGCCTTGATATTTGTTCATTTGAACATCAGCAAGTGTAGCACCTTCATTCTCCGCAATGTTTAGATCGAGTCTAATCTGTTTGTGTGCGATTTCAGCTAATGCTTCTGCAAGCTCAACGCCAAGTCCGTGAACCTGATAATACTCTGTATAATCACCGCGATCGTAGATCTCTTTCTCAATAGCACTTAGTTTTGCTCCTGCACTTACACAAGTCATAGCAATTACATCGTGACGATCTGAATGGAAAAAGTCACTAAGGGCACGGTGTGGTTGTTTACTTTGACGAGGGAAAGTGAGTATCTCTTCAGCACGTCCCATTACATGCTCAAGCGGTTCACGATTGATCTGATCTTCGCTGTTGTATCCTTCTGATTCATCAAAGATAAGCAGAGAGTTGTCATCGCTTCTACATGGCCAGTAACCGTAAAGGATAGTCGGCTCAAACAGTTTCTCATCCAGGAATCTTTGTTTGAGTTTTTCATACGCAGGCCATACAACTTCCTCAAGCTGTTTCTCATACGCCTCTTTGCTCATTCCCTTGGCGTTATAACCCCATCTTTGTTTGAAAAGTATTTTATGGTTGATCCATTCAAAAGCCATCTCAACTTGTTGTTGCGTAAGTTTGATCTCGCGTCTTCCCCAAAACGGTGGTGTCGGTACAGTTACATTTCGATCAGGCATTTTGAGTTCAGCAAATGGAGGAATCACTACCTCTTTTTTCTCTTTGTGTTCTATCTCAGGAGCATCAGGGTGTAAGTTTGTGTCAAAGTTTCCAGCTTCAATACGGCTCATTGCCGTTACACCGTCAAATGCATCTTTACAGTAGAAGATCGGCCCGTCATAGATAGGACGGCAGAAATCATCGATAAAGCTACGAGTCAGTGCTGCTCCACCTAAAAGGATAGGGATCTTAATGCCGCGGCGTTGCAACTCTTCAAGATTCTCTTTCATCACTTGTGTAGATTTTACAAGTAGACCACTCATACCAAGAGCTGAAATATGTCCCGCTTCCATCTCTTTGATAAACTCTTCAAGTTCCACTTTAATACCAAGATTTTTCACTTTATAACCGTTGTTCGAGAGGATGATATCTACAAGGTTTTTACCAACATCGTGAACATCCCCTTTTACCGTTCCGAGTGCTAAAGTTGTATCTACACTCTTTTCAACTTTTGGCAAGTAAGGGTTGAGGTGATCAACAGTCTTTTTCATAGTCTCAGCTGATTGAAGTACAAACGGAAGCTGCATCTGACCCGAACCGAATAGTTCACCGACTACTTTCATAGCATCGATGAGAATCTCATTTACGATCACTTCTGGCTTAATCTTATGGCGAGCCTCTTCCACAAGAGGGATCATACGCTCTTTATCGCCGTCCATTAGAAGTTTTTTGATCTTCTCTTCATCACTCATAGCAAGATATTCTGCATCTTCAGCTTCAGAATCAACCGCTTCTTTAGTACTAAAGTGTTCTATGAACTTAAAGAGCGGTTCCTCTCCGCGGTTAAAGATAAGGTTGTCACAAATTTCTTGATCTTCAGCAGAGATTTTGTTGATCGGGATAATGTGTTTTACATTAATAATTACCGATGTAAGTCCCGCTTCTATACAGTGGTGTAAAAACATCGAGTTGAGATATGGTCTCGCATCTTTATCTAGTCCGAACGAGATGTTTGAAAGCCCGAGTGTTGTTCCAACTTCAGGGTGACGTTTTTGAAATTCTCGAATAGCTTCGATCGTATTAATACCTGCATCAACGTATTCCTCATCACCACTACCAAGTGTAAATGTAAGAAGGTCAAATACCAGATCTTCAGGATTGATGCCATGCTTCTGAGTTGCTAGTTGATAGATACGCTCAGCAACTTCAAGTTTACGCTCAGTAGTTTTTGCCATACCAACTTCATCAATTACAAGACATACTAATGACGCTCCAAATTTTTTCGCCAAAGAACATACAGCATCAAACTTCTCGATCCCATCTTCAAGGTTTACAGAGTTGATGATAGGTTTTCCACCAATGTTTTTTAGTGCAATCTCTAATGCAGGTAATTGTGTTGAATCGGGCATTAGTGGGATAGAGATCTTTTGTGAATAAAGACCCATAACTTCGTTCATATCTTTTGTTTCATCACGTCCGGCAAAACCGACTGAAACATCAAGTAGATGAGCTCCGGCACGAACCTGTTGTTGACCAACACTTAGTGTTCCCTCATAATCCTCATCTAAAAGAAGTTCACGGAACGCTTTTGAACCTGTAGCATTACTACGCTCACCGATAAGCAGCGGAGCTGGGTCTTGTTTGATAGCAACCGTGTTAAACAGAGATGCCAAAGATGTCGGTTGTTTTCCTGTTGGAGCTTTTGGTTGTATCTCACTTACACGATCTACAAGTGCACGGATATGCTGTGGAGTAGTACCACAACATCCACCTAAAAAGCTTACACCGTCATACTGTAAAAAGTTTTCCTGTTTATCTGCAAATTCGTCAGGTCCCATTGGGTAGTATGTGTAGCCTCCACGGTTTTGCGGTAGACCTGCATTAGCGTGCACACTAATAGGTTTACCCCAAAGTTCACTTAAAGTTTTTACATGCTTTTCAACCTGATCAGGCCCAGTTCCACAGTTAAAACCGAGTGAGATGATATCAAAAGGCTCTAAGATGGCTGCAATTGTACTTGCATCAGTACCTATAAGCATAGTACCGCTAAGCTCGATCGTAACTGAGACCATAATAGGGACCTCTACGTCACGTTGTCTGCACGCCTCTTGACAGGCGTGAAGTGCCGCTTTGATCTGAAGAGGATCTTGAGCAGTTTCTAGTAAAAAGATATCTGCTCCACCATCGATAAGTCCTAAACAAAATTCAGTATAACCTGCATACATCTCATCATAAGTGATATGCCCGAGTGATGGTAGTTTTGTTCCCGGACCAATTGAACCTAAACAAAATCTCGGTTGTTCAGGTGTCGAGAACTCTTCACATTTTGCTTTTACAAGTGCAGCTCCTGCCTTTGTGAGCTCATAAGCACGATCGGAGATACCGTATTCATCTAAAACCCATGCGAAAGAGCCAAAAGTGTTCGTAGTAATTAGGTCAGCTCCGGCTGTAAGGTAAGCGTTAAAAATATCGTTCATCACTTCAGGTGCAGTAACGTTTAAAAGTTCGTTACACCCTTCATTGCCTTCCCAAGCCTCTTGTGGGATTTGCTCGTCACGTTGTTGGAGTTGTGTACCCATTGCCCCGTCAATAATTAATGGGCGTTTTTTGATTGTTTCTAAGATGTATTGTTTTGTTGTCATATCTGCTGTATCTTCTATGAAATATTTTTTCTTATTCTATCTAAAAGGAACATAAAGATCTCTTTGCCAACTTATTGTCTGATATTTTTAAGAAATAGCTTGTAATCAAAATGTATTCAAAAATGATATAATCTGCGAAAATTTTTATAGGAGATTCTATGTATAAACAGATTATTTCTGCGTCAGTACTAACAGCTTCTTTACTATTTTCCGGTTGTGGAAATGATGAAACAAGTTGTCGTATAGATGTACAACAGGCTATTGACGAGGGTGATTTTACTACAGCTATAACTAAATTAGAGGGGGAGTGCTCGACTACTTTTAGTGATAGTGACAAATATTTTTATTTAGCATCTGCATATATGGGGCAATCAGGATTTGGTGTAAGTGATGCTGTGAGTATGGTTGTTACAGCAAGTGATAGTACAGGGGATACATTTTCAGCTTTTATGCAAAGTGTTAATGACAATAAAAGTGTAAATGCTTTACCGTTATTAGATAAATCTGCAGGCTATTTTCTTATGTCAATCGATCCAAACGCAACTATAGCAGATTGTACGAATGTTGTTCTAGATAGAACACAACGTGAAGAGAATGCATGTCTATATGTTGGTTTCAATCAAGCGATCACTACTGCTACAAGTGTGACATACTTGACAACTGATGTAGATAGCCTTGTAGCATCTATAGATGGTACTGGTACAACACCGGATGATATGAAGGCAAGTTTAGATGCTATTGCTTGGGCTACAAGTAGTGTACTTCCAAATGGTTCAACTATTACTCCAAGTGATGTAAATATCAGCGGTACAGTTTATAAACATTTAGAGGTTCTTCAAAACGGTAAAACTTTCTATCGTTTAGCAAGCAGTATATCTCCCGATGCTACAAACGGTTCTACAGTTGTAACTAGCGGGTATTGCGATGTAAACGGAAGTACAACTCCATGTGAGGGTATTGAAGATGTAGATGGTTCTATTTATGATGCAAATCTATCTTTAGCTTGTTATGCATGTCCGGTTGATTTTGGTGACGGTGATACAAAAGATATGACACAACTGTTAGTAGATGCACTAAACGGTGGTACAGATGCAATTTCAAGTGTAATAGATGATGCAGATATCCAACAAAGTATCGATGAATTTAAAACAGATATGAATGTTAGTGCAGATGCAAATGTAACAATTCAAGATATTTTAGACTACCTAAACCAGTAAATTTTGGAGAATAGAGAATGAAAAAAATAATATCACTAGCTTTACTAACAGCTGCAACAGGTGTATATGCAGATATCTCAACACAAGAGTTTTTATATAAAGACCCAAGAATTGTAGGTGCAGGTTCTGCAAATACTGCAGTGGGTGGGTACTCTACGGCAGTTTTTTACAATCCGGCAGGTTTAATCAACATCAAAAAAAGTCACGGTGTTGAGGTAGAACTTTTAGGTCTAACGGCTTCTGCTTCAAGCGGTATAAAAGATTTTATAGATGATCTCGATGAAGCGAATACAGATCAAGAGGTACTCGATGTAGCAAAGAAGTACTCTGGAGATGCATTTCATGCCAACGTATCTAACTACAGTTCTGTTTCATACCATACAGAAGATGATTTAGCATTTAGTATAGGGCTTTTAGGTGCAGCTGATCTTAATCTAATTCCACATGCAAACAGTGGAGCAAACGGTGTTTTAGAGACACACTCAAGAGCATACGGCGGTGTTGTTTTAGGTGCGGCACAAAAGTTTGATGATGTTTTGCCTGGGAATCTTACTATAGGTGTAGGTGTTAAGTATATTACACAATACTCTTATGAAGCAGGATTAGATGCGGGTGAGATCTCATCACATAATGATGACCTTGAAACATATATACGAGATACTTATGAAGAGGAAAACTCAGGATTTGGTGTAGATATAGGTTTGTTATATGCTCCAAAAATAAGTGACGCTATTGACAGTTTAAATACTAGCATTGGTTTTAGTGTTATGAATATCGGTAACTTGGATTTTGATGCTTATGGTGCACAACCGATGACGTGTAATGCAGGTCTTGCAATTGCACCAGAAGTTCCATTTACTGATATGTTTAAACTTTCAGTTGACTATGTTGATATTTTCAATGCGCAACAAGCACGTGCAATTGATACTGTAGGCGGTGTTACAACATATAAAAATATCGATGCAAATTATGAATTGATGCAACATTTAAGAGCTGGTGCAACTATTGGACTTATCGATAACTCTTGGTTTATGATGACATTAAACGGAGGGCTTTATCAAGGTGCATACACGGCAGGTATAGATATGCAACTAGCAGTATTAAAACTGCAAGCAGCAACATACCAAGAGCAACTTGGTGCTACAATCGGTCAGTTAGAAGATCGCAGATACGTAGTAGGTCTTGGTATCGGTTGGTAATTAAGAGGGATTTCCCCTCTTAAACCCCTATTTTTCCCCTTCTCATCATCCTAAAAAAATAAAAATGACGAAAAAACATATATAATTATTGACTTTTTGCATCAGAAGCTGATATAATGACGATGAAAATCAAATTTATGTGGAGTTAATTCGCTAATGATACTTGCTTATATTAGACCGGAGAAAAACTTTGATGCTGTTCATGAGCAGTTGCAGCTTATAAATTCGTATGCTTTAACTAATGGTTTAGTTATTGACGATGAATTTATAGATTACACTTCTCAAAACAAGCGTTTGGATGAACGTCAAGAAGTGACACACTATTTCCAGTCCCAATCTGGCTCTACTTTACTTGTTAGTGATATTTGGGTTTTAACAACAAATATGGAAGATCTTATTCAGATGTTTTCATGTTTATTGCGTAACGACTTTAATGTTCACTTTATCAAGCAAAATGTTATAATGTCCAAAGAGAGTAGTGCGATGTTGGTACTTGGTCTTATGGATCACCTAAGACAAAAGCTTAAAGAGGAGTCAAAGCGTTCTATCGGTAGACCTAAAGGGAGTAAATCTAGTTCGAAGTTTGATGTTTACATAAATGAGATTGTTAAATATATACAAGATGGTAAAAGTGTAAGTGAAATAGCACGATTACTAGGGGTTAGCAGAAGCTCATTGAAAGATTACGTCGAATCACGTGAACTTAAACAAGTAGCTTTTGGTTCATTACTACCAAAAGCCCCGGAAAATGCAGAAGAACAAATTATAAATACAATCGTATGCCCAGAATAGCTGAGATTATACGAGATTAAATTTTAGGAGAATTGTATGAGTCAAGAAACAGAAAAAAAGGACTTTAAGATACCTTCACCATGGAGATATAAGCGTTATTACGTATTTCTTTTAGCAACAATAGTATCTTTAGTGATCCCTTGGATATCGGTAGATGGAAACCACTTATTTTTATTAAGCTTCGATAAGATGAAGTTACACCTTGCATTTATTCAGTTTGATATGCAAGAACTTTATTTAATGCCATTTTTACTAATGTTACTGTTTATCAGTATCTTTGGTATGACGGTTGTAGGTGGTCGTGTGTTTTGTGGATGGTTATGTCCGCAGACTATCTTTAGAGTTGTGTATCGTGACTTAATTGAGACAAAACTTTTAGGGCTTAGAAAACGTATTGCAAATAAACAGCAAGAGCCTGATATGTCTAAACCTGAGAATAAAGTGAAGAAGGTTATAGCTATTCTAATCTGGTCTGTTTTAGCACTTATTGCAGGTGCAGACTTTATGTGGTACTTTGTTCCGCCGGAAGATTTCTTTAACTATTTAAACAACCCTGCTGAACATGGTGTAATGATCGGTTTTGTCATCGGTGTAGCACTGTTCTTAATTTACGATATCGTATTTATGAAAGAGAACTTCTGTGTATATGTTTGTCCTTATTCTCGTGTACAATCAGTTTTATATGATGAGCATACGGTTATGGCACTTTATGATGAACACCGTGGTGGTCATATTTATGACGAAGAGGGAAATAAAGGTTTTACAAAACAAAAAGAGCTTCAAAAAGTTGAAGAGCATGCTGAGTGTACAACTTGTGAGAAGTGTGTAACTGTTTGTCCTACACATATCGATATCCGTAAAGGTCTGCAGTTAGAGTGTATCAACTGTCTAGAATGTGTAGATGCTTGTACGACTGTTATGGGTAAACTTGGTAAGCCGTCTCTTGTAACTTGGTCAAGTGATTATGAGATCGTAGATCGTAAAGGGAAAACTCAGTTCTTCCGTCCTAAAGTTTTAGCATACGGTGCGATCTTAATCGTTATTACTATTATTTTAGGTTTAATGAGTACTACAAAAGAGCATATGCTTTTAAATATCAATAAAGAGACTCAAGCATATAGTATTGCTAAAAAGCAGGATAAATATACTGTAGAAAACTCATATACATTCTTGGTACAAAATACTCAAAGAGAGAAAATGAAGTACTATTTTGATGTAGTGATGCCTGAGGGTTATAATGGTAAAATTGAGGTTGTAAGACCGTTAAAACCGTTTAATGTAACTCCGGATAAAATTAAGAAAAAAATCGTAATACTAAGAGCTGTAGGTGATCTTGGAAAAAGTGATGTTCAAGATACGATCATCCCTATTAAGATTCATGCTTATGCATTAGATAAAGATGGAAAACCAAGTCAAAAAATTTCTGTTTTCAGAAATTCAACTTTTATCTATCCTAGTAAAAACCAGTTAAAGTAATTCACTTTTAACATCAAATAAGCTATACTCCACATATATACGGTATGTGGAGTATACGATGAAAACAATCAAAAAATATCTTCTTTATAGTGCCCTTGTTTACGCTGTTATAGGCTTTTTAATCCTTCCGTTTGTTGTCAAATCCCAACTCCCAAAATTAATTGAACAAAATACACATACAAAAGCTTCTATAGACTTTGTCTACATTAATCCTTTTTTATTTAAGGCAAAAATTAACGGTCTTAAACTTTACGATCTAAAAGAGAAACCTCTTTTGACTATAGATTCACTCTTTGTCGATATTGATCTGTATTCTTTAATTTACGGTGCTTTTAATATTGCAAAATTAGAGATCAGCGAACCAAATATTTATATTGTAAACAATGCAGATAAAACGATTAATCTATTAAATATTATCAAGAGTACACAAAACGAGCCGACACAAGAGGTAAAAGAGGATACTAATAGCACTGCTCCTAGGATCATAATCAAAGAGCTTGATATAGATGATGCACAAATTCATTATGCTGATTTTACACGAAGTGAGCCTTTTTATTTCACGTTTGATCGAATAGACCTAGGTTTGAAAAATATAGATACGAATGACTTTCATAGCAGTAACGGTCTCTTTGCTTTTTATTCAAATTTGGGTGATGGTGCATTTTTAAGAATCAATACCAAAATTGACGGCTTCAAACCGTTAGCATTACACGGGCATATAGATTTCAAAGCGAACCAGCTCTATACGGAGTGGACTTATGTAAAAGATATGTTGAATTTTGAGGTGGCTGACGGAAAAGCATCATTCAATGCCGATTTTAGCGTTAACTTAGATAAATTAGATGAGACAAAAGTTGAGAATGTAAATCTTGCAATTAATAAGTTAAGAATAAAACCAAAAGATAAGTCAGAAGATATTATTAACCTGCAAAATTTTCAAGTGAGTAATGTTGATCTTTTACCGATGAAGCAACAGCTTCATATTGGAGGGGTCTCACTAAACTCTTTACATCTTAATGTAAATAGATTTAAAAACGGTGAGATAGATCTGCAAAAATATTTTGTTATTGAGTCGACAAATGAGCAAAACCAAACAAAAACTGAGTCAGAGCCATGGAGTGTAGTTGTCGATAATGTAGATTTAAAGAAAATCTCTACAACATTTAGAGATTATACTGTCGAGAAGAGTGTTACAAGTAAGGTAAGAGACCTAAATCTGAGTGCTAAAGATATTCACCTGAACTCTTCAAAGCCGTTTCCTTATCAATTTTCTACTTTAATAAACGAGAAAAGTTCATGTAATATCGGCGGTAAAATTATTCAACAACCACTTGATATCTCTTCACATATAGTGTGTAAAGATTTTGATGTTACCCATTACAACCCTTATATCGATCAAGCTGCACGTAGCTCATTGAAGCGATACAATATTGTACTCGATTCACTCCTTACAAGTTTGGATCTAAATCTTTTTGTTTACGATCAAAACGGAACTTTCAATCTGAAACTGGATGATTCCAAAGTTGCATTCAATGATTTTAAATTGAAAAAAAGAACTACTAAAGAGAGTCTATTAAAGTTTAATATTTTTACTTTTGAAGGAGTTGATTTTGATTTAGTAAAAGAGGATGTGGCAATTGGCAAAATCAACTTAGAGGGATTCAACCCTTATCTAAGAAGATATAAAAACGGAAAACTTAACATTGAAAACATTGTTGTCCCAAAACCTGCTCCAAAAACCGCAAAAAAAGAGAGTGGCAAAAGCAATTTTCATCTTAATGTTAAAGAGTTTAAAGTTGCTGATGGAAGAGTTGACTTTTATGACAGAATGTTGGAGCAAAGATCAAAACAAACTATCTCAAACATTAATATTTCCGTTTTTAATATTGACAGTAATAAAAACAGCTGGTTAAGATATAAAACCTCTATGAGAGTAAATAGAGGAGGGAGGGTATATGCAGATGGAAAACTGCGCCACACTCCTTTAAAACAATCTGGAAAATTTAATATTAGAAATATTTCGATCGCAGATATAAATCCTTATCTCAATGAATCTGCATATGTGAAAATTGAAGACGGAAAATTGGCGTTAAGCGGAAAAACAAGCTATGCAAAATCGAAAAAGAATCCTGACCTTAGTGTGAAAGGAAAACTGGCTGTTAGTTCCCTGTTTATTAATAATACATTAGATAATAATTTACTTTTTTCACTCAATAAACTTGATGTGAAAGATTTTACTTATGAACTCTCTCCTGACAGACTCTATGTGGATGAAGTTGATGTTAACTCTTTTTATGTGGATGCTTTTGTAGATGAAAATAAAACACTCAACTTTGCAAAACTAAGTAAAAAGGAAGATACAAACGAAACTAAAGAGACGAAAAAAGGTGAACCTTTAGATATAAAAATTGTTAAGGTGAACGTATCAAACGGAAGTGCTAAATTTGCAGATTTTTCTATACCTATCAAATTTCAAACAGATATTCATGATCTAAACGGCGTGATCTATGTACTCTCTTCTAAACCGGGGGAAACAAGTTATATAAATTTACTCGGCGAAGTAGATAAATACGGTTCTACTACACTTATCGGAAGTATAGATACGGCAACTCCAAAACTCTATACAGACCTTGATTTTAACTTTAAAAATTTAGAGTTGAACTCCTTAAGCGGTTACAGTGCGACATTTGCAGGATATAAGATCGATTCGGGGAAACTCTATCTTGATCTGGGGTATAAGATCCTGAACTCTGAACTTCAAGGGAAAAATAATTTAGTGATTAACAAGATTATACTCGGTGATGAGATCGAGGATGAAAACGTGACACATCTACCGCTTGGTTTTGTGATCGGGCTACTTGAGGATAACGAGGGGATAATTGATCTCAATTTACCAGTAGAGGGTAATGTTGACGCACCTGACTTTAAATATGGTACAGTTATCTGGAAAGCATTTACAAACCTTGTAACAAAGGCGGTGACGGCACCGTTTGCACTCCTTGGTTCTATGATGGGAATTGAAGGTGAAGAGTTGTCGTATATAGAGTTTGAAAATGGAAAAACAGTGATTACTCCTTCTCAAAGAGAGAAGCTGGACAATATCGTAAAAATGATGGAAAAACGTCCTAAAATTAACTTAGGGATCTCTGCAACTTACGATAAAGAAGCGGATCTCTTTGCGTTAAAAAGAGAAAAATTAATAGCGATCGTAGTTGAAGAAAGCGGTATAAAAAACATTAATGAAAGAGAAAATGCTTTAACAATTGATCTTTTAGAGGATATTTATGCAGATCTCCGTGATGATG
The DNA here is from genome assembly GCF_014905095.1 of Sulfurimonas marina. Lineage (NCBI taxonomy): Bacteria > Pseudomonadati > Campylobacterota > Epsilonproteobacteria > Campylobacterales > Sulfurimonadaceae > Sulfurimonas > Sulfurimonas marina. The sequence continues at coordinate 2,177,390 of NZ_CP041165.1, read as the reverse complement.
ACGGAGATGAAAAGCTGATGGAAAAACTTGAAAAAGAGTATAAGGGTGAAGAGCTCGAGAGAGTATATCAAAAAGAGTTGTTGGCATTGGATATTGAGATTCAGGAAGTGACTCAGGCAGAACTTGAAACACTTGCAAAAAATAGACAGCTTGTAATTGAAAACTATTTAATTAAAGAGAAACTTTTAAGCCCCCAAAGAGTGACAAATTTAGAGTTAAAACCGTTAGAAGATAGTGAAAACGGTGTTGTAAAAAATGCTTTAGAAATAAAAGTAAATGATTAGTATTAGTTGTTTTTGTTATAATTGCGCCTTAAAATAAAATAAGGGTAAATTATGGCTTTTTCAAAAGAAAATAGAAAAGGTACAATCTCTGGAATTATATTTGTTGCTATCTTCGCAGCGGCAGCAACTATGATTGCAGACATTGCTGCTGTAAAAGCTTTAGGTATATCTCCACTGGTAATCGGTATCGTTTTAGGTATATTCTATGCAAACACTTTACACAATCATGTTCCAAGTGCTTGGGGAACTGGTATAACATTCTCTGGGAAAAAAATTCTTCGTTTTGCGATCGTATTTTACGGTTTTAGAATTACATTCCAGGAGATTATGGATGTAGGTATGAGTGGTTTTATGGTATCACTAATCATGCTTGCAACGACTTTTATTCTTGGTTCGTACCTTGGATATAAAATCTTTAAAATGGATAAAGAAACATCAATGCTTACAGCTTCTGGTGCTTCTGTTTGTGGTGCTGCGGCAGTTCTTGCTACAGAGCCTGTACTTAAAGCTGAAGGACATAAAACGGCAGTTGCGGTTTCTATGGTTGTACTTTTCGGTACTATCTCAATGTTTTTGTATCCGGTATTATACGCGGCAGTTATTGAACCGGCAACTGGCTTTTTACATATGACTCCTCAAGAGTTCGGTATCTATGTTGGTGGTACTATCCATGAAGTTGCACAAGTTGTTGCGGTGCCTGCTTCTATCCAAGGAACTCCAACTGATATGGCAAACTCAGCGGTAATTGTAAAAATGACTCGTGTTATTATGATCGCACCAATGCTTATTCTTTTAGGAATCTACCTTTCAATGGAAGCAAAAAAATCTGGTTCTGCTGCAGGTGGTGTAAAACTTGTTATACCTTGGTTTGCTGTTTACTTTATCGGTATGGCAGGGTTTAACTCACTTCAGTTAGTACCGGCTGATGTTGTTAGTGTTATTAACGAGATCGATACATTCTTACTTACTATGGCAATGACTGCTTTAGGTATGGGGACAATTTTCTCTAAATTTAAAGGTTTAGGTTTAGCACCACTTTATACAGCGGGTGCAATGTTCCTATGGTTGGTAATCGGTGGTTTCATCGTTACTAAACTTGTAGTAGCAACATTTTCATAATAGTGAAAATCCCTTTTAATAAATCTATTTGATAAAAGAGTATATAATCTAATAAATAGATTTTAAAAGGGAATATATGTCAGCTTTACCAGATACGCTTAACTCTTTTTGGCTTTGGCGCGAAGTTTACGGTAAGCTCGGCATCTCTAATCCGGCATATAAGTACTGGAAAAATTCTGCAACTTTAAAACTTAACAATAAATATGTTTTTATTCAAAAAAATACACTTCCCGAAAAACATCAACATGTAGAAGAGATATTAACAGACCTTTCAGGGTACCTTCCTATTAAGTATGCATCAGATCAACTTCATGTAAATGAACACTTGTTCTTAACCGATAAAATGAAGCTTCATAAGGAATTTGAGTATAAATTTGTTGAAGATGTAAAGTTTGTAAATATCAAGAAATTTTTTAAAGAAAACGGTATTTTTGTTCCCAAAAATGCTCTTATTCAACTTGGACGTACAAAAGATCTGGAGATTACTCCCGAGTGTACTTTTTATAACCTCAAAAATGATTATGGGATTGTGGTGTATTAAGAATGGGTAGTTTTTTTATAGAGTTTCGTGATCCGCTTTTCTCTATTATTATTTTCTTTTCCATTGTTTTTGTTATCACGTTTATCTCTTACTGGTGGGGAAGATATAAACGAAAAGAGGATAACAAAGATATAGACCGCTTTTTAAAACAGTTTAAAACACTCCCTTCAAAAAATGAACTCAAAGTGTTGATCTCAAGCGGTGAGCTTTCTGAGAAATCGTGGCTTTTACTCGCAAACTCTTTTTATAAAAACGGTGATTATGAAAAAGCTATAGAGATCTATAATGAAATCCTGGAAGTAAATAAGGGTGCAAATACTAAAGAAACAATGTTTTTACTTGGTAAAACATATTTCAGGGCCGGTTTTCTAGAGCGTTCAAAACAGATCTTTTTAGAGATTTTAAAAAAATATCCCCGCACCCCCGAAGCGTTAAAGTATCTTTTACTTGTTTATGAACATATGAGAGATTATAAGTCGGCTATGGATGTGTTAGAACCATTAGATGAGTTAGAGGAGGATATCTCTTTAGATAGTGAATATCTCAATGCTCTTATGATTTTAAACAATGCAAAGATGGATGGTGAAACTAAAGCGCAAAAACTGCTAGAGATTTATAATCAAAATCACAATTTAATTTATATGATTTTTGAGTATCTGTTTCGTGTAAATCCTCAACTGGCTTGGGAAAATTTAGATCATTCAAAAGTTGATGTTTTAGTACCGGTATTATGGAATTTACGTAGTAAAGACCTTAATTTAGATATAATTTCAAAAAGTGGTTATTTAAGAGAACTTTATAGTGCACGGGGTGATATAAGTTTAGCAAAATCAAGTTCTATATTTGAATTTGATATACTTATTAAACTTGAAAAAAAAGCGAATGCAACACTTGGATTTGAATATGTCTGTTCAAGTTGTAAGGGGACGTATCCTTTTGCTTTTAATCGTTGCAGTGCTTGCCATGCAATAGATAGTGCAACTATAGAGATCTCGCTTAGCCGTGATTATATGAGGGAGTTTGGTGAAGAAAGTAACTCTTTTCAGTGATGGAAGTGCTTTAGGTAATCCTGGACCTGGTGGTTTTGGAGCAATTCTTCGTTATGGTGATAAAGAAAAAGAGATCGTAGGAAGCGAAGAACATACTACTAACAATAGAATGGAACTTCGAGGTGTTATAGAAGGCTTAAAAGCTCTAAAACAACCTTGTGATGTTGAAATCGTGAGTGATTCATCCTATGTGGTTAAAGGGATCAATGAATGGTTAGACAACTGGGTTAAACGGAACTTTAAAAAGGTAAAAAACCCTGATTTGTGGCAAGAGTATATTGAGGTTTCAAAGCCACATAAGATTAATGCTCATTGGGTTCGGGGACATGATGGGCATATAGAAAACGAGAGATGTGACAAACTAGCTCGTGATGCTGCCGAAGCAGTGAAAAATTTATAATGAGGATATTATGCACAAGAAAATAGATACGTTAGAGAAAAAGTTAGGGTATGAGTTTAAAGATAAAAATCTCATTATCGAAGCGCTGACACATAAAAGCTATAAACAGCCCTACGATAATGAGCGTTTAGAGTTTCTGGGTGATGCTGTACTTGATCTTGTGGTAGGGGAGTATCTTTTTAGAAAGTTTAGAAATTCTGATGAGGGAAAACTCTCAAAGATTCGTGCTTCACTTGTAAATGAAACAGGTTTTGATAAATTAGCCCGTGCTTTAAGACTGGGTGACTACATTCTTTTATCGAATGCAGAAGACAATAACGGCGGAAGAGAAAAGTCATCGCTTTTATCAAATGCTTTTGAAGCGATAATGGGTGCGATTTATCTTGAAGCAGGATTAGAAAAAGTGCAGGAGATCTCTATAAAATTGATTGAAGAGAATCATGAAGAGATCTCTTTAGATTCTCTTTTTAGAGATTTTAAAACAACTCTGCAAGAACTTACTCAAGCACGTTTTGGAATAACACCTGAGTATAAAGTACTAGCTTCTCGCGGACCTGATCATAAAAAAGAGTTTGAAGTTGGTGTATACATTGAAGATAAAGAGTATGCAAGAGCTATCGGAAAAAGCAAAAAGATAGCTCAGCAGGAAGCGGCAAAGCTGGCAGTAGAGATGTTAAAGAAGGAAAAATAATTGAATAGTTTTGGTCAAAAATTAAGATTTTCAACATTTGGTGAATCCCACGGGACGGCACTTGGATGTGTGCTTGATGGTGTACCTGCAGGTTTAGAGATCGATGAAGCATTTATACAAAATGAACTCGACCGCAGAAAGCCGGGAAAAAGTGAATTTGAAACGGCAAGAAAAGAGGCTGATAAGGTAGAGATACTCAGCGGTGTATTTGAAGGAAAAAGTACAGGTACGCCTATTGCAATGGTGATTTATAATACAAACCAAAAGTCAAAAGACTATTCAAATATTAAAGATGTGTTTCGCCCTGGACATGCAGATTTTACATACTTTCATAAATATGGACTAAGAGATTACCGCGGCGGCGGAAGAAGTTCTGCAAGAGAAACAGCTGCTCGTGTAGCTGCAGGTGCAATTGCAAAACTGATGCTTAAAGAGCTTGATGTTGAAGTGTTAAGTGGTATTAGTGAAGTTGCAGGGATAAAAGCTGAGAAATTTAATTATGCAGGTGTAAAGGATAGTATTATTTATGCACTTGATTCTGATGTAGAACAGGCACAAAAAGATGCAATTTTAGAAGCTAAGAAGAGACATGATTCTGTTGGCGGTGTTAGCCGTGTTGTTGTTAAAAATGCACCTATTGGATTAGGACAACCACTTTATTATAAATTAGATGGTGTTTTAGCTGATGCTATGATGGGTATAAACGCCGTAAAAGCTGTTGAGATAGGTGATGGGTGTTTGAGTGCTAAAACGCTAGGCTCGCAAAACAATGACCAAATACGTGCTAATGGATTTGAGTCAAATCACTCAGGTGGAATTCTTGGCGGGATCAGTAACGGTGATGATATTGTACTTAACGTGTACTTTAAACCAACACCGTCTATCTTTCAAGAACAACATACTATCACTACGACTAATGAGGAGGTAGACTTCTCTTTAAAAGGGCGTCATGATCCTTGTGTAGCTATTCGTGGAACTATTGTTTGTGAGGCTATGGCTGCTCTTGTAATTGCAGATATGGTACTTTTAAATATGGGTTCAAAGATGGACGGAGTTGTAAAGTATTATAAATAGGGATAAGAGGAATTATTCCTCTTCATCCTCATCATCTCCAAATTCCGCTGCCATCTCAGCTTCATAAGCTGCATCTTTTTGTGCTTGGAGCTGTGCATCTGTCAGTACTGCTTCATGGAGAAACTCTCCGAAGAATGTTTTAGGTTCAGTATATGCAAGGAAAAGATATATTCCTACCGTTAAACCAATAGCAGTCGCAGCTGCCACAATCTTTTGCATAAGATTAAACGTTTGTATAGGCTCTTTTTTACGAACCTCACATACTCCTCCTGGGCAATAGTGAGGATCCTCTTTTTTGATATATTTGTATAACATACATCCTAAACATATTGAAAAAGCACTTTCAAAAAACATTAAAGTTGCACATAGTACACAAATTAAAACTTTGTAAAAAGTAATATCCCAATTAAGCACAAACCAATAGATCATAGGAAATGAGATTAACCAGCCAATTGCCCATGCAAAACGCTTTTGTGCTGCACCTACATACTCTGGCTTTTGATTTTGTACAAAAAACCTTGCAAGTAGTAAAGATGGTGCATAATTCGGTTTTGTAATTCTAAGTAGAAATTCAAACCATAAAAATGCAATATATACTCTCGCTACAATGATGTGATTAAATCCTATACCGATAAAGATAACCATGATTCCCAGGGTACCAAGTATACCTGCTGCAGCTCTTGCTTCTCTTTCGTTAATAACTCTTACATCATATCCGGGAACTTCTTCCCCATACTTATTTAAAAAATTTGATAAGTTCAAAAATCTCCTTTTATTATTTCAATATGCAGTTTACAATGATTTCAATTGTGTTATTTTGAAGAAATGTAACATTTTTTTGATATAAATAAAATTAATTAATAGAGTTAGATTTCTACAGTATCACCAATCTTGATTGAGGATTTTCCGCTTATTACTTTTGCAAAGATACCACGATCATTTTTTAATATTTTTGGTAGTTTTGAACTTACTGTAGATAACCCTTTACATAAGGTACAGTTTTGTGTAATTTCTAAAATGGTATCACCTATTTTTAAAGTTTGACCGGGAACTAATGCATAAGGGTTTGTATCAATAAGGATATTTTCACCTAAAAGCCCATATTCTATCTCTACACCGTTCTCTTTAGCTAAGTTATAGCTGTCTATAGATGTAATTAGAATAGCTCGCATTAAATCTTTTTTATAAAATTTATCCTCTACTACACCATCATTATCAACTGTAATAGTTTCAGGAGTTAATCTTGTCTTTTGCTCATCATCAGATGTAACAAATAGTTTTAAAACTTTTCCACTCATAGTTTTTGTCTCTTATCTATTTGTTCACCGTTATTCTCTTCAACAAAACCAATTTTCTTTTTATACTCATCTATGCTCATTGTTTTAAATGCGCCTGTTTTCATATACTTTAATATTATAAGAAAATCTTTCTCTTCGATATAACCGATACTACCGTGATCAAGCTCACCTGAATTACTGAAAAACAATACAGAAGGGTAGAAGTTATAACCGATGTTTTCAGCAAATGCTTTTGCTGTTGTTTGTTCATGATCATATATAACAATATCTTCTTTATGTGAAACGTTAATTATAATAAAAGTGAAATTATCTTTGATATACTGATCTACATCATCATCATCAAGAGTAAACTCCTCAAGTCTTTCACAGTATGGACAACCTGTTTTATGAAGATATACAAGAGGGTTTTTCCCACTTTTTTTAGATGCAAGAACAGCTTTATCAATATCAATTATTTCTGCTGAGAGTTGAGTTACTGACAATATAAAAATATATAAAATACTTAGTAATGATTTTTTTAACATAAAATTAAACCTTGTGGAATTTGGAAGCTTTATTAGGGAAGAGAGTAGGTTTCCCCAAGAGGGGGAATTTTAGGATAAAATTATTTAATTTTACCTTTACCTTTAAGAGTGTTACCTTTACGATCAACAGCAACCATCTCAAGAGCGTCACCTTTAGCACCGATACCTTTAAGGTCGAATTTAAAGATAGGGTTTTTAGATAAGAACTGAGAAGTTGACATATCCATTACAGTTTCACCGTTGATTGTAGCAGAGATATGAGTAATGAAGTTAGCATTTTCTCTATCACCAGTTTTTTTCTCAGCCATGTTATATGTAGACATTTCGTGTTTAGCCATTGCTTTAACAGAAACTACACCGCCTTTTAATTTTGCTTTTACTTTAATTGCTGACATATTTATTCCTTATATTTTTTCTTTTTTAAATCAATATATGAAAAGGGATTAACCTTCACATCCACCAAGAGCAACATCTAGAGTTTGTTTAGCAGCATAAAGTTTACCGTCAGTACCTTCAGCTACGATAGTAATAGTACCAGATTTAGCCATTTTAATTTTGATTGAGTAGTTCATTGCATCATATTTAGATACAGTGTATACACATACAGCAGCTTCTGGGTTAGCATCTTGGAATACTGCTACAGTTTTAGCAGGAACAGATACTGAAAAATCAACTGGAATTGCACCACCGTTAGATGCAACAGCTTTTTTAGGGCTATCAGATGGAACTTTAGCAGCTGTTAATTTAACATTGCTCATAGTTAAATCTTTTTTACCATACATTGCCATGATAGCATCATCAACAGTGTGTGCAGTCCATACAGCTGGTTTTGATTTTCTGAAATCCTCAGCTCTTACGCTTGCAGGTACAACAGCTAAAGCTAATGCACCTAAAGTCATACTTAAAAATTGTCTTCTTTCCATAATCTTTCCTTTAATTGAGATTTATTTGCTTTGGTTAACTATATAGTCAACTACAAGTTTGAATTCTTTATCACTTAGTGATGAACCACCTTTAGCTGGCATACCAGCATCTGTACCGTTTAGACCATTTTTATAAACAGCATCCATACCTTTAGCTAGTAATGGAGCCCATGCACCTTTATCACCAGGAGCTGGAGCTGCACCAGTGTCATGACACATTGCACAAGCTTCTGTATAAGCAGTTTTTGCATCAAAAGAAGAACTTCCTTCTTCAGCTGGTAAATCTCTAACAGCTGACATTGGTGGATGGAAGTCACTGATACCAACAGTAATCTCAGCTACATGAACAGTCGGTTCTTGACAGTTAGTCATACAACGTTCACTTCTTTTTACTTTTACAGCACCAAAGTTATCTGGATTTGCATAGTAAGCACGTACATTTTCTGGACCTTGTGGACCATCGATTACAGGTTCATAAACGTCTTTAGCAGGCATTTTGATTTTTAAGAAGTTTTCACGATTTAAAACGTAATCTTCATCTACAGGTACACCGTCAATTTCCATCTCATTAACATTCAATACATATGCTACTAAAGCGTATACTTCATCGTCTGTTAAAGTGTCAGTTGCTGGGTGTGGCATTGCATCTTTAATGTACCACCACATTGTACTAGCTTGTGCCCAATAGCTTCCGAAGAATCTTGATGGACCATCAGTATCTGGTTTTAGTCTTTGACGAGTTAAAGTTTCGTACATTGCGTATGCATTACCTTTAGAAAGTGCTGGATAACCACCACCACCTGAACCAAAGTCACCGTGACACATTACACATTTTGCTTCGTAAACTTCTTCACCTTCTTCAACAGTACCTTCACCTTCTGGTAAACCTGTTCCATCTGGCATTACATCTGAATTCCAAGCATTGTACTCGTCTTCTGTTGGTACACGACCATTATTAATAGTCATGTCGTGAGCTGTAGTATTTACATGGTAAGGACCAGTTTTACCGTTTGCTATTGGATAGTATACACCACCATCCATACCATGTTTAACTGGTGCAGAAGTTTCCATACATCCAGAGAAACCAAATGATACTAATGCAGCTACAGAAGCTGATACTAATAACTTATTACTAATTTTTATCATTACGCTTCTCCTTTTTTCTCAATTACAACATTACCGTCTTTGTCACGAGTAAGTTCTGAACGGATTTGAACGTGAGTTACTGTTCCGTCTTTTTCAACTTTCCAAGTTTCAACAGCATTTCTGTGGTAAACCGCTTCAACACCAACTTTAGTCAGCTCTTGATCAATTGTTGGTTGGATATAACCAGCATCATCAGTAGCACGTGAAGTAAGTAATAGTTCTTCACCTTTTTTGTATTTATGCATATAGCTAAAACGTGTCCAACATTTAGGTAATACAAGACCTTTTAGTTCAGCTTCAACGTAGTTTTTACCACCGTCAAATGAGATATCAACACCAGTGATTGTACCCATACCTGACCATGCAAGACCTTCGATCTCTACAATATCACCATCTTTTAGGTTTGACCAGTCAATTTCTGGTGATGGAGAAGTTACAGTTGAGTTAACTTCATTTGCATAAGTGTGTTGCATAATATGACCGTTTGGTTTAAGAACAGTATATTTAGAAGTTTCTTCTTTACAGTACCATGGCTCACTAGCGAAGTCTAATCTTCTTAACCATTTAACACATAAGTTACCTTCCCAACCTGGAACAAGTAAACGAATTGGGTAACCTTGCTCTGGACGAAGAGCCTCACCATTTTGTCCCCAAACGATCATAGCATCGTCAAGAACTTTTTCCATAGGGATTGTTCTACCCATTTTAGATGAGTCGCCACCCTCTGCAAGCATCCATAAAGCTTCTGGTTTTACCCCAAGGTCTTTTAAGATATCTTTGATGTAAACACCAGTCCACTCAGCACAAGACATAAAACCTTTAGAGAATTGTAAAGAGTTATATTGTGGTCCTCTCCACTCTTGTCCACCATTAGCCGGACATTCGATGAAGTGTGTACGAGTTACACTTGGATATCTTTTTAATTCTTCCATAGTTAATACTAAAGGTTTTTCCACTAAACCTGTAATCATTAATCTATGCTCATTAGGATCGATGTGTGCAACACCACCGTGACAACGAGAGAAGAATAATCCATTTGGAGTAATAATTCCCATTGATTCTTGAATAGGTGTTACTGCAATTGAAGCTCTAAAGTTACCAGATGCTAGTAGCTTAGTATATCTTCTAGTTACATTGTGCTCATATTTTGAAGGCATTCCGTAAAGGTTTTTAGTAACAGGATCTCCCCATTTTGTAGCCCACTCTGGTGTTCCAAGAATAGCTTCTTCACCATTTCCACCAGCATGTTCATTCGCCATAGCATTAGACGATAGTAGCGAAGTACCAGCTATTGCAGTACCAGCCATAGCAGCTGTTTTTCTGAAAAAGTCTCTTCTGCCAATACTTTTTTCAGTACTGTTAGATAAATTATCTATGTTTTCTTGAGATTTTTTATCCACATTTTCTCCTTTGTTAAATTGTTTATTACATATTTTAAGTTAATAATGTACTCCGAATTTCGAACAGGTATTATGCCATTTTATACTTAATTATAAATTTTAGCAAAACTAATTATACTGCATTTGTGAAAATTATGTGATAATAGGGTGATTTTGTTGGAAATAGTGTTACAATATGAAACACTTTTTGTGTAAAAAAAAATTAATATAAGAATGAGTCATTTTTATTATAAGAATTATGTTATATTTTTATGATTCCTAGTATGACAAAAGTGTTTTTCTGTTTATTGTGATAAAAAGGGATACGAAAACCCTCATGTTCTACATCTTTTATGTTTTCATCATCGAAAAGTTTTGATTGTTTATACTTCTTATCTTTAGTAGGGATGTTTAACAATATAGTATCTAGATACATCTTAAACCCTTTTACGGAGTTAGGATCGTTTTGTATCATTTCTTCGAGAATCTCTTTCATCTGATCTTCAAAAACTTGCGTAACTAATATATTCATTTATTTATCTTTTCTGTAAGCCAAGCTGAGGACTCCTTCATGTATTGAAGGAGATCCTTTGTTGTTTGCTCACCGGCTTCATATTGTTTAAAAGCCTCTTTGATTTTCTCAATTTGAGCATTTGCATCCATGAGTTAGTTATTCCTCATCCTCAGATTCTTCATCATCTGATTTACAACCAATTTTTGCACAAGTTTCTTCAGAGATTGTAGTTATTTTTTCTTTTACTAAAGTAGTTACTTCTTCTACATCTTCAGCCATCTCTAGCTCGTCACTAGAAACAAATTTTTCAAGTTGAGTCATTTGGAATGGTTGACCGTGTTCATAAACGATTTCACCACCGTGCTTCCCTTGGATAAATGTTACAGCCATAACTACGACAGTTAAAATAACACCGAATGCTTGTAGGCCAAACTTACGTAGTTGGCAACCCGCTATCTGAATAAGAGCAACTATAGACATTGCGATTGCTAAATAAAGACCTAGCTCTTTATGTTCAAGTAGCTCATGTTTTCCTGCTTCGCTAAGAAAATTGAAAATTTTTGGACCAGCTTCACTTCCCGTATACCATACACCTACCATTGCGATAGCTGCAAATAGAGCTGTACGTGCTGAAATTTTTGACATAGTTTCTGATTTGCTTACTAGATATGCAAGACCGAAGACTGATGCAACTACTGGTAGTACCATAGCGAAATGTGCCGTTGCCGGGTGTAACATCATAATGAATTCCTTTATTATAAAATTATCACATTATATTGAAGTTTTTTGAAATTCAGCTTTATTCTAACATAAAAAATTGTAATTTAACTCTTCTTTTTATCAATTGCGTCTTTAGCTGTTTTTATGGCACTTCCAAGTGCAAATTTTGCAGTTTCAAATGCTTGTTTACCCATTCTTTTTGCTTCTTGCGCTTTTTGCGAATGTATAGCAGAATCAGCTTTTTTAACAGCAAGTTTTGCAAAGTTTGCAAATTTATTTTTCATCACTTCAGCTGTCTCTTTAGAAACTGTAAGCAGTTCTTCAAGGTCATATTTCATCTCTTTATTAATATCAAGAAGAATTTTGTGAACTACAGATGAGCTTTGTGAAGCCTGGTTTATTACAACTTGAGAGAAGATAGTATCTGTCTGATTAAGATCTTCCATAATAGTATCATAGTCTTCGATCAAGATATGTTTTGCTTCCATAGGCATATACGCTAAACGTTTTTTAAATCTATGGATTGATTTAATAAGACCTGAACGCATCCCTTTTGTTGTCGCACTTAAAATCTCTTGTGCTTTATTTGGTTCAGCTTCAGCGACATCTATTGCAATCGCAAGGATAGTTGAGAGGATCTTTCTGATACGGATAGTATTGAGTGAACCCTCTTTGATAGATTCAAAAGTGATTTCTTTAATTGTCTCGATCAAATACTCTTTAAAATCACTGTCACGCTCTTTTTCAAGAGCTGTAATAATGGCTGATTCTACTATTTCACTTAAAATTTCGTAGAGGTCAATTGATTGGAGTTTTACTTGATGGAGCTTAGTAAAAGCAGATGGAGAGTTTTGTAGTTTCTCTTCTATAGCATTGAAAACTTCATATTTCTTCTCTTGAATCTCTTCAGACTTTTTTTCTATAGAACGTTCAAGTTCCTCTTTCTTCTTTAAAAGGGTTTCGAGTTCGTTTTCAATATCGGAGATTTGGTTATTGATAATCTGAGTAGTAAGTGTTTCAATTTTTTGCGTATCAACACTCTCTAGATCAAGGCCTCCAAAAAAACTATCTACATCTTTTTGTAATTTACTATTTTCCATCATATACTCCTATAACACCATTTTTATATTTTGATGTTGTTTTAAAGCATCATATATAAATTGTCTATCATCTTCATTGTGTACTAACAAATCAAGATTCATACTTACATACTTTCCGGTTTTTGAGTTGTTTGAGTGAGTCAGTTTATGTTCTCTTTCAAGTAAAACATCCCTCACTGCTTGTTCAAGTGCAGCTTTTTCAGTTGCTATCACTTTATAACACCAAGAGCAAGGGTATGTAAGCTCTAGCTTTTCACCTTTTAGTCTATCGTTTAAAGTCTCCACTTTTTCCTCCTGATTTTGCTTCAAGTTGTACGTTACGGATGATCATCCCTTTATCGATCGCTTTTACCATATCGTAGATTGTTAAAAGTCCAACAGATGTCCCTGTCAAGGCTTCCATCTCAACACCCGTTTGTCCTTTGAGTTTTGCTGTAACTGTCAGTTTAAATCCAGGAAGCTCAGGTAACTCGTCTACATCACAGTTGATACCACTAAGGTTTAGAGGATGACACATTGGGATAAGGTCACTTGTTTTTTTAACACCCATAATTGAAGCGATCACTGCAGTTTGTAGAACCGGACCCTTTTTTGTCGTTTCATTTACGATGGCATCGTATGCCTCTTGACTCATCTCTATTATACCGCTTGCAACAGCTACGCGTGTCGTTTCGTCCTTGTCACTTACATCGACCATCTTTGGTCTTTGATTTTCATCTAAATGCGTTAAGTTCATATTTTAGTTCTTTACTTTTTTCACTATTATATCAAAGAGGTGTTAATAATTTCCAATCCTTTTTGATATTCCTCTTTATTGTTAAGGTTTAAAAATTTGTTTTGATCTGTAAAGTCGACAAGTTTTGTATTGGAATTTTTTAGTAGGTATCCGAGTTTATGGATATTGTTTTTCTCCATATCAATAAAAGCCTTGAGCAAAGAGCGGTGATAGATACCGCAAAGAGGCTGCATTTTACCCTCTAGTGTAGCGATTGTCGCATCATTTGTATCTTGGTCATGTTCAAGGAGGGTTTGGATGATTATCTCATCTATAAAAGGGGTGTCTACACTGATTGCAAAAAAACTCTCTGCATCTAATAGAGAAAAACTTGAGATAAAACCGGTAGTTGGTGCGAAGAGTTCTTGATGCTGATCTTCTATAAAATTTGCATCAAAATTAAACTTCTCTTTTGTTTTTGTAGAGATATAAACATTGCAAAAGAGTTTTGAGAGTTTATTATATAAGTATTGTGTTAGGGTAGGTGAAGGGCCAAATGGAAGAAGTGCTTTATCTTCTCCCATTCGTGAACTTTTACCGCCTGCAAAGATGACGCATGGAATAACAAACATTTAGTGTCTAGTCAGCTGTGCTTCGATTCTTCTGTTTTGCGAACGACCTTCAGCAGTTTTATTGTCGGCAACAGGTTTCTCTTCGCCCATTCCCTCTGAAGTTAATTGCTTAGGATCAACACCTTTTGCTATAAGTGCTTGCACTACTGCATTTGCTCTTTTTTCTGAGAGTTTTTTGTTATATGCAGCGGCACCGCGATCATCAGTATGTCCAACTATGTGTGCACTGTAGTTTGTGTATGTCGTTAAGAATTTTGCATATTGATCAAGAAGTGCAGATGAGGACTCTTTAATAGTTGAAGAGTTTGTTGCAAAATTGATGTTTAGTGTTACCTCTTTAGGACAACCTTCATCATTTACATCAGCGCCTAATGGTGTATTTGGACAAATATCTTTGGCATTTACAACACCGTCTTTATCAGTATCGATATCACACCCATTTTCGTCAACTTTTACACCTAGTTTTGTTTTTGGACATTGATCTTTTGAATCGACTATGCCATCATTATCACTGTCAACTTCACAGCCGTTTGTATCTACTGTAACATTGGCAGGAGATGCCGGACACTGATCTTTGGAGTTTAAAACACCGTCGTTGTCATCATCACCGTCAACTGGTTCAGGAGTGACAACTGGTTCTTCTTTCACAACTTCTTGTTTTGGTTCCTCTTTTGGTTGTGGCTGAGTTGAATCACCAAATGCAAAGGTTAAGCCAACCATAGCTATCAAGTTACTGTCAAAGTGACCTGCATTTTGGTTTGCATATTTTGCAAGATAAATAGCTTCTGCTTTTAAAGCTAAGTTTTCACTGAAGAAGTATTTCGCACCTGCACCTGCATCTAGAAAAAAGCCGTCTTGATTTGCTTCAGTTTCATTACCTACATTTTCAATACCGATACCTGCTTTTGCAAAGGGTACAAAGTTATTTATTGTATCAAAGGTATAAACACCGTTAAATGCACCACGAGTGATAGATGAGTCACCACTGGCTTCATATTTCGCTTTCGGTGAATAAAGAATAGAAAATTCAGGAGAGATTTTTGAGTTAGGTGAATTGAACTGTATTTCTAAGCCACCTAAAAAGTGTCCATTGTTTTTAATGTCAATGTTGCCCTCCGTCAGATCGTATCCGATCATTGGAGAGATTTCATATTGTTTTTGTTCTGCTAGCAGTACACTAGAAACTAAGGCTGAAAGTAATAGAAACTTCTTCATCTGAACCCCTTTAAATAAGTTTAATAACATAGTTAAACTCGATAGTATGATAAAGTTTAGTCTCATTTACCTTATAGTTTTATTATCTAGGATCTGTAATATATCCTGTGATCGCAGAAGCTGCTGCTACCGCAGAGTTTGCTAAATATACTTTTGAACTTCTAGAGCCCATACGCCCAACGAAGTTTCTATTTGTTGTAGAGATTGCAACTTCGCCGTCTCCTAGGATACCCATGTAACCACCAAGACATGCACCACAAGTTGGATTACTCACAACACCGCCTGCATCTACAATTATATCAATATATCCAAGTTTTGTAGCTTCACGTAAGATCTTTTGTGTACCAGGAGTAACGATAAGTCTTACATCTTCATGTACTTTTTTACCCTCTAAGATCTCAGCTGCAACTTTTAAATCTGCTAAACGACCATTTGTACATGAACCGATAAATGCTTGATCAACTTTGATTTTATCAGCTACCGCTTGAACAACAGAGTGACCGTTTGACGGTAAGAACGGGTATGCAATAACAGGATCAAGTTTATCAACTTCAATGTTAAGTTCCATACAATATGTTGCATCCGCATCGCTTTGGTGGATTTTCGGCGCGCGAGCTAAATCTTTGTCTGCTAAAAATTCTGCAGTGATCTCATCATGCGCAACGATACCACTTTTTGCACCAGCTTCGATAGCCATGTTACACATAGAGAATCTGTCATCCATGCTTAAGTGAGGAATAGTTGAACCAGTGAACTCTAAAGTTTTGTAAAGTGCACCGTCAACACCGATCATTCTGATGATCTCTAGGATGATATCTTTACCCGTAGTATATTGCCCAGGTTTTCCGCTTAGGTTTACTTTGATAGTTTCAGGAACTTTGAACCAGTTACCGCCTGTGATCATAGCAAATGCAAGGTCAGTTGAACCCATACCAGTTGAGAATGCTCCAAGAGCACCGTGTGTACAAGTGTGTGAATCGGCACCGATAATTACATCACCAGGAACTACAAGACCTTTTTCAGGTAAAAGTGCATGCTCGATTCCCATATCTTTTTCATCAAAAAAGTTTTTAAGTTTATGTTTTTTAGCGAAATCACGAGATATTCTTGCTTGGTTAGCTGAAGCGATATCTTTTGCAGGGATGAAGTGATCAAGTACGATTGAGAATCCATCAGGATTTGCTAGTTTTTCTGCACCGCTATCTTCAAAAGCTTTGATAGAGATAGGTGTAGTGATGTCATTTCCGATAACCATGTCGATTGGTGAGCGAACGATTTCGCCTGCGTATACCTCTTTACCAACATGTTCAGAAAATATTTTTTCAGTTATGGTTTGTCCCATAGTTTATTCCTTAATTTTATTGTATAAAATGAAGGAAACCTTGTATTTTATTTGACACGATATAAGGAAATAATTCCTTTATCTACGTTAACACTAGGTTTTCTTCAGCAGAAAGCTCATCGCATTAGTGCGATTTTGGTTTTGAAAATAATTTCGCGATTATAACATAAGAGGTTTAAACACAGATGATTTAGCTTTCATATTTAATAGCTTTTTTAGTAAACTCCGTTGAACAAAAAAAGATTGCTAAAAAGATAGGATTGAATTTTACGAGATCATTATCAAAATCTATCGTGTCAAAAACACCAAAACTAAAGCCACCACCATCTTTTGGATTTTGCGGTGTGACAACAAATTCGATTGGTTTGAGTGTCTTAATAAGGTTTATAACCTTTTTTTTCTTTTTTTGACTTGGTTCATCTAAAAGGTTAAATTCTCTGTTTTGTGATTCTCTATGTAAAACCAAGATCTTATCAAGCAGATCAAGTTTGTCTTTAAAAATCACTTTATTCCATTTAATTAGAGAGTTATTTGAAGCGATTTGCATTTTTGTACTGCTTAGTGGCAGTGCCTTATTTCTTATTGCTTCTATTAAAGAGAGTAGATAGTTTATACCCCCAACATTCTCGGCAGCCTTTTTCATAAAGATGCTGACTACTATTTTTGTATCATCATTGAGGTTATTAAAATTACACATGGCGAAATTATATGCTGTTTTAATTCTTAAGTCAAATCGGGTGTAAGTTTTACTTAAGCTATTCATAACCATAAAGCTATTATGATGTCAACACTAAAAGAGGACAAAAATTGTCTTATTTAAAAAGAATGAAAATCATTCTTAATATTAAGAGGTAAAATAATGCAAGTATATTTAGACAACAATGCTACTACAATGTGTGATCCAAAAGTTGTAGAAGCGATGTTACCATTCTTTTCTGAGCAGTATGGTAACCCAAACTCACTTCATAAATTTGGTTCATCTACGCATCCGGCACTAATGAATGCAATCAATCAAACATATAAAGCGATCAATGCAAGTGATAATGATGATATCGTATTTACATCATGTGCAACAGAATCAAATAACTGGGTTTTACAATCTGTATGGATTGATCACGTATTAAATGGTGATAAAAACCACATCGTAACGACTGAAGTTGAGCACCCGTCGATTCTTTCTACATGTAAATTTTTAGAGGAACAAGGTGTAAAAGTTACATATCTCCCGGTAAATGAAGAGGGTGTGGTTGAAGCACATACTGTAAAATCGTTCATTACTGACAAAACTGCTTTAGTTTCGGTTATGTGGGCATCAAACGAAACAGGTATGATCAACCCTATTAAAGAGATCGGTGAAATTTGTAAAGAGAAGGGTGTGTTATTTCATACAGACGGTGTACAGGCTGTTGGTAAGATTCCGGTTGATTTACAAGATGTACATGTAGACTTTTTATCGTTTTCTGCACATAAATTCCATGGACCAAAAGGGATTGGTGGATTATATATTAAAGATTCACAAGAGTTATCTCCGTTAATGCACGGTGGTGAACAAATGGGTGGACGCCGCTCAGGTACTTTAAATGTTCCGTATATCATCGGTATGGGAAAAGCTTTAGAGCTTGCTACTGAAAATATCGAAGAGACAATGGCTAAAATCCGTGCTAAACGTGATCGCTTGGAAGATGCACTTTTAGAGTTAAGCGATACATTTACAGTTGGTAATAGAGACAACCGTACACCAAACACTATCTTGATATCTATTAAAGGTGTTGAGGGTGAAGGTATGCTTTGGGATCTAAATAACGGTGAGATTGGAGCTTCAACTGGTTCTGCATGTGCATCGGAAGACCTAGAAGCAAATACTGTTATGCTGGCGATTGGAGCTGACAATGAACTTGCTCACACAGGTATCCGTTTATCTCTTTCAAGATTTACGACTGATGCTGAGGTTGATTATGTGATTTCACATTTCAAAAATGCAGTTGCAAGACTTAGAGGTATTTCAAGTTCATTTGCTAAACAAGCACCGACAAAAGGTGGAGAAGTTCAAGAGTGTGAACTTCATCATCACCATTAAAAATTATAAGAATTAAATAATAGGAGAAAATTATGGCTAAGGCTGATATGTTAGGCGAGTCTCTTTGGGACGCGTATTCAAATAAAGTAACGACATTAATGAACAATCCTCAACACCAAGGGGAGATCTTTGAAGCAGATGCAGAGTCACGCGGGAACAAACTTATTGTTGCTGACTTCGGTGCGGAATCTTGTGGTGATGCTGTACGTTTATACTGGGAGATCGATCCAGCGACTGATAAGATTATAGATTCTAAATTTAAATCTTTCGGTTGTGGTACTGCGATCGCTTCATCTGATGTAATGACTGAGCTTTGTATCGGTAAAACTGTACAAGAAGCTGTAAAAATTACAAATATCGATGTTGAGATGGCTCTTCGTGACGATCCGGAAACTCCGGCAGTTCCACCACAAAAGATGCACTGTTCGGTTATGGCTTACGATGTTATCAAAAAAGCTGCAGGACTTTATCTAGGTGTTGATGCAGAGAGTTTTGAAGAGGAGATCATTGTTTGTGAATGTGCACGTGTATCTCTAAATACTCTTAAAGAGGTTATCAAGCTAAACGACCTTAAAACTGTTGAAGAGATCACTGACTATACAAAAGCGGGTGGATTCTGTAAATCTTGTATTAAGCCTGGTGGACACGAAGCTATGGATTACTATTTAGTAGATATCTTAGCAGATACTCGTAAAGAGATGGATGAAGAAAAAATGAAAGCTGCTGCTGATGCTCAAGCTATGGGCGGCGGTAAATTTGAAGAGATGACATTAGTACAACAGATCAAAGCTGTTGATGCTATCATCGATGAGAATGTTCGTCAATTCCTAATTATGGACGGTGGAGATATGGAGATTATCGATATCAAAAAAGCTGATCCGTATATTGATATCTATATCCGTTACCTTGGTGCATGTAGCGGTTGTGCTTCAAGTGCTACTGGTACACTATATGCGATTGAAAGTACTCTTAAAGAGAAACTTTCAGATAAAATCCGCGTATTACCTATCTAATCTCACTTATACCATTTTACTTGACACTTTTTTAGTGTCATAGTAAAATGTTTTTATGAATCAAACAATCAACTATCTTAAACTTGGTGGGACGCTGTTTATCCCCGCTTCACACAAAAACCTTAATGAAATTCTTTATCATAATAAATATCCTGAATTAAAGTCATTAGTGGTTGATTTTGAAGATGGACTTGAGCAAGCAGAGCTTTCAAGTGCGTATAAAATAGTTAAGAGTCTACTTGATAAACGTCAAAGCAAATCTCTCTATCTTTTTCTACGTCCTAAAGATCAAAACCATCTAAAAGAGCTTTTGAAAATCTCTAGTATTGACACTGTTGATGGCTTTATATTGCCAAAGTTTTCACTAACAAATGCACAAGAGTATTTGGAACTGCTAGAGGGTACAAACTTTTACATAATGCCTAGTATAGAGGGAAAAGAGCTCTTTGATAGTGAAAAATTACAGTGTTTGAAAAAGCTATTGATAACAAACAAACAGAAGATTTTGTTAGTAAGATTCGGCCTTGAAGATATGTTGCGACAACTTGCGATGAGAAGAGGGTGTGATGAGTCTATATTTGATTTTAGTGTAACGAATGTTGTGCTTGGAAACTTCCTCTCTATTTTTAAAAGTGAAGGTTTTGCGATCAGCGGTGGAGTTTACCCTTGTTTTAAAGATGAAGAGGGTTTTAAAAAAGATGTTTTACGTGATCTAAAAGAGGGACTTTTCTCTAAAACCATTATTCACCCTAACCAAATAGCAGTTGTAAATGAACTCTATAAAGTAAATGAATCTGAATATAAAGAGGCTAGAGAGATGCAAGAGAGAACACAAGTAGTCTTTAATCAAAACGGAAAAATGGCAGAAAAACATACAATGCTCGGTTATTCTGAGCTAGTATTACAAAGAGCAGAGATATACGGTATTAAAAATAGATAGTTATTTTAGTCCCGATTCCAACTTTTGAATCGATCTCAATTTTGTAGTTATACTCTTGTGCAATTTGTTTGACAATACTAAGTCCTATCCCAAATCCTCCACCATAAGATGAAGCTCTTACATATCTTGTAAAAATAGTTTTTAATTTCTCTTTCTCAATACCAATTCCATTATCTTCTATAGACATATACTCAGGAGTCGTAGTAACGGTAATAGTCCCATTTTGGTGTGAATATTTGATTGCGTTTCCAAGTAGGTTACTGATAAGCATTTTTGCTTTAGTTGGTGCAATTGTAATTGGAACTGCTTGCAGGTTTGTTATGATTGAAAGGTGTTTTTTCTTACGAAGTTCTTTTACATACTCTATCTGCTCTTGAATAATATTCGAAAAGTTGATAGTCTCATCAGACTCTTTTGTATCAAAACTAACATAAGAAAGGGTTGCATAGATATCATGAAGTTGTTTAGTACTTATAGAGAGGTTATTTAGAATTTTTTCATCGTAAGTTTGTTTTTGTTTTAGTCGTGAGAGTGACATCATAAGCGCTGTAATAGGGGTATTAAGTTCATGTGTAGTGTCTTTTACAAACTCCTCTATCTCTTGCATCTTATCTTTAATAGGTTTTAAAAATATGTAGGAGAGAAATACTGCAATCATAATAATTAAAATTGCAGTAATGACAACTGCATAGGCTATTTTATTTTTTATTTTGGCAATATTTTTGAAATATTCATCACTTTGAACAATAATGTATTCAATCCCAAGATGCCCTCCTGATCTTTTTGAAACGAGTGTAAACATCATATCATTCATATAAAAATCTTTAGAAAAATCAACCTTTTGAATAAGCATACCGTCAATTACACCTTTTTCTTTATCTAGCAGAGCTACAGCTTCTTTGTCAAAATGTTTTAACTCAAACTTTTTATTGTTCATTGCAGCATGAATTATCTCTGAACTTACTACATCTGCAATATGGTTCATTCTGTAAAAGTTGGTACTCTTCTCCATAGCTACTTGAGATGTATAGAACCAGTATGCAGTGAGTGATAAAAAGATAAAAGAGCTGATAAGATAGAGTGCAAGAAATGAATAAAACGATTTTTTTGTAATCCTATTCATAGATATACCCTTCTGAACGAACAGTTTTTATCTTCTCTTTTCCGATAATGTTTCTAATGTCCCGAATATGCGATCGTAGTGTCGCTTCACTTGGTAAAGAATCATAGTCCCAGATATTTTGAATAAGTTCATTATTTGAAATAATGCGTGTTTTATTTTTTAAAAAATACTCAAGTATCAATGTATTCTTATGCCCTAGAGAGACAGTTTTATTGTCTGTTTCAATGGTTTTCATTTTTGGATTAAAAGTGATACCTGAAGAGAGTTCTATAAGCTCTTTTTGATCAAGATTGAAGATCCGTTTTAAATTTAAAATTCTTGCTTGTAGTTCGTCAAGTTCAAATGGTTTTTTTATATAGTCGTGTGCACCAGCTTCAAATGCTTGTGTAAGGTGTTCTGTATCTTTATATGCCGTGATGAAAATAGTGGGTGTTGTATAACTAAACTCCCGTAACTCTTGTAATAGTTTAAGACCGTTTTTCCCTACGACATTAATATCAAAGATAAATAAATCATAACTGTTTTTATCAAGTAGTGTATATACTTCATCTGAATGATAGGCATGGTTTATAGTGTAGAACTCACTTAGATAATCAACCAGAATATCTGCTAAAACAGGGTCATCTTCCATTACAAGTATATGCATTATTTTTGGTCCTCTAAGACCTATTTTAGCAGAACTAAAAAAATATAAAAAGGTATTTGTGCTATACTTATATTACGAAGAGTAAGGATGAATAAAATTATGGAACATGTATATTTAGCGAGACAAGTAATTTTAAGAGAAGATGCATCTTTATTTGCATACGAAGTGTTGTACAGGGACTCAAAAAAAAGAAGTGGAGTAACTGATGACAGATATGCCAGCTCTGCAGTTATCAGTAGCATCTTAAACCGTTTTGGGACAAAAGAGATTTTAAAAGGGAAGCGGGCTTTTATTAAGATAGATGAAAAGTTTTTACTCAGTGACCTGATTTTTACAATCCCTAATGAGTTTTTTATCTTTTCTTTATTTGATGATATTGAGATGGATGAAAGAATTGTTGAGAGAATGGAACAACTACACCATAAAGGTTATGCCCTTGGTATATCCGATACTGTTTTAAATATCCATACATTTGAAAAATACAATGTCGTGCACCATTGTATCTCCTACTTCAAACTCGACTTTTCACAAGAACTAGATAAAAATGCAGAGTCTATGATAGAGAACCTAAAAAGATCAAATATAGAAGTGATCGGTGCAAAAATAGATACTCAAGAGAAGTTTGAGTTAGCGAAAAAACTAGGATGTGACTATTTTCAGGGGTATTATTTTGCAAAACCGAAAATACTTGAAAATGAAAAATTTGAAGCATCACGTGCTAATGTCTTACACCTTTATAATCTGTTGATGCAGGAGACTAACATTGATGAGCTAACAAACGAGTTTGAAAAGAATCCTGAAATCTCTGTTCAGCTATTGCAGTTTATTAATTCGGGTGCATTCTTTTTTATGAAACCGATATCGAGCATTCACCATGTAATTACCTTGCTTGGACGTGTAAAGTTGGCACAATGGCTGATGCTTATGATCTATTCAAAATCTGTATCAAATAAAAATGAACATACCCCTTTAATGGAGATGATTCAAACAAGAGCCGTAATGATGGAGAAGGTATTAAAAATAATAAAACCTGATAGTGGTTCTAATATGCTGGGAGAGGCTTATTTTGTAGGTGTACTCTCTTTGATTAACGTAGTACTCGGAGGAGATTTAGAAGAGTTGTTGAAAAATCTACATATATCTCAAGAGGTAAGAGATGCAATTTTAGAGGGTAAAGGTCTTTTAGGTGATATCTTTCAATTGGTAAAAGATGTTGAAGCGTTTAATGTGGAGGGGATCATTATTTTTGAAACAAAATATCATTTAGACCCTCAAAGTATAAAAGTAGCGTTAGCAGACTGTATAGAAATTGAGAAAAAACTTGCAAAATAGGGAAAAATTTTCATCTGTAAATCTATCTAAAAAGATGGTGGAGAACTTACAAAAGCTCGGATATGAGTATATGACTGAGATCCAGGCACAAAGTATAGGTCCAATTCTTGAAAAACAGGATGTATTGGCTAAGGCAAAGACTGGAAGCGGTAAAACAGCTGCTTTTGGAATAGGTGTACTATCCCATATTGATGTAAAGCGTTTTCGCGTCCAGTCTTTAATCCTTTGTCCAACGAGGGAGCTTGCACAACAAGTTGCAAAAGAGCTTAGAAATCTTGCTAAGTTTCAACATAATATTAAAATTCTGACACTTATCGGTGGTGAATCTTTTGGAAAACAACTAGGTAGCCTGGCACATCACGCACACATTGTCGTAGGGACACCGGGAAGGGTGTTAAAACATCTAAATAAAGGGAGTTTATCTCTTGATGAGCTGAACAGTTTTGTCCTTGATGAGGCCGATCGAATGCTCGACATGGGGTTTATTGAAGAGATCGACGGAGTAGTTTCATATATCCCGCAAAAGGTACAAACACTTCTTTTCTCGGCAACATATGATGATGAGATTTTAGAGATCAGTAAAAAATATCAAGTAGATCCTCTCTCTATTACAACCGAAGAACAAGAGGTGAAAAATGAGATTGAAGAGGTATTTGTACAAACAGCTAACAAACAAAACACGCTTTTAAAAGTGTTAGCGCACTATAAACCAAAAAATGCCATCGTCTTTGTTAACACTAAAATAGAATCTGATGAACTAGCAGAATTTTTACAGGAGAATCATATTGATGCTCTCTCCTTGCACGGTGATCTTGAACAATATGACAGGATAGATACTCTTGTACAGTTTAGTAATCACTCTTGCCGTGTACTTATTGCTACAGATGTTGCTTCCAGAGGGCTTGATATTAAAGAGCTTGCTATGGTTGTTAATTATGATATGGCAAATACAAAAGAGATCTATACACATAGAATAGGACGAACGGCCAGAGCCGGAATGAAAGGCTTGGCTGTAAGTTTATGCAATGATACTGCAGAGCTTTTTGATGAAGATTCAAATGAGCTTTTAGAAGATCAAGATTTTCAAAGTGACGAAAACTTTACTATGTATGCAAAATACAAAACGCTTGTGATCGAAGGCGGGAAGAAAGATAAACTTCGTGCAGGTGATATTTTAGGTGCTTTAACAGCCGATAAATCTATTAGTGGAAGTGCTATTGGAAAGATAGATATATATGATAGACAGGCATATGTAGCCATTGAAACTAATTTGATAGACAAAGCATGTAAAAAATTAAATAATGACAAGATCAAGGCAAAAAAATTCTCAGTTTGGATCCTTGATTAACAACTGATAGAAGGGGAAAAGTAAAGTTTCGAAATAGATAAACTTGAAAAAACATTTTTAATAGTGCTATAATAGAAAAGATAGAAACTATTAAGGAGGATGTTATGCAAGTAAAACAATACCTTTTTCAATCCCCTTATTCTAGTCCTGTACAGTTTGGTAGAGTTGACCCTTCAACGAAAGACTCATCACAGGGAGATACAAAACTTTTAAACTCTACGAATGAAACAGCGAATAAGGCACAAGCTTTTCAGGCTACACAAACAAAAGAGGTTACCCCTACCGTGAGTGGAAAGTTAGACGTTTACGCGTAAAGATCAACTTTTAAAAAAGATCTGCATGTCCAAAGAAGATCTTTTTGCTTTGATCTTTTTGCATTGAGCGGAGCACTTCAACTGCTTTTTGTTTTGTATCTGCATCAAAATAGATCAGCATATTGCGTGAAAAAATATAGTCAAACTTTTCTAAACTTTTGAATCTTTCTTCAAAAATATTAAAAATATGAAACTCTACAAGTTGTTTGATGTCGCTTTTTAACTGGAAGCTCTCCCCCTCTTGTATAAAGTAACGTTGTTGCAGCTCTTCAGATAAATTTCTTACATTGCGTTCTCTGTAATTTGCCTTTTTTGCTCTGTCAATCGCATCAGAGTTAATATCTATTCCAATGATTTTAAATTTGTTGCTTGCTACTCCCGATTCTAAAAGTGCTATAGCAATTGAATAGCTTTCCTCTCCCGTAGCACATGGTGCACATAAGATTCTGACAGGATGACTCTCTTGTTTTATAAGGGAGACCAGTTCAGCTATCTGGTTAAACTCTCTATAGAAAAATGTTTCATTGGTAGTGAGTCGGTTAATAAGTTCCTGTTTAAGAACTTTATCCTGAGATATCTTGTTTAATAGCTCTTTATAGGAATATATATTGTTGTTTTGACAAAAACTTTTAGCTTTTGAGTTAAGAATAGAGATCTGCTTGTCAAAAGTAACACCGGTAAGTTCTTTAAAGTATTCTGCTACGATTGTAACATCAGAAAAATCTTCTTTATGCTCTTGATATACAGGTGTTTCAGTTTGTGTCTTTTTAGGAAATAACCAACTTAACATTATCTCTCTCCAAAAATTTGTATAGCCTCAATAATTTTATCAAGATCCAGGACATTTATATTTACAACAGACTCTTTCGCCCGAGCAGGAATCCCATAGACTATAGCTGTTTTTTCACTCTCAGCTATACACTTAACACCATGCTGGGCAAGGAGTTGACATCCCTGTACACCGTCATCTCCAATCCCTGTTAATAAAATAGGAAGAAGTTTATGTGTAGCGGTAATCTCACTTGCCGAACTGAAAAGATGATTGATTTCAGGGTTAAAGTGTGCCTTTTCTGAATGCACTACCTGGAACTTTAAACCGTTTGAATCTTTCAATATGCTTGAATTGTTTGTGGCTATATATATGCACCCTTGCATAAGTGTTTGTCCATCTTCACACAGCATAATCTTATGGTTTGTTTTGAGTGAAAGTCTTTTGACAAAACTTGGAAGAAACTCTTCACCCATATGTTGTGCAATGACAATACTAAAGGGTAGGGGTTCTTCCAAAGAGGATAGGATTTTTTCTATATGCGCAGGACCTCCAGTAGAGGCCCCTATTAGCACAATTTTATTATGTTCTAAAAACTTCAAGCTTACTGTTTAACTCTTCTGTCATTGAATTAAGATGTTCAGCAGCTGCTGCAATCTCTTCAACATTTCTTGCATTGGTACTTGAGATCTCATTAATAGAAGATACTTTCGTCGCAATAGCATCTACGCTTTTTCCTGTCGCTTCAAAATCAGATACTGTAGAATCTGTTGCTTGAACTGCCAGTTGTACAATCTCAACACTTTCATTGATCTTATCTTCAACTTCTGAAGCTGCAATTGCTAAGGCCTGAATCTCTTGAGAGTTCTCACTCATTTGCGTACTTGCATCTATAATAGACTGTACAATAACATTTATAGTAGCGTTGATCTCTACCAGTGATTTTTGTGTACGCTCTGCAAGTTGTCTAACTTCATCGGCAACTACTGCAAAACCACGTCCATGCTCCCCTGCACGAGCCGCTTCAATGGCAGCATTGAGTGCTAGCAGGTTTGTCTGATCTGCGATATCACTAATTACTTCAAGTACAGATTTTACTTGATTTGCATCGCTAGAGAGTGTGTTCATTCTATCTGAGAGTTCTATCTCTGTTTGTGCAGTTTGCTGTACTTTTGCATTCATAGATCTTACATCGTTGCTTGCAGATGTTAAGTTCTTATTTGCACGAATGATCTCTTTTTTACTCTCAACTGCATCGGAGATAGATAGTTGAATCTCATCACGGATTTTTTCAGCTGTATCGTTTGCCTCTTGTGTAACCGTTACAGATTTTTCAACATTGTTCCCTACTCCTAATGCAGTTGTTGAAAGCTCATGTGCAATCGAAGCATTTTCATTTGAAGAGCGCTTCGTATTATCTATAAGTGCATGAAGCTCTTTTGTGAAAGTATTGAATCCGGTTGCAATCTCATTTATCTCTTGCGGTGCATTCGTATCAACTTTAAGAGTAAGATCATGGTTCTGTGCAATTTGCAGCATCGCTGATTTAAACTTTTCCAACGGTTTTTTTAGTCCAACCATAATGATAAAATAAGCGATGGCTATACTGACAAGAATAGAAATAATTAGTATAGTACTCATTAATGTAGATGAATTCTCCAGTGCTGCTATTGATGATTCAGATAGCTTTTGTGTCCCCGCTAATCCTGCTTTATTCACTTTTTCAACAGAATCTAATGCAGCTAGAGCATACATAGTCGCTTTTTTATTAAGAGCTGAGATCTCTGCATTTTTATCGATCTCTAGTTCGCTATTTTCATTTTGTTTATATAGCTTTTCAAGTCCATCACTTACTTGTTGATAAGCAGCAAGTTTCGCCTCAACATCCGGCAGTTCTTTTTTAAGAGCTTTTAAACGAGGGTATTGCATAGCATGTGCTTTTAATGCTTCTATCTCTTTAAAAATTGTTTCAAAACTTCTGTCGAATTGTGCTTTGCTTGCAATATCCCCAGCACCTAATTTAATCATACTGATTCTTGCTTTTGCAAAATCTCTTTCTAGTAAACTTGCTAGTGCTACTTCCTGAATATAGGCATCATTCAGAACTTTTGAATTAGAAGTGGCATTTGCCATATTATTGATGGCAACGATACCCATCATAATCATAGCTGCTAAGATCAACGTGAAACCTAAACTTATTTGTTTACTCAGGCTTAGTGAAAACATTAATAATTCCCTTTTATTTTTAGATGTGAGATTTTACATTATCACTATTAAATCTTATTGAATAGTGATAGTGAAAGGTATTAGAACGTTTCTTTAATTTTTTCTTGAACGTCTTCTAAAATCCATTCCCATTTCCCAAAATTACTATGGGTATTAATATGTCCCGCATTATGAAGCACTATAGTTCTTACATCGAGCTCTTTTTGTAATGTTTCCGCTTCTTCTATTTTCATATAGGGGTCATTTGTAGAATAGATGAGTGTTGTATCTTCTGCATAAAGTTTGTTTGGAACGCTAACGGGAAAAAACTCTTGAAGCTCTTGAATTTCACAGTTTAAACTAGGGGGTGCAACGAGGTAGAGATGTTTTACCGTAGATGTAAGGCCTTGATTACATAAATGAAACCATAAAGTATTTGCTAAAGAGTGACAAATTACAATATCAGGCTTGAACTCTTTTATAGCTTGAAGTGCTTCTATTCTCCATTTTTCAAGTTTAGGTGCATCGAAATCGCTGAATTTTAAAAAGTTTACACATCCGTACTCTTTTGCTATTTCACTTGCCAACCAGCTTTGCCAGTGGGGAAAGTCACTTCCGCCCCATCCATGTAAAAGTAATACTTTTTTATACACATCAAACCTTTTATATAATCTACACAAATCCTACACACAAAAATTATACAATGTTTTTAACTTAATACAAAAGGATACAAAATGAAAAGAGTAGGATTAATGAGTTTAGTCGCTTCGGCAATGTTATTTGTAGCGTTTGGTGCTACTACATTAAGTGCGGAAAATGGCATGGGAAAATGTGGTAACGGTAACATGGAAAAAAGGGAAATGAAGCGTGACGGTAAATGCGGTAACAGTAATATGATGAAGCGTGATGGCAAATGTGGTAACGGTAACGGGATGATGGACAACAGAGAGATGAAGCGTGACGGCAAATGCGGTGCGAAGAAAAAAGAGTCTAAAAAAAGTATGAAATGCGGTGCAGGAAAATGTGGATCGTAACACCTGCACTTTGAGGAGTAGATTATGCTTATCAAAGATGTATACCTTGAATTTTCGAGACTTGCTGAATATCTCAAGTCTCTGTCATTATTGTTCGCAAGGTTGATACTTGCATACGGTTTTTATGAACCGGCTATGATGAAGTGGAGTGATATCTCGGCCGTTGCTGAATGGTTTGGTACTATTGGGATACCAATGCCCACATTAAATGCTTATATGGCAGCAACTACTGAGATAACAGGAGTTGTCTTGTTAACATTGGGACTCTTTACAAGAGCTATTTCGATACCGTTAATTGTTATTATGATCGTAGCTATCATTACAGTGCATCTGCCACATGGTTTTAGTGCAGGAGATAATGGTTTTGAGATTCCTCTTTATTATATGTTGTTTTTATTTATCTTTTTATCCCATGGAGGTGGAAAATTTTCATTGGATAACATGATTTTCGGAGATAAAAATTAATTATGGAAGCGTTATTAGAGTTTACTCATAAGATAGGAGCTGTTGAGTTTCCTATCTTGATGTTTTTATTAAAAGCATTTTTAGTGCTTTTTATAATAATATCTATTGTTTTATTTGTGTATGACAGATATATACAAAGGGAAGATCAACTATTGATTAACTATCCTCTTATAGGTAGGTTGCGTTATATTTTTTATGCTTTACGTGATCCAATGCGCCAATATTTCGGTGATGAAAAATTTTACGATTCATTCGATAAAGTGAAATGGGTTTACAATGCCGCAGAGGGGAAACCTGTTTATACATCATTTTCCCCTTCACAACCAATAAAAAACACAAAATTCGGGATAAAGAATGCAAATATTGTCTTGGATAGTGATGAGGTACAAAAAGATTTTAGTGTTACATTTGGCAGGGGATTGAAACACCCTTTTACAACGCGCTCAATTTTTGGTCGTAGTGCCATGAGTGACGGTGCTATCTCTCCGGAGGGGACACGAGCATTTGCAAAAGGGGCATACATCGGTGGATTTCCGATAAATACGGGAGAGGGAAGTTTAACATCCAACTTTTTGTATACCCATAAATTTACTAGAGAGTGCAAGTTTTTTGAAACATTTGAAGGGACTTTTTTTGCAAAATCTGTGTATATAGTGGTGAAATATATGATCAATCACGCTTTAGCGCAGAAAGTTTATAAACATCTAGTTGTTTATTCACAAGCACCGGATAGTTATCTTTTTGACAAAGAGGAACTTGTTTTTTACAGAGTAAACTGGAATGCTGAATTTGAAGCGTTTCCAAAAGAGGTCCCAGACGATATCCCCGATATTATTTTTCAAATGGGAAGCGGACTCTACGGCGTACGAGACCAAGATAAAAACTTTTCTAAACAAAGATATCAAAAAACAATGAGTTTCTGTCGTATGACAGAGATTAAAATAGCACAAGGAGCCAAACAAACGGGAGGTAAATTGCTTGCAACCAAAGTGAGCCCGGAAATTGCATATTATAGGGGTGTAGAGCCGTATAAAGATCTTTTTTCTCCGAATCAATTTCCCTTTGCCCACACAATAGAAGAGTTATTCACATTTATAGGATATTTAAAAAGTTTATCTAATAAACCGGTAGGGATTAAGATTGTAGTATCAAGTCAGGAAGATTTTGAAGTGTATGTGAAACTGATTCAGAAAAATATTGAGGATAAAACACAAAACTATCCAGACTTTATAACTATTGACGGTAAAGAGGGTGGTAGCGGAGCAGCACCTTTAGAGATGATGCTTAATGTAGGTATGGGGATTGTAGAAGCTTTAGAGTTGGCAGATAAAACTTTACATGAGTATGGAGTAAGAGAGCAAGTAAAGTTGATTGCCAGTGAAAAAGTTTTAACACCTGATGATGCAGTGATATTATTTGCTATGGGAGCTGATTATGTTGCAATAGCACGGGCATTTATGATGAGTGCAGGATGCATACGTGCAAGGGAATGTTCAGGTGCAAACGGCAGAGACTGTCCTGTTGGCTTAGCTACTCAGAACAAACGAAAAAGAGCATCATTTTTAGTAGAAAAAAAAGCACATAATATTGCAAATTATCATGCACAATTAGTGCACGGTGTACGTTCACTTTTAGCAATAATAGGGCTAAAAAATATAGAACATTTGGATAAAAGTCATTTGATGTTTAAAAGATAAAAGTAAGTAAAAGAGAATGTAATTATATAAAAAAGGTATATAATAATTGATATGAATAATTCAAGAAGAAAGTTTTTACAATACGGCTTTTTAAGCTCTTCGGTTTTTTTGTTTAACGGATGTACTCTTTTTGGCGTTACTACACCCTATGCAACGATTAAAGTACTCCAAAACGATCTTGTGCCACAGGCTGAAGAGTTAGAGATCCATGTGATCTCATATATGCATATTGTCTTCAAGCATAAAAGAATCGCAAAAAGCGATAAAGAGTTTTTAAAAAACGGTGTGAAATGGTTGAATGAAGAATCGATCAAATCTTATCACAAAGAGTATGTAAAACTTGCAAAACATCAACGTGAATCTTTATTGCAGAGCATTGCAAAAACTTCGTGGGGTGAAAGTTTTCTGTATGATATTATGAATTACACCTTTGAAGCGATGTTAGGTGACCCGATCTACGGCGGAAATAATAAACAAGCCGGTTGGAAATGGTTAGAGTTTCAAGGTGGCATCCCCCGTCCAAAAAAGGTGTATATCTGATGTATGATATTTGTATAGTCGGAAGTGGAGCCGGTGGTGCTCCGATCGCGTATGAGCTCTCACGTGCAGGGTATAAAGTTATTGTACTTGAAAAGGGTGAGTACTACAGTGAAAAAGATTTCAATAAAGATGAATTGGCCGTATCGAGACGGGAGATGTTTACACCGCCGCTAAGTGAACAAAAACATATCATTAATGAATATAAAGATGGGCAGTATAATCGTTATGACGGGGCTGAATATAACTGGAATTTTTGGAACGGTTCTTTGGTTGGAGGCTCTTCTAACTTAATGAGTGGTTATTTTCATAGACTCAAACCGCAAGATTTTAAACTGCTCTCAACTTATGGTGCAATAGAGGGTGCAAATATTGTCGACTGGCCCATATCGTATGAAGAGTTAGAGCCTTACTATGACAAAGTGGAAAAAGTTATAGGGGTGAGCGGTAGAGTGGTTGCACATAAGTTTCAAGAGCAGCGGACAACTCCGCAGTTTCCATTTCCAGATCTGAAAACAAACGGTGCCGTAAAATGGTTTGATCGTGCGTGTGATGCTTTAGGTTACACCTCTATCCCGACACCTCGCGCTATCCTTTCTCAAGATTCCTTAGAGCGCAACAGCTGTTACTATTCAAACTTTTGCGGAAGTTATGGATGTGCCAGCGGAGCAAAGGGGAGTGCAAGGGCTGCACTGCTGCAGAAATGTGATGCAAAGATAGTTACAGATGCTTTTGTGTATCGCTTGGAGAGTGATGGGAAGAGGGTGAATAAAGCGTACTATAAAACAAAACACAATATTACCCACGTGGTAAATGCGAAGATATTTGTATTGGCAGCTCAAGCGATCGAGACATCAAGATTGCTACTCAACTCAAAAGATAAGTACTTTCCACACGGTTTGGCCAATAACAATAACCAAGTTGGAAAAAATCTTATCTTCTCTGCCGGTGGGATGGGAAGCGGACGCTTTATTTTTGAAAAGCTTTCAAAACAACAGCAACAAGAGTTGATGGAGGTTGGAGTCTTTTTTAACAGAAGTCTGCAAGACTGGTATGAGTATAAAGAGGGTGAAAAGTTGTATAAAGGGGGGACGATCGACTTTTTATTTGAACATCAAAATATTATATCCCGTGTCAATCAAGAAGTGTATGATGACAAGGGTAATCTAATGTGGGGTGAGGCCTTGATGGAGAAAATCCATAAAAGACTCACAACCTCCCGTGTTTTGACATTTGAAGTTTTTAACGACTGGTTGCCTACCGACAGATGTTTTGTAGATGTTGATAAAGAGGAGAAAGATAAATACGGTATGCCCGTAGGTGTTATCAATCTTTATGGACATAAACAGGATATAGAAGTGGGTGAGTTTTTGGCAAAAAAAGCCCTCAACGTTTTAGAAAAGATGGGCGCCGTTGAGATAGAGTATAACATCTCAAGTGCTCCGCCGCCTAACTTAGTTGCCGGAGGATGTAGATTTGGAGATGACCCGAACACCTCGGTTCTTGATCGCAACTGTAAGGCCCATGAACTAGAAAATCTTTATGTAAGCGATGCGAGTTTTATGCCGACAGGGGGAAGCGTACCTTATACATGGACCATTTATGCAAACTCTTTTCGAGTGGCGGAGCAAATTAAAAAGGAGATGAAAAAATGAAACAAACGTTTCAAGTTGAAAATGTAAAGTGTGGTGGATGTGCAAACACACTCATAACAAAATTAAAAGAGGATTTCGGTGAAGTTGAGGTAAATCTTGATGTATTGCCAAGAGAGATAAGTTTAGATATTAAAGATGAAAATATTGAAACGTTAAGAACGGCATTAAAAAAGCTTGGATATCCAATGAGTGATGAAAAACTTAGTTTTATTGACAGTAATGCTACCAAAGCAAAAAGTTTTGTATCTTGTGCAGTCGGAAAGTTCGAATTAAAAAATAAATAAGTATTTATTATATATAATCGAATAGATAATTGATGAATAAAATAACAAAAAATTATCATTTTTTTTAATTTGTGTAAAATAACAAAAAAAGTTAGATAATAATACCTTATTTAAGTTGATTTCAATTTAAGTTAAGGTTCCCTCTCCTATAATCACATTTATATCACAAAATATTATAAAACTTTAATTTTAATTGGAGTCTCTTGCTATTAAGTTTTTTTATATTTATTGCAAGCATTGTCTCCTATATTGATTATAAAAAAAGATTGATACCGGATAAGATTATTATTCCTGCAATACTATTTATTGGTTTATTAAAGTGGAGTAATGAGACTCTGGTAATGACGGACTTCATAGCCGTAGGGTTAGTAGTTTTTATCTTTATAATACCGATACTCTTTGGTATGGTTTTTGGTGGTGGAGATATAAGGTTTGGTGCTTTTTGCGCACTATTTTTGGGCTTAGAACAAGTTGGTGTTTTTATAGCACTCTCAGGAGTGATACACCTATTAATTTTAGCTTTGTTACATAGAAAATCGTTTGCCTTTGCACCGGCAATGAGTTTGGCAGCACTTAGTGCATATATGATAGGGATTTTATGAGAAACGCTTCGGCAGCATTAGTACCATTGTTGATCGCTGTGATGGCTATATTTTGGTTTATAGCTTTTATGGGGGGTGCAAATGAAAACCTTCATGATGTAAATGATGCCACAAATTTACAGCATCTTCAAGAGAAACTTTTGATATCTGCTGTCCGTTATAGACATAAAGTTGAATCTGAAGCAAAAGAGCAGGGACTTACTTTAAGTGAAGATGAGATCAATCAAAAAGTTGATGCCTATATTGAATATATTATGGTTTCAAATAACATAGAATAAAGGGGAGAGTGAAGTTGAAAATAAAAGCGATAATATTGTCAATGATAGTTTTAGGTACAACTTTGTTAGCAGAGAAAACAGATACAACTGTGACATTTGGAAATGAAACTTATTTTGGGGAAGATAAGTATGGGAACAGTTTGTATGATCAAGAAGTTTCTATAAAAACAACAAATTTTAAAGTAAAACATTTTTGGACAAAATTCTCATGGAATGGTTCCGGTTCTGAAGAAACAAATTTTGATCTAATTGCTACTTCTGGAAAAGTACGTGTAAATGTAGAGAGTAGTTATGCATGTGAAGATGGGGGACTTGATTCTCAGGGGTGTTCGGGACAAAAACCTTTCTTGATCAATCAAGGTATTTTAAATAATCCCGATATGCAGTTAGACGGTATAGGTAACCCACTTCCAACAGGAGAATATAGAATCCCTTTTGATGCTGCTTTAAACTATAACTCAACAAATAATGATGCATTTTATGCACTAGATGTATTTAGAGATGGAAAATATTATAGTGAAGGTACTGCAGAAGATGCTGCAAGTGAAAAGCCAACAACATTTTTTGGATACCTTGTATCGATGTTTACCAGTTTTTTCTCAAAAGATATTAATACATATACGACAGGAAGTGAGTCTCCAGAGCAAAGAAACAGATATATAGCAAATATCACTTTTGGACATCAAAAAGAGTATCTTCTTGAAAAAGAGAGTGCTGTTTATACAAATGAAATAAATACAGCAGATAGTACAAAACGTGTTTCATTACTTGATTATAACTCTCAGATTATAGAAGAGACAACAGGATGTAACGGATTGTTTTTTAGTTACGATCCTGACTCTTTAACATGTAAAGGGATCAGCTTTTTTGGTCTTTCAATGTTTATGCCATTCATTAATAATGAGACAAACATCAAAGTAAAGTCTGATTCAGTTGTAGAAGATACGGAAACAACTCTCTTAACACTTGCAGGCAACTTGGATGGGCATAACTATCTTAGTGAGAAAACACAATTAGATGCTACTAGTGGAAAGACAACGGTAGTATCTGAACTTTTTAAACCAATTACATTTATGGCAAGTTCTATGTTCAGGTTTTTCTTTGGGGAAGAATCTAACAATATTACTGAAATGGTTTCAGCCGAATTTGATTTTATAAATCCGATGCCCCTTACATTTATAGAGACAAATGGTATAAAGGTAACAGATTTTAAACATTTTTCTTTACTAGGCCTAGAAAGTATTTACGGAACGGAAGTGGAATCATGTACTGTGCAGTCAAGTGGTAGTTTTTTTATCATGTCATGGCCGTCAGGCAAACAAACTTTTACAAAAGGTATAGAGACAAATACAGAGTTTGATATGGATGACGGTGGTTTTTTCAGTAGCTTTTTTGGCAGTAGTGGAAGTGATGCTTATTCGGAACTAAATGTAACGACAAAAACTGTTTGGTTTAGTACACATGACATTGTAAATGTATCTACAGACGATTGGCTTGACTGGTGTAAGCGTAATCAAGGGGAGCAGAAAAAAGGTCTTTTCGAGACTATTTTTAATGCCTTTACAAGTTTTACAAGCTTTTTACAAGGAACGAGTGAGGGTGGAGAGACATATGATGCACAACTAGACAACCTCTTAAGCGATGAAGGATACAGCGTATATGAGTATAAAGAAAAAGTGCATAAAGGCTTGATTTTACATCTTAAAGAGGTAGAAGGATTTTCTCCTGGCTCAGCAGGGACAACATCAACATATAAATTATTAGATATTAAAAGAGGCGAGTAAAGATGGTTATAGCATATGTTTCACCAAATCATGAGGAGTGTTGTTTTGATCTCCAGGATGAATATACAGAACTGCAAAACTTTCCAAATATTGAAGAATTTATAAGCTTCTATGCAGCTAATAGAAATCGTGATATTGTTTTACTATACAAAGTGGAAAATTTAGAAGATATCCAAGCTCTTGAGACTATGAACTTTTCAAACAATGTATATATGATTGTTATTGGGAAAGATGATGTTGCTTTCTCATTATTAGCCGGAAAACTAGGTGTAGATATTTATCTTAATTATGAACAGATAGATTCTGATGATATTATTCAATATATTACAAATTCCCAGAATGTAATTAAACAAAGAAAGGGGAACAGTAATGTTTCTGTCTTTACAGGTATCAATGGTGGTGTAGGAACAACAACGATTACTATGAATCTTGCAAAAACGATAGCAGATGAGCATTTAGATAAAAATGTATTGTTTTTGGATTTTACAGATACAAAAGCTATCTCAAATCTTTTTTTTGATGTTATTCAACCCTCTAAAACTATCATAGATATTGCTAGTACACAGAGTCTTGATGTAGATGAACTTTATAATCATGGTCTGATCAAATTGAGCAATAATCTTTTTTTTGTTCCTGGTATTCAAAAACATACAGATAAAGAGGAGTTTGGACGCACTGAAAATATTCAAGTATTTCTGAACTTTATTATGCAGATTAAAGAGCTTTTTGATTTTATTTTAATCGATGTAGGTGTGTTTAAAGACCAAGATTTGGAGATTGATATTCAAGAGTTGGCAGATGATATTTTTGTAATTACAGAGTTTAATATACCATCGATGTCAATACTTAAAACATATATAGATATTATTGACCGAAGCGGTTGGTATAACAAAGCGCATATTATTGCAAATCGTGCTGATGCTTATGGAAGTGTAACGCACGAAGAGGCTAAAAAGATTTTATCAAAAGGGTTAAAACATAACTTTGAGATAGCACATTCACTTCCTAATGATGCACTTCATTTAAGAGAGTGTTGGAATGAAGCAAAGTTAGTGTGTGACGTATATCCTGAAGCACCTTTTATGGAAGGGCTCAGAGTGATGATCAATAAATTTTTTATCTTTGATAGAGAAGTAACACAGATAGAAAAAGTGCATAACAAATCTATTTTTTCAAGGGTTAAAGAGTGGCTTTAAGAGAAAAAATAAGAGGCTTTTCAAACGCTTTAGAGAGTGATGTTGAAGCAAAAGTTCCAGAAGAAGATATAGTTGTTGATGACTTGTCATGTACAAGTTTTTGTTTTCCGCTTTTATATAGAGATGAACAATATTATGAGCTTGCTTGCCATATATATGATAGATTTATAGAGAAGTTAAATGTAAAAGCTGAACTTACAGAGAAAATGGTACGAGAAGTTGTTTTAAAGCATATCAGTGAGTTTAGTATCCCAAAAACATCTTTAAAGGGTGAGATTGCAGACTTTTTAATTGATAATCTTTTGTATTATGGACCAATTACAACAATCGCACGTTTAGCTGGTAATGGTTTAAATGATATTATTGTTAATACAAAAGACTATATAGATGTGATTTATGAAGGACAGACACTTACGACACCGTTTCGTTTTAGAAGTGAAGAGGATTTAAGGAAAATCATCTCCCGTATGCTCAATGAGTCAAATAGAAAAGTTGATGAATCCTCTCCTATTGCTTCAGCAAAACTTCCAGATGGTTCCCGTATAGAGATACAAATTCCACCAATTGCAGCAAATATTGATAAAGATGGTAATCCGGGTTCTTACGTAACTGTAAGAAAGTTTCGTGAAATCCCTTTATTGTTTGAGAGTTTGATAGATTCTCATATGATTGATCTTAAAATGGCATACTTTTTGATCAAAGCGGTTAAAGGGAAACTAAATATTGTAGTTTCGGGCGGGACATCAAGCGGTAAGACCACTTTTTTAAATGCAGTTACGCGTTTTATTGATGAGAGAGATCAGCTTTTAACTATTGAAGATACAAAAGAGATGAAGCCGCAGTTACCATGCCACTCTATCCGTTCTTTTGAAGCACGTCCCGAAAACGAAGAGGGTGCAGGTGCAGTTACTATTGAAACCCTTTTACGTACAGCACTCCGTTCAAGTCCAAGGAGAATCATTGTTGGAGAGTGTCGTGGACCAGAGATTGTAACAATGCTCAATGCAATGAATACTGGACATCCGGGTTCAATGACTACAATTCACGCAGATGATACTAAAGAAGCTATTGTAAGGATAGAGAATATGTTTCTTGAAGCTCGTCCTACGGCAAATATGAATTTTGTTCGTTCACAAATTATCTCTGCAGTTGATCTAATTGTTCAGATTGTCCGTTTCCCGGATGGAAGAAGACGTATAGTTAAAATATCAGAACCTGAGAAAAGGGTTGAAGATAACGGTGTTGTGTCAATGCTTGATGTATTTGAATTTTCTCGTGTGATTAACAATGATAATCCAATGGATTCTTCCGGAAACTTTAAAGTCGTTTCTGCTTCAACAAGAGCTGTAAATAAGATGCTGCAACATGGTGTAGTACTTGAAAATCGTATTTTTGATAATGATTTTGTTGTGACGAAAGAGATGATTATCAAAGAGTTAAAAGATTTTCATCCAAGTAGAATGTGTGGTTGGAAAACCAATTATATGAATGAGATTGTTCAAGCATCATTTGGTGGTACAAAAAATATTTTAGAAAGATGGCCAAACCTGCAATCATGAGTTACATAGAAATATTTGCTTTATTGGTTTTAAGTGCTAGCGGTACCATGTTACTGTATATCTTTTATACACAGTACCAAAGAATGATGCATTTAAATTATGTCAAAGATGTTGTTTTTTCTAAAGATTCTGAAGTTGAGGCTTTATTGAATGCAGCAAAAGAGAAAAATGATAAACAGTCATTATGGGCAAAATTACGTGCATACCTTTTTTTGGGTGGTATAAAAATATCTATAGAGTTATTTTTAATTTTTGTACTGATGTTTATAGTAATAGTAGATTTTTTACTTGTTTTATTTTTACAACATTGGTCAGGATTTATTATAGGTACACCAATCGCATTATTACTCACATATATGTTTCTTAAAATGGTTATAAGACGTAGAAAAAAAGAGTTTAACAGAGCTTTAGCTGTAGCTATTTCAGTTCTTGTAAAGATGATGAAAAACGGTATAGGTTTTGAGCAGGCGCTTTTTAAGTCAATTTCTGTTTCAAGTTCAAAGCTTTTAAAAGAGGTATTTCAAGATTTTTTTCAAGAAAAAAATACAGTAGGTGAAGTACAAGCTTTTGAAAATATGTATAAACATGTTGATTCAAAAGAGTTAAAGATCTTTGCACTTGCCATCAAAATTGGTAGAGAAAGTGGTGGTCAGTTCTCAAATACATTGGCTAAGGTTGAAGAGACGATAAGTTACAGAAAAAAGATGCAAGATAAAGTTGATGTTTTAACAAGGGAAGGGAACTTTGGTTCTTATGTAGTAGTGGGTATTGCAATTCTTTTATATTTTATATTAAACGGTAATTTTGATGGAAAAATTCATCAGTACTTTATGGAATCAGAATTTGGAAGATTTCAATTGCTAGGAATCATGATATGGGTCTTTTTAGGGATGCTTGCTAATAGTTTTATTACAAAGGTAGATAAATGATAGGGGGACTTGCATTAGCTTTGTTGTTTGTATCGATCCTGGTTATCGGCTTTGGAATTTTTTGGCTGATCAAGATCAGATATAAACACTATAAGCTTATAGAATATATTTTTCAGTTGGATAATGCAAATTCTGTAATGAATAAAGTGGAAAACAGTAAAAAGGCTGAATTTAAAGTAAAACTGACTCGTGCAGGACTTACAAGAAAAGAGTTTAATGAGATTTTAATAGCTTCAGTTTTAGCAGGGGCTTCAATTATTGCGCTCCCGTTTATTTTAGATATGGGACAACTATTTACTATTTTGCTTGTAATTATAGGTATGGGAATAATGGGTCTAGCTCCTTTTTTATATATAGATGAACAGATGAAAGCAAGAATCAAAAGAATCGATAACGATCTTGCTGTTTTTATTGATCTGCTAATTATTATCTTAGAAGGTGGTGGGGGACTTAATAATGCCATAGATAAGGTTACAAGTGATGCGACGGAAGTTTTAGGTAAGGATCTTATTGAGGAATCTAAAATCTTTAAATATGAGTTTATTACTTATGGAAATGAAGTAGCATGTAGAAACCTTGCTTCTAGAACAGGTTCTGAAGCGATAGCGTCAATTGCCGGTTTTATGCGTCTATCTGAAGAAACAGGTATCGGTGTAAAGTCAGTTTTTGAAAATCAGGCCGTTGAAATTAAACAAAATGAGATCTTAGGTATTGAAAAAAAAGCAGCAACGATGAATATAAACATCACATTTATTATGTTTCTATTTATTTTACCTGCAGTGATAGCAATGGTTGCATTTCCGATGGCTGCAGATGTGTTGATGCCGGGATTTTAATAAAAGGGGAATTATGAAAAATAAACAGATGAGAATGGTGGTACTAATTTTAATTGGTTTAGTACTTTTTACAACATCACTTGCTTTATTGATGTACTCAAAGCAGAGTGCACTTGAAAATCAAGTGAACAAAGTAAAGTTTGTTGAAATATTTGTTACAACAAGAGATATTCAAAAAGGGGAACTTTTAAGTGCAAATACTATTAAAAAAGCAAAGTTACCTCAAGAGTATCTTGTAGGGATGCCCTTAACGGCAAGTGAAATTATAGGAAGATATGCAGTTGTAGATATATTCAAAAATGAGCCGATCCGTGAGCAGAAAATAGCACTCGTCAAACCGCAAGAACAAAACAGTAGTGTAGTGATAAAAAGTAAAGTACAACAAGAGAAACCTGAGTTAAAAGATGAAGTATTTGATACTGTTTCAATTCCAATATCTGTTTTTAAAAATATAGATACATCACTTAGAAAAGGGGATAAGATAGATATTGTTTCTGTCGAAAATACTCAAAAGGGTCGTGAAATCGATTTTAAAACAAAATATATTGCTCTAAATATTACTATAGACTCTTTTGTAGCTAATGGAAAAATGACAAACAGTTATCTCTCATCATATGTGGAAGGTAAACCTGTATTTGCACAAAATATTATTTTAGAGATCTCTCCAAAAGATATAAAAAACTTTTTAATGCTTTACTATAAAACACAAGCACTTAACGGTAACCGAGTTTATAATACAAAAGGTAATAGTGGACACCTATGGATTGTAAAGTGTTCTAAAGTACAAGATGAAGATATCCAAAAGAAAAAAGAGAAGATGTTGGCAGATTATGTTGCTACAGTAAAGCAAAGAAGAGCTATAAAACGTTTAGATGAGGCAAGTATCTCTTATGAACAATAAACGTTTATTTAGAAACGGTAGTTTAGGATTACCGCAAATTATGGCGACACTTTTAGTTGTGTTGCCGACTTTAGCTTTTATTGTAGTAATTTTACTTGATTATTGGTCGGCTATGCAAGCAGATTATAAACTTAAATTGATTGCAAATCTTACATCTGATTTTTTGATATCAAGAGAAGATTTACGAGATTTTAGTGATAGTGCAGATTATGACAACTATTTAACTAGAGTCAATTCACTCTGTCCAAATCAAACAAATATAACTTTTCCTACACCAGTAAATGCTGCTAACAGTGGGGAGATAGATGTAACAGTGCAATACACATATACTGGAACATATTTAAAAAATAAAACTATAACAACGCAGATGAATACATATTCATATGTTGACCAAAATGGATCTGTAGTTATTACATGTGAATAAGGGGAAAATGGAATGAAGAAAATTTTAGCGTTAGTGTTTTTAGCGATAAGTATGCAACTTTACGCAAATGATTTGGTTGTATTTGATAATGAATATAATATAGTGCCATTGCATAAAACTATAAAAAAAGTAGTTGTCGGTAATAAAGATATGATTAATGTCTCTTTACTCAAAGGTGAAGGCTCTAGTAGATTTTTAAAGATATTTGGTAAAGAAACAGGGACAACATCTATACTGTTAGTTTATAGAGACGGCAGCATGCAAAATTATCATGTATATGTGAACAAAAACTTAGGGTACATACAAAAGATGGTTAACTTTATTGAACCTAGTTTGAGGCTTAATAAAGTAGGGGACGGCTCAACAGTAATGACTGGAACTTTTAAAGATCCTCACAATAAAAACAGAGTTTACAAGCTTCTTGAAAATGCAGGAGTCGATCTTAACACAACAATGGATCTGACAGAGACAAATAAAGTAAATAAAATGATTAGAACTAAGCTTTATTTGGTTGAGATTAACAATAAAAAAGCAAGAGATCTTGGTGGAGTGACAGGACTGGACTTTTTTAGTAAACATAGTGGATTATCTATAAATTCAGCAGCAAGCAATTGGGCAACTTTTAGTGGATGGCTTTTAGATGAGACTGGAAGATTTACTGCTTCAACTGGAACATCTGTAACAGGGATGTTGAACTTTTTGGAAGAGAAGGGGATAGGTAAAATTTTAGATGATACCGTGCTAATCTCAACCGAAGATAAAAATGCTTCGTTTCGTGTAGGTGGTGAAGTATATATACCTGTAGGGATGACGCAAAATGCAGGATATGCACCAACAATCAATGTAGCGGAAAGAGAATACGGTTTGACATTGGTATTAAATACAAAGTTTATGGAAAAAGATGGCTATATGTATATCGATGTAGACATTAAAGATAGTGAATTCGATACAAATAAAGAGCATGATGTACAGCTGGGGGACAATATATTCGTACCCTCCTTTGTAAGTAAAAACATTAAGACAAATGTTGTTGTTAAATCTGGACAAGTGATTGCACTTGGAGGACGACTCCATTCAGAGGATGTTGATCAAGAAGAGAAACTTCCACTTCTTGGAGATATTCCTGTAGTTGGAGACTTTTTTACCCATTCGGTAAAAAGTACTCAAGGGAATGATCTTCTTTTCTTCTTAGTCCCTGAAATAGTTGACGCAAACGAAAATGTAGATGACAGACGATACTATAGAGATTTTACAAACAATAGTACTAAACTGCACGATACACTTTTAGATATGGATAGCACTATAGAAGTTCAAAAAGAACCTTTGGCAGTTAAAAACGATACTGTTGTAATACAACAGCCTGTAATTGTAGAGGAGCAAAATACAACTATAAACGATGAGGTTATACCCGTAATTGAAGAGGAGGAAAAAGAAGCTGTTTCAGAGGATATTATTGAAGTTTCCGAAGAGGAGAATAAAAAAGTAGAGGAAACTGGTATATATGAAGTGAATATCGAAAACATTTATGTACGTGATAATCCCTCAACGACAGACTCTCAAAAAGTCTCAGTTTGGAAAGCGGGACATAAATTTAAAGTGGGCGATGAAAAGCTAATAGATGGGATTGAATGGTTAAAGATCGATGAAGATTGTTTGACAGAGTGTGAGAAGTTAGAAAATAGTTTATGGATCTCAAAAAAATACACAAATAAATTATAATAAAATATAATAATAAAACTAAGCAAATTCTATTTGTATATTATAATTTTTTGTGATACAATAATCACAATATTGTCATAATATTATCACAAAAAAAGGAGTAGACTTGAAAAAGATTTTCAAGCGTTTAAAGTCTCAAAAAGGGATGAGTGGAGTTTTAGTTGCATTACTTTTAGTTGTAGTGGGTGTTGGCTTAGTAGCAGGGTTAAATACATATTTAGATACTAGAAAAAGTGATATTCAAACAGCTGCAGATGCATCATTTACTAGTGCCGGTGTTACACCAACAGCTGTTCCATAAACAATTATAAGAGAGTTTTTACTCTCTTATTTTACAAAGAGTCTAAAAAGCTCTCTATCCTTTTTAAACTTTCCTCTTTTCCAATCACAGACATAATCACATCAAGACCAGGTCCACCCATTTTCCCAAGCATAGCTATACGTAATG
Source organism: Sulfurimonas marina (assembly GCF_014905095.1). Taxonomy (NCBI): domain Bacteria; kingdom Pseudomonadati; phylum Campylobacterota; class Epsilonproteobacteria; order Campylobacterales; family Sulfurimonadaceae; genus Sulfurimonas; species Sulfurimonas marina. The sequence continues at coordinate 2,132,609 of NZ_CP041165.1, read as the reverse complement.
GTTGCCCGATTTTACCAAAACCGATCTCCATCTCGTTTACTACAGCTTCTATTAGGTGATGATACTCTGTAGGCATGTGGATACCTTCAGCCGCGATAAGTTTAGCTTTGAAGTTCTCGATAATTGCAGAAGTATCTGCTTTTACAGCTTTTTTCATAGCTTTTTCATCGTAACTTGTAGGAGTCGCAATGATCTCTTTTGCTTGTTCACTTAACTCTTGAAGTGTTTTCGCACGCTCTTTAAGTGCATCGAGTAAGATCTCTTTTTTATCGTGAGATGTGAGTACGAGCTCGTAGTCATGTAACAGTTCTACAAGAGTTTCGTTACTCGTGTTTTTGATATAGTGAGAGTTTAGCCAGTCTAATTTTTCAGTATTGTAGATCGAAGCTGATTTATTGATATCTTTTGGATCAAAAAGCTCCATCATCTCTTCCATTGAGAAGATCTCCTGATCTCCATGACTCCATCCAAGACGTACTAAAAAGTTCAGCAGTGCTTCAGGAGTGTAACCCATCTCTTTGTAAGCCATAACATCGGTTGCACCGTCACGTTTAGAGAGTTTTTTCCCTTGTGAATTGTGTATCATAGGCACATGATAAAACTTCGGAATATCAAACCCAAGAGCCTCATACACTACGATCTGTTTTGGAGTATTTGAGAGGTGATCATCTCCGCGGATAACTTCGTTGATCCCCATTAAAGCATCATCAACAGCTACAACAAAGTTATATGTAGGGCTTCCATCAGATCTAGCAATAATGAAGTCATCTAAGATATCTTCCGCTTGAAAAGTGATATCCCCTTTTACACCGTCACGCACTATGATCTCACCTGTAATAGGAGCTTTAATACGGATAACCGGCTCAACACCCTCAGGAGGAGTCCCTTCAAAGTCACGGTATCTACCGTCATACTTTGCACGCTCTTTATTTGCCATTTGTGTTTCACGAAGCTCTTCTAGCTCCTCTTTAGTCATATAACACTTGTAGGCTTTTCCCTCTTCAAGGAGTTGCTCGATGTATTTTGCGTAGATATCGTCACGTTTACTTTGGTATGTTACCTCTCCATCAGCAACAAGCCCTAACCAGTTAAATGCTTTGAGGATCGCTTCCGTCGCTTCTTCAGAATTTCTAGCTTTATCTGTATCTTCAATACGTAAAACAAATTTTCCACCGTTTTTTCTTGCCCATAAGTAAGAAAAAAGTGCAGTTCTCAAACCACCAATGTGTAAGTATCCTGTAGGACTTGGAGCAAAACGAGTAACAACCATTTCTAAACCCTTTTATTTTTAAGTGCGTAATTTTAGGCTATTGTTGGTTAAAAATGGGTAAAATAACTCTCAATTTTAAATATATGGGTACTCATGAGAAAGATTTTATTTATTTTATTATTTGCAAGTTTTATAGAAGCGAAAGTATATGACGGTGTAGCGGTAGTTGTGAAAAATGAAGCTATCACTTTAGAAGATATAAAAAAAGAGATGAAAACTTCCCATACTGATGTAAAACAAGCGACAGATGTATTGATACGTCAAAAACTTGAAGCAGCTGAAATTGAGGAGAGAAAAATTGTAGTTTCTTCTTCAGAAGTGTATGATGATATTAAGCAGATGGCCTCAAGAAACAATATGAGCATCAGTGATTTTTATAATGCGGTAAGAGAAGCTAACGGACTAAGCTCTACAGAATTAAAAGAGAAGGTAAAACAAAAGCTTTTATCGCAAAAACTTTACAGTGCTATCGCTTATGCTTCAATGGATGAACCGAGCGATGAGGAGATCAATGAATATTATGAACTTCACAAAGAGGAATTTTCCCATCCTGCATCTTTTACGGTTGTGATCTATGATGCACAAAGTAAAGAGTTACTACAGGAAAAAGTTGATAATCCTATGTTTTACTCACCTGAGATTGCAACGAACGAACAGGTATTACCATATGAGAGAATTTCCCCTGAATTATCTTCGCTATTAAGCAGAACTCCTCTACACACTTTTACACCTGTTGTTCCAAACGGTAAAGGGGGCTTTATGAGTTTCTACATTAAGTCTGTAGAGTCTGCAAAAACAGCAGGAATCGCAAGTGTAAAGAACCAGATCATCAATGCAATTATGGCGGGGAAAAGGGAAGTTGTATTAAACGACTATTTCGCAAGGTTACGCGACAATGCGGATATTAACATCATTAGGATGCCTGATGATCAGTGATAAAAGTTTTATAAATATTGCAGTAGAGATAGCAAATGCTTCAAAGTGTGTTTCAAAACAAGTTGGAGCAGTGATCGTAAAAGACGGCAGAATCCTCAGCACGGGTTACAACGGTACACCTGCAGGATATATCAACTGTTGTGAACACTGGGAAAATGAATATACTTCTGATCATCATGAATGGAGTAAAACATACGAGATCCATGCTGAGATGAACGCAATTATCTGGGCAGCTAGAAAAGGGATCTCTATTGAAGGTGCAACTATCTATGTAACGCTTGAGCCTTGTAGTGAATGTAGTAAAAACCTTATCGCTTCAGGGATTAAAAGAATAGTGTATCTCAAACCGTATGAGCATACACACTCAGAAGTTATCTCTAAGTTTATACGGGATAACGGAGTGATTATAGAGAGATTAAAAGTAGAGCAGTAGCTATACTTAGCACTCTCTGTTTTGGATATGACAAGCGATTGCATATCCGTGGTTAAGCCCTAGTGCAATACTTCCTCCACTCTCTTGAGTGATGTCACCTGCAACAAAAAGACCCTCTATATTTGTTTCGTAATAATCATTGTGAACAGGTTTTCCATCCTCTTCTTGAATTCCTGAACTTGATAAAAAAGCACTTGGTGTTGTACCGCCGATAGCATAAATAACTCTGTCATATATATCTGTCGTTTCATCGCAGAAAAGCACTTTTACTTTACCGTTTTCATCTTCAAGTCCATCAATGTCGATGCCAAGGAGGGGATTGACCTCTTTGTGCATGATCGCATTTGAGATATCCCTTTGGTTTGTAGGGTTTGCACGTCTGAATGTCTCACGTCTATAGCAGATCGTAACATCGTTTTTAGCGCTTAGATCAACTGCATATTCAACAGCACTGTCTCCACCGCCAACTACCAAGATCTTTTCATTTTCACTACATTCATCTGTTGTATAGTTGATTTTTTTTCTGATACTTGGAGGAATTTTGTAAGATGGTTTGTTCGGTTTTCCCATACGTCCGATAGTTACCACTACATATTTTGCTTTGATACTGCTTCCGGCCATAAACACTTCAAAGTACCCATCCTCTTTTTTGATAGACTGTACCTCTACCTGAGTTTGGAGCTCAACCGAATGATTATCTAGGATCTCGTCAAAGAAATCTAAAGTAGATTCTTTAGTCCCGTCTATAAAGTAGATGTTTCCGTCAAGTTCAACTTTTTGCCCTTTCCATTCAACATCGACACGTTTGTTATCTTTGTAATATTTTCTGATTGTAGAGTTGTGTTTGATATCTTTTTCAAGTAAAACGATATCACGAATCCCTTGTAGGTAACTTTCAACAGCAGTCGCAATCCCAGCAGGCCCAGCTCCCACTATTGCTAAATTGTAGATTTTATCCATGCAACTCTCCTAGAAAAATTTTAGTTCTAGAAAAGTGTAGCATAATTATCGGTTAATCAAAACAATAGAATTATGAAAGAAGTTCAAGTGCTTTTTCAGGTGGTCTTGCGATCACTGCTTTGTCATTTTTTATCACAATAGGGCGTTCGATGAGCTTTGGATTTGCAACCATAGCATCGATCAGCTTCTCTTCATTGTTCTCGTCTTTTAGATCTAATTCTTTGTAGATATCCTCTTTTGTACGCATCATCTCTCTTGCAGAAACTCCTAACATAGAGAGTATGTTTTTAATCTCATCTTTTGTCGGTGTCTCTTCTAAATATTTTACAATCTCTTTTTCACATCCGTTTTCCTCTACAAGTGAAAGTGCTTGACGAGATTTTGAACATCGAGGATTGTGCCAAATTGTTATTTTCCCCATAATTATTCCTTTTTTTTATTGTAATTTTACACTATAATATTTATAGACTTCTAAATGGAAGTCTATAACAAAAGAAAGAGAGGCTTTTGCGATGAAGTACGTAACTAGATCACAAAAATTAGCTGAGTTTGCAAAAGAGCTGCTAGATAAAAAATCGTTAGAGCAAGGGCTTCCCCATATTGCAAAATATGTAAAAGAGGTAGTGGGGGCTGAGAGATGCTCTATTTTTATCTATAATGCCGCAAAAAATGAATTATGGACAACACTTGCTGATGGGATTGAGAAGATCAATATTCCATCAAACAAAGGGATTGTAGGCTATACGATCAAAGTGAAAAAACCTGTCATTACAAACGATGCTTATTCCCATCCTGAATTTTTAACTGAGATAGATGAACAAACAGGATATAAAACAAATAATATTGTAACAGCACCTATTTTTAATTCACAAAGGGATATTATCGGTGTACTGGAGCTGTTAAATAAAGCAGATGATTTTGATAATGATGATGTTCGTTTTATGATCTTTTTTGCACACTATGTAAGTGGTTTTATTGAGTTATTAAATACATACAAAGATGAGGAAGTTGATGAATAAGTTTAATGAAATAGCGGCATTTGGAAAAGAGTTAGTCAAAGTAGAAAATATTGAGGATAGTTTAGAACTAATTGCTAAAGAAGCTAAAGAGATTGTAAATGCTGATCGTTGTTCTATTTTTATAGTAGATGAATCTGAAAATATTTTATGGACAAAACTCAGTGATGGAATCGGAGGGCGTATTGTTCTCTCTTTAAATTCGGGGATTGTGGGTGATACTTATCTAAAAAAAGAGGCGCAACTTGTTAATAACCCTTATGAAGACCCTAGATTTTTACCCAATATCGATAAAAAGAGCGGTTATACAACTAAAAATATGATCACTATCCCTATCTTTAATTCAAAAAGGGAGATTATGGGGATCATGCAGCTGCTTAATAAAAGCCGTTTTGATTTCGATGAAAACGATTTGGAAGTACTTACATTTTTTGCAAACTATATAAGCGGTACTTTGGAGTTAGTTTTACTTTCTGAGAAGTAAGGCTGCATCGTGTGCAAGTCGGATTACACCGATTGCATAGTTCGATGAGTTGTTATAGCGCATAACTTTTTTCATATACCCTTTGAGGTAGTCGAGTTGCGGCTTATTCTTTGTGAAACATCTGTATGGTGCACCTGTCTTTGTGTTTTTCTCATATACAAACGAAGTGTTTTTATAATCAAACTCATACTGATACCACTCTTGTTCGATCGTTGGAATATCTCTCATCTTTTCCCAGTCGATCGGAGTATCAAATCCCGCTTTTTTATGTAAAAATTTTGCAACAGAAACGATAGCATCATCCATATTTGTGAGATCGGGGATAGTGTTTTTATATGACTGCGCATAGATAAAGCTGTTTGGCATAAACTGAGGGATCCCTACAGCCCCAGCATAAGAGCTTGGAAGATTACACTCTTCAGGTTGTATATTGTCTTTATAGCAATACTCTATAATCTTTGCCATATTTGTTTTCCCCATTTTCAGCAGCCATTTTTCACGGGGAGTTTTTGGATTTGGCAGACGTGTAACTATAGTATTAAAAACAATGAAGGCATCATGAGTGGGTTGAATTTTACCAAGCTTTGTCTCTTTAAGTAAAATGGCGGCAATTATCTCTTTGTTTACCCCGTACTTTGTCTCTGCATAGTGATATGCTTCTTGATGTTTTTTGAGGTTTTCAACCATCTTTGGGACATGAGATACAAGCACATTGTTTGCTTTTTTTTCGTTTTGTTTATGGTACTTAATGTATTTTGGTTTAAGATATTTCCAGCTAATCTCATCAAACTTTTGTGTTTTAAAATAAGAGAGGAGAAATCTGTTTGCATAATCGTAGCTTACCCCGTGTTTTACAACCTGTTTACAAACGTCGCTATGGTGCTCGTTTTGAAATGTACAGTTTGTATATTGCTTTGCAAAAAGCGTTGTTGCTGTAATGCTAAGAAGTAGTAGTAAGTATCTCATTTATCTCTTCCAACCTTTGGGGTGTCCCGATATCTTTAAATAGTCCCTTAAAAATCTCCCCACTTACTGCTTTTTGATCTATAAGTTGACGAAGCAGCGGTGCAAGCGGTGATTTTTCTAGCTTAACAGTATTAAATATCATAGGATTATAGTAAGCTATACCTGAAAATGTCCACAACTCACTTGAGTGGTTTACAACTAAAGAGTTCTCTAAGCCAAAATCCCCTTTTTCATTGTGTGGAGGGTTTGGTACTAAAACAAGATGGGCAAGTTTATTTTGCAGATCAAATGCAGGATCAAATTCATAGTCGCAAAACACGTCACCGTTTACCACCAAAAAAGGCTTATCTCCTAAAAAAGAGAGCGCTTTTTTGATCCCCCCTGCAGTTTCAAGTGCACCGCTTGTTTGCTCGTCAGAGTAGTAGAGTTTAACACCCCAACACTCTCCGTTACCTAAAGCTTCCGGTATTTGCTGCCCAAGATGGGCGATATTGATCACAATCTCTTTAAAACCGTTTTTTGCCAATTTCTCTATATGCCATACAATAAGCTCTTTGCCGCCCACTTTAAGTAAAGGTTTTGGCGTAGTATCGGTAAGGGGACGCATCCGTTCTCCACGTCCGGCTGCAAGTATCATTGCTTTCATGCAAAGCTCTTTAAAAAGGCAGCCAACTCTTTTGTCTCATCATATCTTGAAGCGGTCTCAAGCACATAAGAGAGGGTAAGTGGGATATCTTTTAAATAGCCCTCTTTATTGTCTCGAAGGTGCAAGCGTGAAAAGATCCCAAGCACTTTTATATGGCGTTGCAAGCCCATAAAATCAAACCATTTTAAAAACTCTTCATCTTCCACCTCAAGTCCGAGTCGATCGCGGAAATAGAGTACCAACTGCTCAACTTTTTCTCTCTCAAAAGAGATATAGCAATCTTTTAAAAGTGACACAAGATCGTAGGTGATAGCACCGCTCATCCCGTCTTGATAGTCGATAATGCCAAGTGAGCCGTCAGCTTTTACCATAATGTTACGAGAGTGAAAGTCACGATGTACAAAACTCTCTTGCGGTTGGGAGAGAACGATTTCTGAGATGCGTTCAAGTGCTTGTTTGAGCATCTGTTTGTTTTCTCTAGAGAGGTTAAGAGAGAGTTTTTTTTCCAGATACCACTCCTGCATCAGATCCATCTCAAAATGTAAAAACTCTTTATCATAAAGGGGAAGCTGCGTTGTATCTGCACCTTGCATCTTGATAATCTCATCGATCGCTTTTTTATAGAAGCTCTCAAAGTTTTCTTCATTTAACAGATCTAAAAGATTGGTATCTCCGAAATCTTCGAGTATAAGGTACCCATATTCCAAATCTTGGTGAAAAATTTTTGGGGCTTTGACATCTACATCTAAAAGTTTTTGGCTTACCAGTAAAAAAGGGTGAAGCGATTCTTTCTCAAGTGAGGCATCCATCAAGATATAACTCTCATCATCTTTAGTTAAACGGTAGTAGCTTCGAAAGCTAGCATCGGCTGAGGCTACTTCGAGTTTGAAATCTTTATATGGAGTGGTTTGTAAAAATTGTTCTATTTGCATGTTAAAACACCTAAAATGGAGTCTTTTTTCGCTCCTGTTATCTCTTTTAATTGTACCGTTTCTTTATTTATTCTCTTATAAGCGAGCCAGGCAAAGATCATCGCTTCTAAAAAATCACTGTCAATTCCATACTCGTTGGTAGTTTTAACAGCTATGTGGCTTAGTTGTGCAATGCGCTCGCAAAGATAGCTGTTTTTTGCACCACCGCCGCAAATGATAATCTCTTCAACACCTTTTAGATCTTGTACAATTGTTTGTGCAGTGAGTTCTGTAAGAGTAGCTTGGATATCGGCATCGCTGAGCTCTTGAAAATCTTGTAGTTGTTTTTTTAGCCATGTAGGATTAAAATATTCCCTGCCCGTGCTTTTTGGTGCTTTTTTCGCAAAATAGGGATCGTTTAACATCTGTGCTAAAAGTTCTACATTTACAGTGCCGCTTTTTGCAAAAGAGCCGTTTTGATCGTAGTTTTTCCCTTGAGTTGTGAAGATCCAGTGATCAAGAAGTACATTGCCGCATCCGGAATCCCAGCCGAGATAACGATCACCTAAGAGGGTGACGTTTGCCATCCCTCCGATATTTACAACGGCTATATTTTTATAGAGTCTGTCAAAAACAAATTGATGAAAAGCTGGGGCAAACGGAGCGCCTTGTCCGCCGTTAGCAACATCTTTTGATCGGAAGTCGTTTACGACATCTATGTTTGTTTGAGCCGCTACTACACTGGCAGAACCTAATTGCATCGAAAAAGGGTGTTTAGAGTTTGGTTCATGCCAAAGCGTTTGTCCGTGTAGACCAATCGCCGTCACTTCATTTGTATCTATTTGGTATTGCGTGATGAAAGCATTGATATTTGAGGCAAACATATCTCCCAGTTTTACATCGAGTTCACCAATCTTTTTGAGTGTAGTTTGCTCATCTATCATTTGGAGTACCTCTTGTTTGAGTGCACTGTGGTAAGGGTATTCATTTGCATGAAGCAGTGTGCAGCACGAGTTATCAATATCACACAGTACTATATCGATTCCATCCAGACTCGTACCACTCATTACCCCTATATATTTAGCCATTTTCAGCTCCTGTCATCATAATAAGAAAAGCGATAAGCGTTCCAACTGCTATCTGCCAGTCATACCCTATGGAAAATCCTAAAGCTGAAGTTTGCAGAAGCAGTACCGTTAAAAAACCGCCAAAAAGTGCAAAAGGGACAAGCTTTGCACTCCCCCTTTTTGTAAAGATAGCAGAAAAATAAACCCCTAAAAGTCCTGTATAAGCAAATGCCATTACACCTAACGCAAAAGCGATAAGTGAAACTTCGAGATAGCGTTGCCAAAAGTAGCTGATAACTGCCATTGAAAAGAGTGCAAGTGCAAAGAGTAATACTCCCGTTCTTGAAGCTTTTAAAAAGTGTCTCTCATCTGTAGAGGGCTCTTTTTTTAGTTTGTAGGGTTTGTAGATATCCTCAATAGCAACGGAACTCATAGCTCCTAAAACCGAGTTTGTCGATGAGAGTGCGGCGGCAATTGCACCAACCGTTATAAAGCCACGCAGACCTTCTGGCATCTCGTTTAAGATGTAGTACATAAAGATTGTGATCTTCTCATCACCGAAACTTTGCACTATCTCATTGTTTTGGTAGTGTAAAAAGAGCAGGGCACCGATCCCTAAAAACAGTAGCACGATAGGGATTGTAAAAAGGATCGAGAGGATAAGTGAGCGTTGTGCTTCTTTTGTATCTTTACACGAAAGTACCCTTTGACTCATATCTTGATCGAGTCCAAATGCTGCAATATTTAAAAGCAGCCATCCACCAAGGAGACCGTAGATGCTAAACTTTCCGTCTATAGAGGTCTCGATTATTTGTAGTTTTCCAAGTGACTGAAGTGTTGTATAGATATCTTCAACTTGCAAGGAAGTGTAGAGGTAGTAAAAAACGACAGCGCCGGCACTCACATAAACAACACTCTGGATAATGTCGCTGTAGATGACCGACTTCACTCCTCCGAAATAGGTGTATATAAGTGCTCCAAAAAGCAGTAGCGAGATAGCAAAAACCATATGTAAAAAGGAGATATCTAAAAACAGAATCATACTCACAGCAAGAGCGGCGATGTAGAGGCGTGCACCGCTGGCAAGTACCCGTCCGACTAAAAACATAACTCCCGCTTGTCGTTTTGAGTTTTCTCCGTAGCGTTTTTCCAAAAGTTCATAAACGGTAAGGGCTTTGATCGCATAAAATTTAGGAACAAACACATACGCTACAAACAACACCGCCAAAAGTGAGGAGATATAAAATCCTATAAGGGTAAAGTTGTTTTTATAGGCAAACTCCGGGACACCTAAAAAGGTTGCGGCTGATTGAGTAGTAGCTACGATCGAGATCGCAGCGGCTAATGCGGGAATTGAATTGGCTGAGGTGAAGTACTCTTTTGTTGAACTGATTTTTATTTTTGAGAAGAAGTACGAACTTAATGCCAGGATAACAAGATAGGTTGCAAATATAGCCCAGTCAAGTGAAGAAAAAGCACTATTCATAATGGGATTTCAGCCCTAAATCTTTTACGTTTGAGTGTACGTCGTTCATAAATTTATCGCCAGGATCAGCTTTTTTAGTTCTGTATCCTTTATCACGTTCGAGCCAAAGAGGTGTATCTTCAAACTCTCTATATTCATGATGACCGATAAGGTAGTCAATTGTAGGATATTTTGTTCTGAGGTAACGTACCAGTTCAATGTTTGCTTTTAACTGTGCAGGAGTAAGATCCTCTTTTTTGTTTCCTTCACCGCCCACATTCTCAACACCAATCGTTGTATAGTTAAGACCTATCACGTGTCTTGCCATATAGTTGTCGGGCATGAGTTGGTAGATAGTTCCGTTTCGATCAACTAAAAAGTGGGACGAGACATTTAAAAGCGAAGCGTTGGCAATATCTTTTCGATCTGTAAGCAACTCTTCTGGGTAAAGACGTTTAAAAGAATCTTCAAGACCCATTACAGCCGTCCAGTGCAGAACTATCATCTTTGGAGTTATTTTTATGTTCTCTACATCTTTATTGTAGTGTTGTTTAATATACTGTTTTGTCAGCTCAATTCGGTGAGGTGTAAAAACTATCGGTTTTTGAACGATTTTTTGTTTTGTATGAAGTGCTTCGATCCTGTTGTTGGCTTCAACAATACGCTTAAGAGGGATATGTTGTTCTTTTACCTCTGTAAAGATAGTCTCAATTATCTCCTCAGGAGTATTTGATCCTAACTGGTTTCCGAAGAGAACCATATCGACACCTGAGTTGATCGCAAGAGTCAGAGTCTCTTTTAAAGAGTAGTGCTCAGCAATAGCTTTCATCTGTAGATCATCACTAATTATTACACCACGAAAGCCGAGTTGTTCACGTAAAAGCTTTGTATTTACATTATGTGAAAGTGTTGCGGGGTAAGCGGGATCAAGATGTTTATTAAATACGTGTGCGGTCATAATAAGATCAATCTTGTTTTGAGCAATAAGCTGTTTATATGGTTCAAGCTCGATTTCACTCCAGGTATCGCTAATATCAACAAACCCTTTATGGGAATCCTCTAAAGATGAACCATGTCCCGGAAAATGTTTTAAAACACTTAAAACACCAGCTTTATTTTGCTCCTCTATCATGATAGAGGCATAGCACACCACCTCTTTGGGAGTTTTTCCGTATGAGCGCTCCAGTCCTGCTATCACTTTGTTATTTGGATTGAGTGAGAGATCAACTACCGGTGCAAAGTTGAGATCTATCCCATTTTCTTGGAGCATTTGTGCTTGTTTTTTATAAAAGATACGGCTTTCAGCTAAAGAGAGCGTTGCAACCTCTTTCGCTGAGGGTGCCTTGTAAAAACCTTGACTCTCTTTTAGGCGTGCAACTTTTCCACCCTCTTGATCAATAGAGATAAAAAGAGGTTGCGTAGCATTTTCTTGAAGTGTTTTTGTAAGTTCTTGAAGTTGTTTTGGATCAATGATATTTTTTGTTTTACTTGGCTCTTTGAGGTTTTTATCAAAAAGGATTACCCCACCCATCGGATAGTCTTTGAGGTCTTGGATGATTGTGGAATTTTGCTCGAGTCTGTCCCCTTCAAATCCAACAATAAGCATCCTTGCAATCAGTTGTTTTAATTGTGAATCGTTAATCTCCGCTTGAAGAGGTAAGAGAAAGAGTAAAAAAGTTAGTAGTAGTTTCAAAAGAGCTCCATATTTTCCAGTTGTTTAAAGATAAGCGATTTTACCATATCTTTATTAAGCGTGTGGGGTTCATAATGGTCGCTTACTACTTTGTAGAGCGCAAAATTTTTAATAGCAGGGTTGTGAATAACAGCATCGTAAAAGCCGTAACTCTCCATATCTACCGCTTCAAAACCTCCACCGTGTATCTCCTGATCGACACAGGTAAGGGTAATACCCTCATCAAAACTGTATGTTATCTCTTGATGAGTAATCGAGCCAACTTTTAAAAGTTCCCCTATATTATGGTTTTGATTCGCACCGCAAACACCGATATTTATATAGATGTCATCATCTGTAATGTCATAATAGTTGATAAGGGTTTGTGTGGCAAAGCGAGCATTCTCTATACCGATGTTACTTACAATTAGTTTCATCTGATCGTTAAAGAAAAGGGTGTAGTTTTTAAGTGTTGATTTTTTGAGTTTGTACTTGTCGACAAAAGCTTGTGCTTCACTTTTTAGCGCTGTAATTATATAAATCATGGTTTATTATACAAAAATTTTTTGTTGTTTACATTTTTTAGGGTATAATTCCGGCGCTCTTCTTTAGACCTGTGCAATGGGTTTACGAGACAATGTGTCAGGGTGGGAACACAGCAGCACACCTTGTACTCCTATGTGCCGCAGGGATCTGGGGAGGGGCACCTTCATTAAAAAACTTCCAAAATAACAACTTACTAATACAATCAACAAAACCTAAAAAGAGTAAATATAATTTTAGCCCTTCTATGTGCAGACTATTTATTTTTCTTATACTAAAAGTAACAATCTTAAACAATAAAACATCTTTTTTTAGAAATATTCTTATTATTTATTTCATTACAATATAATGAACAAATTTTGAGAAAATAAAGGTTTATATGTATGAAAAATGTAACTCCTACAAATCATGAACTTATTATGGATGAAGATGATTTTATTGTCTCTAAAACTGATCTAAAGGGACAAATTACCTATTGTAATGAGATCTTTATGCAGTTGTCAAAGCTTAGTGAAGCACAGTTGCTTGGGCAACCGCATAACATCATCAGGCACCCTGATATGCCCCGTTTAATTTTTAAGTTGTTATGGGAACGTGTACAAAATCAAAAAGAGATTTTTGCGTATGTAAAAAACCTTTCAGCAGATGGAAGTTACTACTGGGTGTATGCAAATGTAACGGCATCTGTAGATGAAAACCATAATATCATCGGATATTATTCAGTAAGAAGAAAGCCAAATGAGAAAAATCTTGGTGTTGTGATCGAGCTTTACAAAACTCTTTTGCAAGAGGAGCAAAGGGGTGGTATAGAAGCTTCTTCAGAGTATTTGACAAACCTTCTGAATGAACGCGGTGTTTCATATGATGAGTTTATTAATACAATTCAAAATGGGAGTCTCTAATGTTTGGTTCAGATCACAATACAATTAAAGTAGATAAACAACTATTTGAAAAACTTCTTAGCGTCGTTAAAGATGCAGCAAACGGTAGGTTGGACAGCAGGATAACGGGTATTGACAAATCAGATCCTCTTGGAGAAGCTGCATGGTCTATTAATAATATGCTTGATCAAACAGAAGCATTTATGAGGGAGACAAAAACTTCGATAGATGCTGCTAATGAAGGTTTAGAACATAGAAATGTAGACCCGCACGGTTTAAAAGGTGCTTTTAAACAAAATGCGCATTTAGTAGCTCAGGGAGTTGAAGGGGTAATACTCGGACACAATGCAAAGGTAAAAGGGGAACTTGGAACTCGTTTTAGTGAACTTGGAGGTGGAATGCAAGAGAGTCTTCACAAGATTCAAAATGCGATGGAGACGAGTTTACAAAATATTCGAAAAGTTGCTGACTCCTCACAGTTGATGGCTGATGAAGCTAAAGGAAGTTTAAATCTAATTGATGAGCTAAGTGTCAAAATTGAACATTTAGCTAACCTTATTATCAGCAGTACTGAAGCGATAGAAACCCTTTCAGCACAAACAAACGATATCACTTCCGTTTTAGACCTTATCAAAGATATTGCAGATCAGACAAATCTGCTTGCACTCAATGCTGCAATTGAAGCAGCCCGTGCAGGTGAACATGGACGCGGATTTGCGGTAGTTGCCGATGAAGTTAGAAAGTTGGCAGAGCGTACACAGCGTGCAACTGCCGAGATCTCAGTGACAACAAAATCACTGCAGCAGGAAGCGGATGGAATTAACGAGATCTCAAAAGAGATTGAAACTATCGCCGTTGAATCAAATGAGGGGATTCAAGAGCTGAAAACAACATTGGAAGATGTAAACAAAAATGCTGATAGTAATGCAAAAATTGCTTCTTTTATTAAAAGTTCTAACCGTGTAACAACAATTAAGATAAATCATATCGTGTATAAAAATGCTGCATATTCATCGGTGTTAAATGAGAAAATGAATGACCTCATGGAGAGTCAGCATGATAGTTGTAGTTTCTCTAAGTGGTACTATGGACGCGGTAAAGATGATTACTCACATACAAACTCTTACGCAAAACTTGAAGAGCCGCATATTAATATTCATAAGGATATTCTAAAAAATGTTGAATTTATCAAAAATCATTCAGTAATGAAACATAAAGATAAAGTTATTGAATATTTTGCCGAGATGGAAGAATCGAGTAATAAATTGTTTGCATTACTTGATAAAATGGTTGAGGAGAGATATGAGTAATTTTAAACTACTCCTCTCTGTATTTGGAAATGCCACACGGTTGGTTTGGTGTGGGTGGATTGTCTCGTAGATATTCCAAGTCTTCCAATGTCTGTGTTAAAACTTTTTTTTGTTGTAAAATAGGCAGCATAAGATTATCTTTTTCATTGAGGGGTATATCCCAATCCAGCAGTATTTTCTCTACCTCTTCATCAAGCTCTTTGAGCGCTTTTTTTATATGGTTAATTGAATTCATATACAAAGTATAACAAAAATTTAGAAAAAATTTGGTATAATTCGCGTTCCGAAATATAGCGGAAATTTTACAAAGGAGCCATCGATGCCAAAAATGAAATCGGTAAAAGGTGCTGTTAAGCGCTTTAAAGTTAAGAAAAATGGTCAAATTAAACGTGGTACTGCGTTTAGAAGCCACATCTTAACAAAACAAGATGCACAAACTCGTCGTGAGCAAAATACTCCTAAAGTAGTTGCTAAAGTTGACGAAAAAAACATTAAGGCTATGATTAACTAATTTTAGTTGATTTAACATATCTCCAACATAATGGTTGGGCAAGTCCACCAAAGTAGTGGCACCTTGACTGCATAAGTAGCTGGGTAAAGAAATATAAGGAAATAATATGCCAAGAGTAAAAACTGGTGTTGTTCGTAGAAGAAGACACAAAAAAATATTAAAATTAGCAAAAGGTTTCTATAGTGGTCGTCGTAAACACTTTAGAAAAGCTAAGGAACAATTAGAACGTTCAATGATGTATGCGTTCCGTGACCGTAAGCAAAAGAAACGTGAATTCCGTAAATTATGGATCATCCGTATCAATGCTGCATGTCGTTTAAACGGTATGAACTACTCAACTTTCATGAACGGGCTTAAAAAATCTGGCATCGAGCTTGACCGTAAAATTCTTGCTGATATGGCTATGAATGATGCTGCTGCTTTCACAAAAGTAGTAGAAGCTTCTAAAGCTGCACTAGCATAATCATACACTAAACCCACTTTTTGGGTTTAGTACTTTTTCCCTCTTATTTAAATTTTCCACTTTTTATTTTAATACGATTATTCTCTTTCCTTAAACTGTATTAATATTTTAATTTCTTATATAAAATATAGAAAAGTATGGGTTTTAAGCTATGAAATGTCATAATATTACATGATAAATAATTCAACATTTTTAACTACTATTGATATTATTCCAAACCCTTTGATAGTCACTAATGGGGAAAAAATTCTGCTTTCAAATAAAAGTTTTTTAGATTTCTTAGGCCTTGAATCATTAGAACAGCTTCAAACACTTTGTAAATGTGTCTGTCATCTTTTTATAGAATATGACGGCTTTTTTTCACTAAAAGATCTTAAAGATGGTGAGTTGTGGGTAGACTATATCTACAGACAGAAAGAGGGTGTAAAAGTATCTATGGTTAGCAACCAGGGTGAAGGAAAAGCTTTTGAAGTTTCTGTGGGAAAACTAGAAGAGTATGAAAAAACGTATGTAGTTATTTTTACAGATATCACTTCACTTGAGAGTGAAAGAAAGATTCTGGAAAAACTTGCTTATAAAGATCCCTTAACAGATATCTATAATAGACAGATATTTAACACTATGCTCAAACAGGCTTATACTGACAAGCATAAAAATGGGGAAAGACTTTCAATTATTTTATTAGATATTGATCATTTTAAACAGGTTAATGACAACTATGGTCATGATGTCGGAGACAAAGTACTTATCGAGTTTACAAAGCTTATAAACCAACACATCAGAAGCAGTGATATATTTGCACGATGGGGTGGGGAAGAGTTTATTATCCTTCTTCCAAAAGCGGATATCGATGCAGCTTATCGCAAGGCTGAAGAGCTGCGCCTGCTTGTTGAAAACTTTGAAGATCCGTATCTGCCGAAAATTACTATTAGTCTGGGGGTTTCGGAGATTTTGGATGGCGATAAAGAAAGAAGCTGTTTCAAAAGAGCCGATAAAGCTTTATATAAAGCTAAAGAGACACGAAATAAAGCGGTAAAACTTTAAAATTGAAACTACTTAGTCTGCTTCTTTTTCTCTTTTGTGTTGTTTTGTCTGCACAAACCCGTACACAAGTGCATATGGGTACACTGGTAAGTATCACTTTAGACGATCATGAAGAGCTGATTAATGAGGGTTTTAAGATTATCCGTGAAGTTGATTATGCACTCTCCTCTTACAAGCCTGAAGGGGATATTTATAAACTCAATCATCAGCATCTTGTAAAACTACACCCTTTCACTTATGAGGCCTTAAAACTCTCACAACAGTATTATCACTCTACCCACGGCTATTTCGATATAACAATAGGTTCGATCACAAAAGGCCTTTACCGTTTCGGAGAAAACAGAGAGTTCATCCCCCATCCACAACTATTAAAAAGTGCAAAAGTTGGATTTTCCGGTTTGAAATTTAATCGGGAGAGTGCACAGATAAATAAAGGGATAAAGATAGACCTCGGCGGTATGGGAAAAGGGTTCGGTGTCCAAAAGGCAACACAGTTTTTTATAAATAAGGGCGTGAAAAAAGCGATAGTGGCTGCAAGCGGTGATATCCGTTGCATCGGGAGTTGCAAAGTGGGTGTGCAGAATCCTTTTAGCGAGGAGCAACTATTTGAGATTGAAACAAAAAAGCCCGTTAGCGGGATTACGACAAGCGGGAACTACCGTCGCTATGTAGGTTCAAAAAAGAGTAACCACCTTATAAGTCCATATCTTCGTCAAAGTGAAAAAACTTTTGCCTCTATTACCTTGATCTCTGATCTTAGCAGCAGTGATCTTGATGCTTACGCAACAGCTGTATCGGTTATGCCTTATGCACTAGCAAAACAGTTTTTAGATGAAAAACCTCTGGGATATATCTTAATTACTACAGATAGAGATCTCTTCATTAGCAAAAACTTTGAAGAATATGCAACGATCATTAAACAATGATACTGCGTAGTTTTAAGAGTAACAAGATATAAAAACTCTACATCTATACTGTTCCCCTAAATGATATTTCCAATAAAATAACACCTACCAAGCTAAATTTATCTTCTATTTAAGCATATAAAACAGCAAAATTCCATTAATACTTAACTTTATATTAATAACGATTATCAATATAAAGATTGTGAAAGTTTGATTTTGATAGTATTTCGATAATCAATATCAATATCAAGGAAATAAGATGAAATTGGAGAAAAAAATTGTAGGGAGTTTAGCTCTTGTAAGTGCCTTATCTTTTGTTGGATGTGGCGGTGGAGGATCTGACTCTTCAGATACAGGTGCATCAGCAATAAGTGCGGCAGAGAAAAAAGAGGTACTGACAACATATGCAGATATTGCTCTCGCAAACTATACGGATGCTTTAAATGATGCGATCGCATTACAGAGTGCTATAGATACGTTCAAGGCAAGTCCGACGGAAGAAAATTTGGCTACTGCAAAAACAGCATGGCTTAGTGCTCGTGAATCATACGGAACAACAGAGATTTTCCGTCTATCAAACGGTCCGGTTGACGCAGAAGAGGGCTGGGTATTAACTCTTTACGGTGCACCAGAGGGGCAGATGAATGCATGGCCTCTGGATGAGAATATGATTGATTATACAACTGATGCGGACGGAAACGAAACAAGCGGAAATATTATCGATACGGCAGGAGTATTTACACCAAGCGGAAGTGAAGCAAGCTCTGTAGATGTAACAAACATTACAAAAGAGGCACTAGCTGCGTTAAATGAAAACGGTGGAGATGCAAACGTTGCAACCGGATACCATGCGATTGAGTTTTTACTTTGGGGACAAGACCAGGATTATAATTCTTTTGTAGACGACACGATCACAAACGGTGCTTTAGCAGCAGGTGAGCGTCCATTAACTGACTTTACATCAGCTGCAAATGCAGATCGTCGTCTTGATTATCTTGATGCAGCAAGTGATCTTTTAGTAGAGGACCTTAACAATACACTTGCTGCATGGGTAAGTTCTGAGACAAACTGTACAACAGGTGTAGGGTGTTACCGCGGGGCACTTTTAGGTGAGTTAAGCGGTGATGATGCAGCCAAAAATATAGCTGCCGATGATGCACTTAGAGATATTTTTGCAGGGATGGGTGTATTTATAAAATCTGAACTGGCAAACGAGCGTATGGCAGTTGCGGTGTATACACCGAGTGAAGAGGATGAACATTCATGTTTCTCAGATAATACACACAGAGATATTGCAACAAACTATCAAGGTTTTGTAAATGTATTAAAAGGGGTGTACAAAGGGAGTTCTCAAGGGACAAGCTTCTACTCGAAACTAAGTGCAGAAGATAAGTCAAGCATCGATCAGCTGATAGCTAGTATAGATACAAGAGTAGGGACTATCGACAGTGTTGCAAAAAGTGCTTACCACTTTGATTATCAGATCAAAAACGGTAACTCAAACCAAGATAATGTGAAATACGCACACTACGATATGCGTGATCTTGGGGATAAAATGGTGGATGTTGCAGGTAGATTCGGTATTACGTTAAGTGAAGATGACGTAACTGACTCTGAAGAGACAGACGTAACAAAATAAAGAATAGAACCATGCCGAGAGTGACAACCACCTTAACACTAACCGGATTTTTATTTGCAGCTTGTAGCAGCGACAGAGCAACACAAGATACAACTGCAATTTATACACAAGATAAAAGCAAGCATGTTTTTACTAAAGCGGTAAAACTCTCCCATGAGGATGAGGATTACCGTATCCTTGGAAAAAGTTTCTTTAAAATCCCGTGGGTGGAAGCACCCTCGGCAACTACGGCTCGTGACGGTTTAGGACCTCTGTTTTCAGCAAACACTTGTATACATTGCCATCCGCATAACGGTGCAGGGATAGCCCTTGATAAAGATGGAAATATTCACAGATCGTTAGTGATGCGTCTCTCGATTCCATCGGAAAAAAAGCTTAATAATGACTTGATGTTGAGAAACGGTTTTATTCCAGAACCCACTTATGGAGGGCAACTCAGTTTTAACGGAGTGAGCGATGTAAAGTATGAGGGAAGTGTAGCACTCTCTTATGTAGAGAGAAAAGGAGCTTTTGAAGACGGTGAGACCTATACACTCCATGAGCCTCATTATGAGCTAAAAAACTTGCAATACGGAGCAATACAGCAGGATGCTAACGTTGCACCGCACATCGCCCTTGCTCTTATCGGACTCGGTGCTATTGAAGATATTGCGGTCGAAGAGATCCTAAAAAATGAAGATATTGATGATAAAGATAAAGACGGGATCTCCGGCAAGGCTAACTGGGTATATAACCCTGAGACAAATACAACTGCACTTGGACGCTTTACATGGAAAGCAGCCTCGGCTACCGTAAAACACCAGAGTGCAAATGCAGCTCATAACGATATGGGGCTCTCAAACCCACTCTATCCAAGTGATAACTGCACGGATAAACAAGAGGAGTGTTTAAAAGCTCCAAAAGGGCGTGGAGGGTTTGACCTTCCGATGGAAAGGCTTGATGCGATCACTTACTATCTCAAAACACTTAAAATCCCTGCTCAGAGAAGAATCGGTGGTTTTGAAAAGGGCCAAGAGCTCTTTGATGAGCTTGGATGTGTGAAGTGTCATGTAGATAGTTTTACTACAGAAAAAGGGGTTGAGATTCACCCTTACAGCGATTTTTTACTCCATGATATGGGTGAGAGACTTGGTGATGGGCACACTATTTTTAAAGCCGAAGCAAATGAGTTCCGTACACCGCCACTTTGGGGGATTGGTTTATATGAAAAGGTCTCAGGTGAATTGAATCTTTTACACGACGGACGTGCAAAGAGTATCTCTGAGGCTATTTTATGGCATGGAGGTGAGGCACAGGCTCAAAAAGAGGCTTTTAGACAGCTAGATAAAAAACAAAGAGAGACTCTTTTAGAGTTTTTAAAAGGAATATAATGAAGTTACGATTGAAAATAATAAGTGTACTCGCATTGATATTGTTTTTCATCGGATGTAACGGTGAT
The DNA here is from genome assembly GCF_014905095.1 of Sulfurimonas marina. NCBI lineage: Bacteria > Pseudomonadati > Campylobacterota > Epsilonproteobacteria > Campylobacterales > Sulfurimonadaceae > Sulfurimonas > Sulfurimonas marina. The sequence goes on along the minus strand of NZ_CP041165.1, from coordinate 2,112,049 downwards.
AATGCGTATGACGGTGAAAACGGGCTAAAGAGCGGAGAGTTCACTTCAGATATAGAGAGCTCACTGAGTTTTATATATGCACTTTTACAAGAAGATGCAAACCAGACATATACGCAAGCCCAAGAACTTGCAGTATTACTTGAGGATGTGAATAACTCTGTAGCAGATTTGCAAAATGCCCAAGAGAAGTTTCTTGAACTTGTAAGTAGTTATAAAAAAGTTGAAGCACTTTATGTAGCTGACGAGTATGAAAATATTATGCAAGACCCTCCCCGTTATTTAGAGTATTTTCACTCTATAACAAACAGTGAACTTGTGGCTGAACTTGATCTGATCTTATCAGGCAGTGATCCTATTGCCGATGCACTTGCCGTGAAAAACTTATATAGAAGTATAACGGCACTTGAATACATACTTTTTGGCGTTAATGAAGAACAAACTACGCTCTTGGCAAGTTTCGATGAAAGACGCACACAAGCAGCTATCATTATGGCACAAAATATTGCAGCTAATCTGCAAACTATCAATGAGTTTTATGAGCAAAACAGTGCATTTTTAGAAGATAGCGATAGCGCTATCAGTGTAGTTGTTAACCAGCTTGTAGATTCGGCATATAAAACAAAAGAGTGGCGTGTGGGTGACGGTGCCGGTTTTACTCTAAAGTATAAAGATAACCCCGATGCAGCAAGGCTCGAGTACTATAACAGCAGATACTCTCTAGAGGCAATAGACTCTATTTTAGCAGCACATCAGGAGCTTATGGACTCAGGGTTTAAGGAGCTTGCTATCATAGGGGGTGCAACGAGCGAAGCTGAGGCAATCGAGAGTAAGCTTGTTGAACTTCGCACTATATGTGCGGGTATAGAGGGCTCTTTGAGTGATAGTTTAACAGATGAGAAGGTCTATACCCTTTATGTTGATCTCAATGCATTGCAAAACAACTATACGGCACTTATCAATGCACTCAATTTTACACAAGACATTATTGAAGCAGACGGTGACTAAAAGATGGAGTATCTTGGAGTTGAGTACTTTTTTTCTGCCTCACAGAGAATCTATTGGCTTTACCTGTTAAGTGCTCTTTTGATCTCGGTTATCTATATACGTTTTAATCCCGAGATAAAAAGCTACTTTACAAAAGGGGTATTACTGCACCATTGTGCAAAACTTGACTACGGTTATTTTGTAGTTGTGAGTGCAATAAAAATAGGGTTGATTTTACCTTTCATACTCTCTTCAAAAGATATTTCACTCCAGACGGTGTTTCTTTTACAGGAGCAGTTTGGTTATATCCACTTCAGTGTTGAAAAACTCTGGGTAGTGATCGGATATACGCTGAGTGTTTTTCTTGTAAATGATTTTACACGTTACTGGCTTCACCGTTTTATGCATGAGTCCCCTTTGCTTTGGAAGTTTCACAGGGTGCATCACTCAGCCGAAGTGTTAAACCCGCTTACTTTTTACCGTGTCCATCCGGTGGAAAATATCCTTTTTGGACTGCGTTACGCTCTTGGTGTAGGGGCAGTTACGGGGATATTTATCTACTTTTTCGGTGCAAATATAGGTGTAGTGGAGATAGCAGGAATGAATGCGATCACATTTATTTTCGGGATGGCGGGGAGTAATTTGCGTCACTCTCACATTCCGCTTCGTTACGGAGTTTTAGAGAGAGTTGTGATCTCACCTTTTTTACATCAGCTGCATCATGCAAAAAAAAGTATGAACACAAACTATGGGAGTGTTTTGAGTATCTGGGATCAGATGTTTAAAACATATTACGTCACACAATCTACTTCGAAACTGGTTTTCGGCGCGGATGTAAAACATACAACGGTTTTAGAAGTTTTATATGAGCCGTTTGTATCAATTTTAAATGGAGAAAAATATGAAAAAAATATTGCTTAGTTTAGGTGTATGTAACGCCTTGGTATATGGAGCTACAAACGAAGAGTTAGCAAAAGAGTTAGAGTTATTAAAACAAGAGATCAAGCAGATAAAAAGTGAGCAGAGCGCTACAAATGAATCTATATTGAATGAGTTAAGTGCACTGAACTACAAAGATGTACAAGAGTATGAAAGTTTTAGTGCTATGGGTGGTGCGGCATCGAAAGTTTATTTTTCACAGGATGGTTTGAGTATAGGGGGATATGGAGAGTATAAATATACCAAGTACAACGATTTTAAAAACTATTCAAGTGATACGGCAAACGAAACCCGTAATAAAGGTGAGTTTAACATTGTTCGTTTTGTACCTTACATCGGTTACAAATTTAACGACTACATTATTATGAATACGGAGATAGAGTTTGAAGACGGAGGGGCTAGAAGCGACAATACTAAAAACTACAAGTATGCAATCGTAGAGTTCTCATACTTAGATTTTTTACTTGATCCGAGTTTCAACATTCGTGTAGGGCATATACTTACACCGATGGGGCTTACAAATCTGAACCATGAACCGACATCGTTTTTAACAGCGGATCGTCCGGTAGTTGAGACACTTATTATCCCTTCAACTTGGCATACAAACGGTGTACTTGCACATGGAACGATTGACAACTTTGAATATTATGCAGGTGTAGTTACATCTCCCGATGCAGGAAGTTTTACAGAAGGGACTTTTATACAGCAGGGACGTTTAGGAGCTCGTCAGTTTACGGATGATTTTTCATTTGTAACGCGTCTTTCTTATGATCTTAGCAGTGGAGTAAATATCGGAGGTTCATTTCTTTACGGAACTTCTGGTATTGCAGAGGAGACAAAGCCTGGGACTACGACAGGACACACGGGTGATGCGGATGTAACAATCACAATGGCTGAGATACATGCCTCTTATAAAAAGAACGGTTTTGATATTCAGGCCCTTGCAAGTTACGGAGCTTTAGGGGGAGATTACGAACAACTGCCAAATACGGGTATCTCAAACCGTGTAAACGGACAGTATATCACTTTAGGGTATGACATCTTTAATCTTTTTAAACTGCCGGGAGAGTTTTACCTTGTAGGTGAAATTGAGCGTCTTGATATGGATGCATCTTCAAAAACACAATATGTAGATAACAATCGCTTTTTCGAATATACGGGAGGCTTTGCTTACTATCCCGATCCGCGTGTAGTACTTAAAACAAACTATAAGGTGAGAGACTACGGAGTTGATGCAAAACTTGCCGATGAAAACTCTTTTGCTTTATCTTTAGGGTTTATTTTCTAAGGAAATATGATGAAGTATTCTGTAGTTTTATTAAGCGCGGCAACGTTTGTACTTAGCGGTTGCGGCGGGGGCGGCGGTGAGCAGATACCCGCTCAGCAAAGCATCACAAAAGAGGAGTTGGGCGCGCAACTCTTTTTTGATCAAAACCTCTCATTAAACCGCGGGACATCTTGTGCAACGTGTCACGATCCAGAGCATGGATTTGTAGATGCGCGTTTTGCAGAGGATGGTGTTGATCAAAGTATCTTTGTTCACGGAGCATTCTCCGTGGGTGATGACGGGCTAAGTCTTGGAGGGCGCAATGCCCCGACAGCTGCGTATGCACAGTTTTCTCCTGAGTTTTCACAGCAAAACGGTGTATATATCGGGGGACAGTTTCACGACGGTCGTGCAGCAACATTGAAAGTTCAGGCCGGGGGGCCGCCGCTTGACGGTGCGGAGATGATGATGAGCGATAAGAGTGCGGTAATCGATCGCATCAAGGAGAATACGCAATATTTAGAGGCGTTTGAAACACTGTACGGTGCAGATATTTTCGATGATGTGAATAGCTCTTATGAGGCGATGCGTGAGGCGATCGGGAAGTTTGAAAAAACGGAGCTGTTTGCACCGTTTGATTCCAAGTACGATCGCTTTTTGGAGTGTAAGGAAAACGGCGGACTTACAAGTGAGTGTTATGAAGCTGATAACTGGAGCGATGCCGAGATACTCGGGTACTCCCTTTTCTTCTCGGAGAACAATACAAACTGCGCTCTGTGTCATACACTGAACTCTCAAAGCGAAGCTTCCAAGCATGAGCTTTTTACCAACTATGAGTTTGAAAACATAGGCACGCCTAGAAATGTTACAGCGATGGAGAGACGTGCAGAGTTAGGACTTCAAGATGCAAATGCAACCTTTTTAGGACTTGGAGGAACTGTGAATGACCCTGCTCATTATGGAAAAACAAAGGTACCGACTCTTAGAAATGTGGCAATCACTGCACCATATATGAGTAACGGAGTATTTCAAAATTTGCGTACAGTACTGGAGTTTTACGATCATATGGCAGGACAGGGAGATCATCCGATAAATCCGGAAACATTTGAACCTTGGGATGCAAATGATTACAATGCAACGATCAACCATGAAAAGCTGAGCGATACAAAGGCATTAAGTGATGAGAAGATACGTGCTCTTGAAGCATTCTTAAGAACTCTGACAGATAAACGTTACGAGCATCTTTTAGAACCGTTGGCACCTTAAAAGGAGAAAAATAGATGTTATATATCAGTGCTAAAGGGCGAGCTAGTTTAACAAAATTTAGAACTTCTATCTATGACCATATCAAGAAAAACAGACTGCGCTACTCCGATCAACGTGAGCGTGTACTGAAAATTTTACATGCGCAAAGTTATCCGGTGAGTATAGAGTTTATCTCTAAAAAACTTAAAGAGGAGAGAGTAGGTGCAGGGTATGCAACAGTTTCAAGACACATAAAGTTTTTTGAAGAGCTTGATCTGCTTATTACGGTAAATAAAATACCTAAAGGGTATCTGCTGAAAAAAGATGTAGATTGTGATGAAGTTGAGGTGTTACAATAGATAAAGTGAGAAAAGATTTGCATACCTTGTATGAGAGGTATGCAAATAGCCTTGAATTTTTTGAATTTTATTAACTAAATTTTGACTATGTATTTTAGGAGAAATAGCCGCGTTTATAACTGATTTGGCATCTATTTGATGTTTCTGAGCAAAACAACCTTCATAAAAATAGATGCCATGACATAAAAATCTTCATGTATGTCACTCTTGTATTTATCATTAGTTTTTTAATATATATAACCTCCTTTTTTAAGTTGTTACAATAAAGTTTTATTTAGCAAGGTTTGCCACTAAGTTTTACAATGTTTTTTTTATTTTCTATTTCAAACATTTTCTTTCCTTATTGATAATTGATATCAAAATTGTAACGAAAGAAAGCTTAAATAGAATTGATATTCATTATCAATTAATATCTTGATGCCATTTTTTGATAAACTGATCTTGAAAATAGTACCCTTGAATCAGATCAACTCCCAGCTCTTTGGCGATCTCAAGATCCTCTTTTGTCTCTATCCCTTCGAGCAGACTCAAACGTTTTGAGCTTCTTACATAGTTTACAATCCCTTTGGCTACATCTATGTAGGCATAATCTTTTTTGATCTTATTGATCACGTCAAGATCAAGCTTGATAGTTTTTGCCCTGTGAAACAAAGAGGTAAAAAAGAGTGTGTTAGGTTTTAAAAAATCATCGTAGGCATAAGAGATGTTGTGTTGGTCCATCCAACCCATAAACTCCTCTATAAGAGGCAAATTGTGATCGTGCGAGTTCTCTATGATCTCCAGTTCTATATCTGCGTGTGTCGTAAAAAGGCGTACCCAGTACTCTACATGATCGTTGTTTAAAACTACGTGGGGATCAAGATTGAGAAATAGTCTGTATCCTTTGGGACGATTATCGAGTTGAAAACGTTTTAGTATCGATTCAAAATGGAAAAACGTTTCCGTATCGTCATGGATCGCATTAAAGAACTGATCGGGAGGTACATTTTTGTTTTCATGACGAAAACGGCTTAAAGCTTCATAGCCGTAAATCTCCATTGTATCAAGAGATATAATAGGCTCATAAGCAGCTCCGTAACTCTCATTTAAGATGATAGAAAGGGGGAGCGTGAGGTTTGTTTTCATAGGTAACTCCTTAGTATTTTGATAATTGATATCATAATACTAGCCCTTTATACCTTTAAAATATATTATAATGATAATTACTATCAAATATAAAAGAGTTATCAAGAGACGATATAAGAAACATTATTAGGGATTATAATATAAGAAAAAATAATGTCAAAAAGGAAACATATCACAAAGTTATCATAATTTTTTCTAATTTTTGATACTAATTAAGTTTCATACAATTTTCATGATGATACCATTGACTCACTTTTTAATAGGGGATGTTTTTTATGGTGAAAAAACTGATAGTTTTAGGTATGTTGTCGATTAATGTATTGGCTATAAGCAACTTGGATGTAGCTAAAAAGAGTGAAGCTGCAATGAGTGGATTTAAAGACTCATCTTCTGAGATGACTATGACTTTAATCAATGCAAGTGCTCAAAAGCGTGAGCGCAAAATGAAGATGATCGTACTTGAAAACGATTCGGGGGACAAGTCTTTGATGACTTTCCTTTCACCTGCCGATGTCAAAGGGACGAAGTTCTTAAACTATGAACACGTAAATAAAGATGACGATCAGTGGCTCTATCTCCCGGCTCTTAAACGTGTGAAGCGTATAGCATCCAAGAGTAAATCGGGCTCATTTATGGGGAGTGAATTTTCCTATGAGGACTTAAGCTCTTTTAGTATCGATAAGTTTATCTTTAAGGGGGACGCAAAGCTCGTTACACTTGATGGGAAAAAGATGTATGAGGTGCAGAGAAAACCTAAAAGTAAATACTCAGGCTATACAAAGCAGGTCTCATGGGTTGATCCAAAAACGTTTCTTATCAAAAAAGTTGACTATTACGATCGAAAGCATGAGCTTTTAAAAACTGCACTTTTTGAAAACTATAAAAAGATATCGGGTGTGTGGAGAGTCGGAAAAATGACTATGATCAACCACCAAAACGATAAAAAGACACTGTTAGTTTGGAAAAACGAGAAGATTAAAACAGGGCTCAAGCCAAGAGACTTTCATAAACGCGTTCTTAAGAACAATCGCCTATAAGAGTTTTTATGCGTATTTTAGTTCTATTTTTATTGATCATTACGGCTTTGGCTGCAAAAGATAAAGAGACTTGTTATTCGGTGCAGCTTCTGAGTTACGTACCGCAAAAAAGCTCTTATGAGTTTGAAGCAGATAAATATCCTAACAGTTGTAAACTGTTTGAATTTTCCCATGTCAATGCAGTGAGATGTGGCTGTTTTGAAAAATACGGCGAGGCGAAAAAAGAGCAAAAGGTTTTTCAAAAAAAGTTTAAACAGTCTATGGTTGTTACAACCTACAAGTACCGTTTTGCACCGAAGAGATCGATTGCTGCCGCTATAGAGAAACAAGAGACAGAGGCAGATCTTAACGCTACGAAAGAGGATGAAGCAGAAGAGTTCCCGGAACTTGAGCAGGGCTCATTTTTAGATGATATGACGTTTCAAGGGCATGTGAATTTAGCAGCGCAAACATATATCACAAGACCTTCAGGGAAACATGCAAATAACTATACCGCCTCGGCGGAACTTGAAGCGGCGTACAATAAAGAGAGTTTCAAGGCATTTATGAAACTGCGCGGACAACAAGATTATTATGATCTAAAAGCAAGTGAGGCACATAACGATAGAAGTTACCTTCGCGTAAAAGAGTTATACGCTGCATACGATTTTGAAAATTCACAACTTTTTTTCGGGAAAAATATCAGGTTCTGGGGTGCTTTGGAGGTCAAAAATATTACAGACGTCTTTAATCTTAGAGATTTCCGCTCCGATCCGACTGAAAATGACAAAATGGGTTCTTGGAATATGGCATATACATACTACAGCGACGATGCCGAGATTTCTGCGATCGTAAAGTTTTACGAAGAGAATAGAGCTATGCCTGCATATCCGTATGTATATTACCCTTTTACAAATCAGCTGATTACGTATGAGAGTGATCTGCAAACTACAAAATCTCAAAACAGCCCGAGTATCTACTTTAAATACTCAGGAAGCGGGGATGGTGAGTATGCACTAGATTATTCGATCATTTTTGAACACGGGTATGATTCTCAGCGTTTTTACAATGCTCCGGTTGCACCTGAGTACAAGGTGTATGAGAATGCTTACTATGTGAATAAGTTTATAACATATAACACTCTTGTGGTTGACTCTACTTTGTATAAACTTGAAGCGGTGTATGCGGATGTTTTGGATCAGGAGCTGATCTCTGATTATTATCATCTTGGACTAGGTGTTGAGCACACGTTCACGCAGGTTTATAAAGAGGCGGATCTGGGAGTTTTAGCGGAGTACTACAGATACGGTACCCTGCAGAGTGATACCTACACTGATATAGAACTTTTTGAAGTGTTTCAAAACGATCTTTTTATTGGTGCAAGATACAGTTTTAACGAAGGAAACGATGCAAGTATTGTAGGCGGAGCTATCTTTGACCTTGAGTATGACGAGCAGGTCTACTACATAAAATATGAGAGCAGAATCAACGATATTTTTAAACTCCATCTCGATTACCGTCAGAGTGAGCCATCAGATACTTACGAAACAGCTCTTAAACGTATGGGGAAACAAAAGCGTATGAGTGTGAAAGCGGGGTACTATTTTTAGATGAAGCGCTTTGTCGAAAATATTATCAGGTTCCGTTGGTGGATTGTTATTCTCATACCTCTTTTAACGATTATACTCGGCTATCAGCTTAAAAACGTACAGTTTGACGGTTCGTACCGCATCTGGTTTGGAAAAGACTCTGAAGCTCTGCAAAAGTTTGACAAGTTTCGCTCGGTTTTTGGAAACGATGACTCGATTGTAATTATTTTAGAAGATGAAAAGGGTATCTTTAACAAAAAGGCCTTGGCTTCTATTGAGAGACTGACACAGATGCTTTGGGAGACCCGTTTTATTGCCCGTGTAGATTCACTTACAAACTATCAGTATATCCATAAAGATCAAGAGTATCCAGACGAGATTGTGATCGAGAATTTTATTGAAGATCTCGATCTCCTGTCTTTGCAGCAGCTCCAAGAGAAAAAGGGTATAGCCCTTAAAGAGGATATGCTTCTTGGAAAACTGATAAACGGTGATGCTACGACAACAATGATTGTGGGGCGCCTGACACCTAAAGCAAGCCAGTATTTCGGTTCTTCAAAGATTATCTACGATTTAGTAAGCGGTTATGTAGAAGAGGAGAGTGAAAAAACAGGTTTTCATTTCCGTTTGGCAGGCGGTCCGCCGCTTAATGCCACTTTTAGTTCACTCGGCAAACACGATGCGACAACATATACCCCTTTAGCAATTCTTATTGCGATGATCCTTTTATGGGTTATATTTAAACGTATCTCAGGGGTACTTTTAAGTATAGCGGTTGTTGTTTTTACATTTGTGACAGTTCTCTCTATCCAGATACTGCTTGGGTTTAAACTTAATAACTTTACGGCAAATATGCCTATATTTATCATAGCAATCGGGATAGCCGATGCGATGCACCTTTACTGGATATATTTACTGGGGCGACGTCAAAAGCTAGATAATGAAGAGGCTATATTTTATACTCTAGAGAAAAACTTTTTACCAACTTTTTTAACATCAATCACAACTGCCATTGGTTTTGGCTCTTTGGCGATTTCAGAGATCGTACCCATAAAAACTTTAGGGATAGCGACTGCAAATGCCGCACTTTTAGCGTTTGTGATTACGATATTTTTTGTCCCTGCAGTTCTAGCTATCATTAACCCGAAAGTAAAAGTGAAAAAGGTTACAAAAAAAGAGAAAAAACTGGGAAGTTTTGCCCAAAACTATGCGAGATTTATCCGTAGATACGATCTGCAGATTTTAACAATTACTCTTTTTATATTTGTCCTTATAGGTGTGGGAATCTCCCAGCTGAGAGTTGATTCCAATACGATCAGATATTTACGTGACGATGTGGTTTTCAAACAAACGATCCATTTTATAGAGGAAAAACTTACAGGTCCTATGGCATATGAGATCGTGGTAGATTCTAAAAAGAAAGACGGGATCAAAGACCCCGTATTTATGAAAAAAGTTGAGCAGTTTTCAAATGAGTTTCAAAAAAGATATGCTGATGTAAGACATATCTCTTCACTGGTTGATGTGGTAAAGAAGTTTAATGATGTGATGCAGGGGAGTAAACAGATTCCAAACAATCAAAACCTGATCGCACAGTACCTACTTCTGTATTCACTCTCATTGCCGCAAGGGATGGAGATAAATGACAAGATGGATGTAGATGAACAGCGTCTGCGTGTGACCGCTTCTTTAAACGTAGTGGATACTTCGCTTGACTTGGAGATGATAAGATGGGCAGAGGAGTGGTGGAAAAACACACCATACTCTGCAGAGGTAAACGGGCAGACGGCGATGTTCGCACATATGCAGCATGATGTAACCGCTACGCTTGTGGAGTCTATTGTTTTAGCGATCGCGGTTGTCTCGTTTGTAATGCTGCTAATATTTAGAAATATCCGTATGATTCCGCTTTTTATCATCCCAAATGTCTTACCTATTGTACTTGTTATAGGAGTGATGGGCTGGCTTGGGATGAGCATAGATATTGGAGTGGCAATCTCAGGTGCCATTATCATCGGTGTGGCGGTAGATGATACTATCCATTTTCTTATAAAGTACAAAGAGGCCAGAGAAAAAGGGATGGATTTTCTAGGTGCACTTGCTTATACGATTGAGTTTGCCGGTTTGGCAATTGTGTTTACGACGATAGTGCTGAGTCTGGCATTTGCTATTTTTAGTCTTTCGCAGTTTATGCCAAATGTTAATTTTGGAATTATTACCGCCATTGCCCTTGTGATTGCAGTGGTAGTAGATCTTGTGATGCTGCCGGCAATTTTAAGCAGATATGATGGGAAAAAGAGAAGTTTTTTGTGTGAGGTGAAACAATGATAATGGATGTACAAAGATTGGTTGATGTAAACCTTTCAAAACAGATGAAAACGTTACCGAGTTGGGCGAGAAAATTAACTATAAGTAGTTTGCAAAAACTGTTTTGTGAGAAGCGTTTAAACGAGATAGACAGAGGCAAAGAGCATCTAAGGGGTCTTGATTTTACAGACAATCTTTTAGATGGGCTTGGGATCACCTATACTGCCAAGCCTCAAGAGTTGAAAAATATCCCTGCAACGGGTAGGCTTTTAGTGATTGCAAACCATCCTACAGGGATGCAGGATTCGTTTTCACTAGTACAGCTGATCGCAAATGCCAGAGAGAACAAAACGGTAAAACTGCTTATCAACTCTATGATGTACGAGATCTCAAAAGGGTTTGGCTGGGGGATTCCGGTTGACGTTACAGGGGGAATTACAAAAGGGAGTTTAAAAGCTATTCACGAAGCGCTAGAGAATGAGGAGGCCGTGATCATTTTTCCCGCGGGATATGTGAACCGTTTTTCATTTGTAAAAGGGCTTAAAGATGATGACTGGAAAGCAAGCTTTTTTAAAATCGCACAAAAAACAAAAACACCTATACTTCCAATCAAAATTAAAGGGAGAAACTCATTCCCTTTTTATCTTGCTTCACTTCTTTTGCCGAATAAAATATCGGCTCTGCTACTGATGAAAGAGTTTGTAAATGCTTCAAAACAAAAGCCGCTTTGTTTTACGATCGGAAAGGTGATCCCGCCTGAGTCGTTTGCAAATAAAGAGGTGACTGTAGATGAGTATGTAAAGATGTTTTATCAGCACCTCTATACACTGGAGAGTAATAAAGGGGATATCTTAAAAACAGAGATCACAATAGGGGCTCCGAAAAATAAAAAGATGCTCAAAGACGAGGTACAAAGAGCGGAGTATCTAGGAGATACTGCTGACGGCAAGTCTATTATTTTAGCAGATGCGAAAAATTCCCCATTTCTTTTACGTGAGCTTGGACGTGTGCGTGAGATCTCATTTCGTGCGATTGGCGGAGGAACGGGACTCTCACACGACAACGATCTCTACGATGAATACTACAAACATCTGATCCTTTGGGACAACGATGAGCTGGAGATTGTGGGTGCATATAGAATCGGTGAGTGTGAAGATATTATCAAAGACAAAGGTCGTGCCGGGCTTTACACATACAATCTTTGTACATTCAGTGAGGATTTTCAAGAGTATTGCGGCAATTCAGTAGAACTGGGACGCAGCTTTGTGCAGCCCAAATATTGGAGTACGAGAGCGTTAGATAATCTTTGGCAGGGAGTGGGCGCGTATCTCGCACACAATCCAAAGATAAAACATACTTACGGTACGGTAACGATCAATGCAGATACTCCAAAAAAAGCGGTAGCGGCACTTGTTTATTTTTACTCAAAACACTTTGCCTGTACAAGTCATATGATGGAGGCAAAAAATCCTTATGTGATGTCGGATGAGGATAAAGAGGAGTTTGACGAACTTTTTAAAGAACTCTCATATAAAGACGGGTTTACAGTGCTCAAAAAGTATCTTAAAGATCTCGGTACATCTGTCCCTACACTTTTTAAACAATATACGGAACTTTATGAAGAGGGGGCTGTACGCTTTTTTGATTTTAGTGTAAACGAAGGGCTTTTCGGTGTGGTTGAGGGGTTTATTATCGCAGATAATTCCCGTATGAAAAAAGAGAAAAGAAAGCGTTACATTGAGAACTATGAGAAGCTGAAAGTGACAGACCGTCTGACGGGTCTGTATAACAAAAGTTATTTTTATGAGAAGATGGAAATGGTAGTGAAGTATCAGAGAAAAACAGATACAAATTTTGCCTTTGTTATGTTGGAACTTTGCGGTGTGGAAGTGGATGATGCCACGGTTGTAAAAGTTGCAAAAACACTGCAAAAACTCTTAAGAGACGATGACCTTATTATTAAATGGGATAAGAAAAAGTATGCACTGGTTTTGAAAAATGTATCTAAAGATGATTTAGAGATAATCATAAGCAAGTTACAGTCATCGATTAAAACAGCGTCAAATTATGCTACGACATTTTATAAAGAGAAAGAGAATATTGAAGATACGGTTGTTCGTGTGGAACATGAGTTGTATAGCAAACAAGCCCTTAATGAAGGACTTATCGTTAAAGCTTCGTAGCCAGACGAAAAAAAAGTTAATAAAAGTAACATAATAATTTTTTATAAAAAGTTTTTCAATAATCAGGGGTAAGTCTATGGCTTTTTTTTGTAAATTATCATAATTTTATTTTATACATAGGGAAAATATGAAGGGAAACATATTATTTTACGATGCAGAGAAGCTGCAGGGGGTAATCAGCGGTGAGGATGGTAAGCGTTATACGTTTACAAAAGAGGATGTTAGCGGTGACGGAGCATTAAATCAGGGGCAAGAGGTAGACTTTTTAAGTGAAGACGGAGAGAGTGCACAAGATGTATATCTGCTAAATGCAACGACTCCAAAGGTAGAGAATGTTCATATCTCAAACGGTCCGGCTACTGAGTATGTGTTATGTAAACCGGGGGGACTTTTTTCAGCGAAAGGGTGTTATACACGTGCACAGTGGTGGAAAGTATTTGTATCACTAATCGCTCTAAGTATAGCATTGTGGATGATGGAGTACTTCTTTGTCATTAAAGGTATGGCGGATATGGCTACAAATGTGCTCAATGGAGATGCAGCTTCAGAGATCTCACGCCGTGTAGATAAGAAAATAGGTCTGGGGATGGTTATCTCAGTAATATTTACTATCTCATGGTTTGTAATGTTCTGGGTAAGTTTAGTAACTTCTATTAAACGTTTTCACGATGCAAATCTCTCTGGTTGGATGTGGTTGCTTAACTTCATCCCTTTTGTCGGTCCTATTATTGTGTTTATCATTAATGGTTTTGTAGGGACTAAACCGCTTGGTAACATGTATTGTGTAGCAAAAAATGCGCATGGTATGCCTATTGTAAAAGGTTCTCCTGAGGCAGAAGCTCTTGAAAACGTAGAGGCGCAGCAGACAGAGATGAAAGAGAAGATTAAGCAGGAAAAAGCAAATAAGCCTCCGATGTCGGCTAAGACAAAGAAAAAGATTGCAATAGGTGTAGGTGTGTTCTTAGCTGCAGCTATACCTGCTATCTATTTTGCATTTTTTATGCACTATACACATACGGTTACTGAATCAAACGGTGCAAAAACTTCTATAGAGTATAAAAGTTATGTTTCATATATGACCGACAAGGTTAAAGACGGTGCAATGCTGGAGTGGTATCCCGATGGCAAACCTAAGCTTGAAGCTCATTATAAAGATGACCTAAAAGACGGTGTTTTTAAGAGATGGACTCAAGAGGGTGTATTAATATCTGAAGAAAATTATAAACTAGATAGAAAAGATGGAGTTTTTAAATTCTTTGAGCGTAATGGGAAGCTTAATCATGAAGAGAACTATAAAAATGGGCAAAAAGACGGTGCCTTTAAATACTATAGCAGTTATACTGGAAAGCTTGTAAGAGAAGAAAACTATAAAGATGACAAAAGAGATGGTGTCTTTAAAAGCTGGAACTCTAAAGGAGAACTGGAAAATGAAGAGCATTATAAAAATGGTTTAAAAGACGGTATTTTCAAAAAGTACAGAAATGGCAAGTCTTATCGTGAAGAGAACTATAAAAATGGACAAAAAGATGGTGCATTTAAAGTTTGGAGTTATTATGACGGCTATTTAGAGCGTGAAGAGCATTATAAAAATGGGAAAAAAGACGGCGTTTTTAAAAGATATAACCGTGATGGTAGTGCATCTTCGGAGGAAAATTATAAAGATGGTAAAAGAGACGGTGCATTTAAAAGCTGGAGCAGTAAAGGTCTGCTGAGATACGAAAATAACTACTCTATGGGCAAGAAACACGGTGTACAAAAATCTTATGATTACTCTTCGGGACGACAAACTCGTGAAGAAAACTATAAAAACGGTGATAAAGACGGTGTATTTAAAAGCTGGAACTATAAAGGGGTATTAGTCCATGAAAAAAATTACTCTAACAATCAACCAGACGGTGTGCAAAAATATTATGATTCTTCTACCGGGAAATTAAAGAACTTAGAAACATATAGCTACGGCAAACGTAGTGGACTCTATCAACGTTGGTACCGTGGTAAAAAAGTAGAAGAGGGTAAATACTCTTACGGTAAAAAAGACGGCTACTGGAAATACTGGGATTCTAGAGGCAGACTTACAAAAAGATACTACAGTTTAGGAAGATTGATCCGCTAAATGAGTCATTCCGTCAATCTTTGACGGAGTACTCATAATCTCTATTTTAAAAATCAAACAAACATTTTTTAGCTGCTTATTTACATTTATACCCAAAAATATTGGTTACAATACTTTTAGATAAACAAAATAGATTTTTTTAAAAGTGAGAAACAAGTGGGGTATAAACCATTATTTTTAAACCTTTTTCTTTTGAGTATAAGCACTTTTGTAACTTTATCTCATGCCGAAGATGTAGCACTGACGGCGGATAAAAGTACGATATTAGAGCAAAAGAAAAAAAGCATAGAAGCGGGAGCAGAGGTACAGCGTTACGAATGGCTCTCACCTCTTAATCTCTCTGCATCGCATACACAGCAGTACTCAGATAAAACAAATACAAGAAGCGGACTCTCTCAACTCTCGGCTTCATTTTCACAAAACCTTTTTCGCTCGGGCGGGATCTACTATACGATCAAGTATGCTAATGACAAGTACAATTACGATGCCCTTTCACTAGAGCAACAACATAAAAATTACCAAAAAGAGATCATCCTATCGGCATTACGCATTAAAAAGTATGAACTCCAGCTAAAACAGAGTGAATATTTGGTTGAAAACAAAAAGATTACACTCTTTTTAAAACAGACACAGTACGAACTTGGCGATATCGACATCACCCTCTTAAACGATGCATTGATGGAGAAAAATACCGAACAGACAAACTACGTACTTTTGCAAGAGACACTTGCAAATGAGCAGTTGGAGTTGCAAAAATACACCGAAGCAGCGGTAGACTCAATCTCTCTGCCGACATTTTCATTGATCGATGAGGAAACCTACACCAAAAACAACTACAATATTGCCATGGCAAAACAACAAAACAGCGTCACTTACGACAGCTATAGAAAAGGGATGGCTGAGTATCTTCCCTCTTTGAAATTAAATGCTCAAGCAACCTACACAAGTTATGACAGCGGTGCCGTTGTTTTAAATCAAAACGGTACACTCTACAGTGCAGGCTTAGTGCTAAATATTCCGCTTGATTACAACACTTTTGCAGCAAAAGAGGAGATGTATACCTCTTTTTTAGAGCAAAAAGCACAAACAAACGATACCCAAAGAGAAGAGCTTTTGGAGTATAAAAAAACACTTCTGAGCATCAAGCGCTATCAAGATGTCAACAAAATTTTACAAGAGAACTTAGAACTCTATACGAAGTTGAAAAAGATTACGCAAAAAGCTTTTGAAACAGGGTATAAAACAGGATACGATGTGCAGATTTTAGAAAACTCTATCAACTCTGCAAAACTGGAGATAGAGATAAACAAAATAAATATACAACTCTCCCTTGCTACATTACATTTTGCACTAAGAGATACAAAGGAACAATTATGAAAGAGCAGTCATTAGAAGAGACTATAGGTGTGCATAAAACAAAAAAATCGCAATGGAAACGCTGGCTTATATGGTTAGGTTTAATAGTTGTTATTGGGGCAGTTGCAGGGATGAAGTTTATGCCTGAACAAAAACGCATCGAATACAAAACAGAAGCAGCAAAATCTAGAGATATTGTGATTACCGTTTCGGCAACGGGTAATCTGGAGCCTACTAATACAGTTGATGTGGGTATTGAGGTTTCAGGAACGATTACAGAAGTGTATGTTGACTTTAACGATCATGTAAAAAAAGGGGAGGTTCTAGCCAAAATCGATACTACTAAACTAGAATCAAAGGTGAGAAACTCAAAAGCGGCATTAGCGGTTGCAAAAGCAGATCTTGAAAACACAAAAGTTTCACTTCATAATGCAAAAGTGGAGTATGAGCGTGCACAATCATTATTTAAATCAACGGGAGGTAACTACCCTTCAAGCAAAGAGATGGATGCAACAAAAACTACCTATGATCTTGCAAGTGCAAGTTATACCGGGAAAAAAGCGCTGGTATTACAAGCTGAAGCAAACTTGCAGTCAAATGAAGATGATCTGCGTAAAGCGGTTGTACACTCACCGCTTGAGGGGATTATCTTGGATCGCAGCATAGATGTTGGACAAAGCGTTGTTGCCTCTATGCAGGTTCCGGTACTTTTTACGATCGCAGAAAATCTGGCAAAGATGGAGCTTTCTGTAAGTGTCGATGAAGCAGATATCGGCCAGGTACAAAAAGGGCAGAGCGTGACGTTTAGCGTTGATGCCTACCCGAAAAAAACTTTTAGCGGTACGATCACCAAAGTGCAGTTTAACTCGGAGATAGTTGACGGGGTTGTAACGTACAATGCGATTGTGGCGGTAAATAATGACAATCTGCTTTTACGACCGGGGATGACGGCAACTGCACAAATAAAAACGCAGGAGCTTAAACAGGTACTTACTATCCCTAATGCGGCACTAAGATATGCTCCAAAATCGGAAACTATGGAGAATACTAAGGGGGAGAGAGTTTGGAGTTTAGAAAACGGTAAACCTAAAGCACAAGATGTAGTGTTAGGGGAAAGTGACGGTGTCTATACAATTGTTAAAAGCGGATTGGCAAAAGATACACAAGTGATCATAGGTAGTAAATAGTTATGTCCGAGAAAAAAAATCCCCCATTGATTGAGTTTAGAAAAGTTAAAAAAGTGTACGGTAGCGGAGAAGCTACTGCATATGCACTCAAAGGGATTGACTTAGCGATTGAGAAAGGGGAGTTTGTAGCGATCATGGGACCGAGCGGTTCGGGAAAATCGACTATGATGAACATCATAGGTTCTTTAGATGTTCCAAGCAGCGGAGAGTATCTGTTTGAGGGTGCCGATGTCGGAAGTTTAGATAAAGACCAGCTCGCTCTTTTAAGACGCTATTATCTGGGATTTGTTTTTCAAGGGTTTAATCTTTTGGCAAAAACGACAGCTCTGGAAAATGTTGAACTCCCTCTGATCTATAAAGGGATCAAACCCCAAGAGCGTAAAAAGATGGCTTTAGAGGCGTTGGAGAAAGTGGGCATAGCTCAGGTATGGGAACATACTCCAGGAGAGCTCTCAGGTGGACAGCAACAGCGTGTGGCAATTGCAAGAGCGATAGTGACAAACCCTAAAATACTTTTAGCCGATGAGCCGACGGGGAACTTGGATACGGCAAGAAGTATAGAGATAATGGAGCTGTTGCAAAAGTTTAATAAAGAGCAGGGGATTACCGTTATCATGGTAACACATGAAGAGGATATGGCAAGTTTTGCACAGAGAATTATCCATTTTAAAGATGGTTTGATCGAAAACATAAAGTTAAATGGAAAGGGTAAAGATGTTCATTAATGCCTTATTGCTTGCCATAAAAGAGATCAGAAGAAATTTACTGCGCTCATTCCTAACGGTGCTTGGAATTGTGATCGGTGTTGCTTCGGTTATTGCCATGGTGATTTTAGGGGATGGGACAACTGCACATATTACACAAAACATCTCTAAACTCGGAAGCAATATGTTGACATTAACTCCGGGAGCTGAACGAAGAGGTCCGGCATCTGCAGGGATTACTACAAAACCTTTTAATATAGATGATATTGCCGTGCTCCAAAGGGAGACAACCTACATCAGTGCGGTTGCCCCTTCAACTGCTGCAAGTTTAACGGCCGTTTACGGAAATGAAAACCATACGACGGCGGTATACGGTACAAACAACGACTATTTTACGATCCGTGACTGGACCATAGATAAAGGGAGAACATTTACCGAGCAAGAACTTAGCAGTGGAAAAGCCGTGTGTGTAATAGGACATACGGTTCAAGAGGAGTTATTTGGACAGCAAAACCCGATCAATAAAAATATACGTTTGGAAAAATTCTCGTGTCAGGTGATAGGTACTTTGGAGTCTAAAGGGGCTGCGGGTATGCGTGGAATGGACCAAGACGACTTTATAGCGGTTCCGATCAGGATGTTCCAGCGCCGAATAAGCGGGAGCAGAGATATCAGTGCAATTTTGCTTTCGTTTAAAAAAGATGCAAATATAGAAGAAGCAAAAAAAGAGGTCACACTCATTACGCGTGAGATCAGACGTATCCGTAAAGGGATGGATGATGATTTTCATGTTCACGATATGCGTGACATCATAAAAACGATGACATCTACGACGAAAATGTTAACCTATCTGCTTGGCTCTGTTGCAGCTATTAGTTTACTCGTAGGCGGAATCGGGATTATGAATATTATGCTGGTCTCGGTTACCGAGCGTACCCGAGAGATTGGTATCCGTCTTGCAATAGGTGCGATGGAGCGAGAAGTATTGCTGCAGTTTTTGGTAGAATCAATTGTGCTTTCATCTTTGGGCGGACTGATAGGGATTATTATCGGTTTAGCAATTGCTCTTGGAGCGACAAACTATTTTGATATACCTTTTATTATCAATACAACGGTGATTATCGTTGCTTTTATATTTTCTATGTTTGTGGGGATATTTTTTGGATATTTCCCTGCAAAAAAAGCGGCAAAAATGAATCCTATAGATGCACTAAGGCATGAATAATATGGAGAAAGAACCAATATCTTTAAAGTATCTTTTTAAACTGGTTTTACAGAAAAAAAGAGCCCTTGTCTGGGGACAGATAATCACTTTTATAACGATACTTATAAGTGTCCCTATCCCTTTGATGCTCCCTGTTATGGTCGATGAGGTGCTCTTGGATAAACCGGCTCAGATAGTTTCGACAATCGATCAGCTTTTTGGAGCCGGAAATGCTTTTTATTACATAGCACTTGTAACTTTTGCGGTGGTATTTTTACGCTTTATCTATTTCATCTTTACGGTTGTGATCACAAAAATCTTTACCAAGATCGCAAAATATGTCACGTTTGAAGTGCGAAAAAAGGTGATCGAGCATCTAAAAATCACCTCTATGAACGAGTACGAAACGATTGGAAGCGGCGCAATTACCGCAAATCTCATCACCGATGTAAATACGTTAGATAGTTTCATTATGACAAGTGCCAGCCGTTTTGTCGCTTCGGTTTTGACAATGATAGCGGTGGGGATTGTGATGATAGCGATCGATCCTGTTCTTGGACTTTTGATACTCTTGATTCAGCCCTTGATTATGTTTATCTCCAAAAAGATGGTCAAACGTGTGGGTGTGCTCAAAAAAGAGGAGAACGAATCTATTGAGCGTTTTCAGGAGGATATCGGGGAATCTTTAGAGCTGTTTGGACAGATCAAAGCGAGTAACAAAGAGAACTACTTTTTTTCAAAAGCTATAACACAAGCAGAGGATATTCAGAAAACCTCCAATGAATACGGTTATAAAAGTGTAGCTTTTGAAAAACTTTCTTACACGATATTTCTAATCTTTTTTGAGCTTTTACGGGCAAGCGGACTTTTACTCGTGGCGTACAGTGATCTGAGCATCGGGATGATGTTTGCAATGTTTGGCTACATCTGGTTTATTATGACACCGGTGCAGGATATCCTTTCTATGCAGTACTCCTACTCCTCGGCTACAGCTGCTATCAAACGACTCAACCGAGTGCTTGGTTTAAAAACGGAAGCTAGCGGAGCAGAACAACTCTCTACAGAGAGACTTGATCTGAAACTCTCCCATGTGAACTTTTCTTACAACAAAGAAAAAAGGGTGCTTGAAGATATCTCTTTAGAGATCCCAAGCGGTGCAAAAGTAGCTTTTATCGGTGCGAGCGGGAGCGGAAAAACAACACTGGCTCAGATCATCTCGGGCTTTTATGAAAAAGAGAGCGGGAGTTATCAGTGTAACGGTGTAGAGATAGAAGATATTGACAAGCATTCACTTCGAGAGAAGATATTTTTAGTATTGCAGATGCCCATACTTTTTAATGCGACTTTGCGTTTTAACATTACGATGGGGGATGAGAGTATAAGCGATGAAGAGATAGCAAGAGCACTCGAGATCGCACAACTAAGCAAGATGTTGGAGGGGATGCCAAAAGGGCTTGAAACGATTGTAGGGCATCATGGTATTCGTCTCTCAGGCGGGCAGCGTCAGCGTCTAAGCATTGCCCGTATGATCATAGCCGATCCAAGTGTAGTGATCTTTGATGAATCCACTTCTGCACTTGACGTTCACACCGAAGCAAAACTTTACGCGACACTTACACCGCTTTTAAAAGATAAAACCGTTATTACGATCGCCCATCGTCTGAGTACCGTTAAAAATGCAGATATGATCTATGTCCTTGAAAACGGAAAAATCGTCCAGCAAGGGACTCATAAAGAGTTAGAAGAGGAGGAGGGACACTATATGGAGTTCTTAAAAAGGCAGTTACTGTAACTCTATATTCCTCTCTTTTAAAAACATTGCAAATTGGGAATCTATATTTATGACGTGGCGTTTAAACTTGTCATAGGCGTAGTCATTGATGTATGATTTTCCAAACATAGGCATTTTTTGCGCCTGTGCATAAAAGTATTCCATCTCGCCCAGCAGGTTTTTGTGCTCCTCTTTGTGTTCCGTTTTTGCGTAAAATTCATACTTATCCATCAGTTTCTCTTCAAAACTAAAATGCTCCCTGGTGTGTTCTATAAGCTCTGAAAACAAAGGTAAGAACTGCTTTGAAGTACAAGACTTTATAAGAGAGAGTATTTGTAAAAACTCATCGTGTTTTTCATCCATAGCCGGTATGTTTATATGTAGCTCGTCTTTCATTGCATTCTCTTTTTATTTTACGGAGTTGCAAGTATTATGCCGCCAAGAGATGGTAAAATATCGTAATGAAAATCTCAAACGGAGAGTTAGTAGAGAATGAAAGAGATAAAACTGAGTGTAGATGAACAAAATGTTGAAATCGTTATGACAATACTAAATAGTTTAAAAGCGGGGCTAATTGAGAAGATAGAGCTAGACGGTACGGTGACAAAAACAAGACCGACACAGTACCAGCCTAAACTAAAAGCGGTAGATGAAAAAGACTCGGGACCAAATGATAAAACCGGAAAATACGCTTCACCTGCGGCTTTTAAAGCAAGACTTAACAAGAGAAAATAATGTATAAACTCAACTTTTTCGTCCCCGAAGCTGATAAAGAGAGGGTAAAAGAGGCTCTTTTTGCACTAGGTGTCGGAAGATACGAGAACTATGAGTGTTGTTCGTGGGAGACTCTAGGACAGGGACAGTTTAAGCCTATAGAGCAGGCGAATCCTGCCATAGGTGAGCTTGATAAACTTGAAGTACTGCCTGAGTATAAAGTGGAGATGATCTGCAAAGATGAGCTGATAAAAGAGGCTGTAAAAACGCTCAAAGAGGTACACCTTTACGAAGAGGTAGCGTACGAAGTTTTTAAGATGGCGGAGTTTTAAAAGATGATAAAAAAGCTTCAAAACGGGTTTGAATATGTAGAGATAAGTAATAAAGCTGCAATTGCTAAAATAGCTTTGCAGGGTGCACATCTTTTTCACTATGAGCGCAGCAGTGAGATACCTTTACTGTGGCTGAGTGATGCAAGTAAATTTGAATTAGGAACTGCTATCCGCGGAGGGGTGCCGATCTGCTGGCCCTCTTTTGGAAATAACAATCCTAAACTTCCGCAACACGGGTTTGCCAGAACGGTAATGTGGCAACTAGGTGAGATTCAAGAGCTTGATGAAGATACTACACAACTTAGATTCTCTTTGGAAGATTCAAAAGAGAGTAGAGAGTTATGGGATTATAAATTTTTGGTAGAGCTTACGATCAGAGTTGGAAAAACACTTGAGATGGAGTTAAAAACTACAAACTGTGACAATGTTCCTTTTACAATCACTCAAGCGCTTCATACATATTTTAATGTATCGGCGATCGAAGATGTCACTATAGAAGGACTAGAGGGTAAAAAATACCTTGATGCACTTACTCTGCAACACCATACACAAGTGGATGAGATACGATTTTCTCAAGAGGTGGATCGTGTCTATCAGGGTGTGGAAGATACGATTATTTTAAAAGATGCCAACCGCGAGATAGAGCTTAAAAACAGCGGTTCTAAGAGTGTAGTTGTGTGGAATCCGTGGATCGACAAGTGTGCAAGAATGAGCGGTATGAAACCGGATGCCTATAAAGAGTTTGTATGTATAGAGAGTGCAAATGCGTATGAGGATAAGCGCGAGATCTTACCAAATAAGAGTCATACTATACACCTAAGTGTTTAAACTCACGTATAAGAGCCATTTGCCTGCTGGCAAGATAGTCTTTGAGTTGATGGAGATTGTGCTTAGTGAGCTCATACATTGTTATAAGATAATAGTTTTTCCCGTTTTCATCAATTCTGTAAACATTTGAATCTGTTGTTATGGAGATGAGTCTGCCGTTAAGGTTAAGGTTAAATGAGATTTTAAGTTCAGTCCCAACTACGAGCCCTGCAGGTAGAGCATCGATCGCAATTTTTACGGAGACTTCCGAAATATCTACAATTCTGGTTTTTCCTTCAAATTTGATGTTTTTATAAAAGATCGTACAGCTATGGTTCTCTTCAGGCTCTAGACGGATATACTGTCTATCTGCTACTTCTTGAAGCGCAAAACTCATCTTTCCTATAGTGACAGATTGGCTGTCCATATCAACCTGTTTGATATCACGGCAGATGACACTCTTTGGAAACACCTCAGAAGATATAGTCAGATATTTTGATAATTGTATGATTTTAAGTTGTGGATAGGGCATTTTAAGTACCACTTCATCATCTGTAATTTTTGCAATTACAGCAGAATTGACAATTGTAAGCCCTTTATAGAAGTTGTGAATTTTAAGTTCTGAAGAGTTGTTTTGAACTACACGCATTAAGGAGGTAATCGACTCTGTGTCTTTTGCAAGACTGTCTCTTCTTGTTGCATCACTGTCAAATAGAGACATAAGATTGAGTTCTGTGACATCATCAAAAGAGAGAACAAAATGCCCCTCCTTTTCAGGTACGGCCCTTGCCTTGAGTATAAGGTGGCGGCTTTCGTTTTCATGGTTTTTTATTTTTGTATGAAAAAGTTTTCCCGGATTTTCTTTAACTACATCGTACCATTTTTCTGTCGGCGTAGAGTATAAAAACTCTTTATGCTCTTGAAAAAGATCGCCAATATCCGGGTATTTCTTTTCAAAATCCTCAAGGTCCTCAACCCCGAAAAATTCAGAAAAGCGTTGGTTACAAAGTATGAACTCCTCATCATGCATCATTAAAACTATATTGTTTTGATAATTCAAAATAGTACTCAGCTGGTTAGCAAAAAGACATCTGTTTTCCTGATCGTGAATAGCTTTTAGTGCAGAGTAGATACCGTTAAGAAGCTCAGGAACTTTTGCAGGTTTTTGCAGGTAGCGAAACACTCCAAGATTGATAGCTAAATGAAGATACTCCTTCTCATCATAGGCTGATAAGATAATTACCTTACAGTCGGGATCTGCTGTCATCACTTTTTTTATTAATTTAAAGCCGTTGGTTTTAGGCATATTAATATCGGTTATAAGAATTTTAGGCTGATACTCCAAAAATTTTTTATAACCCTCTTCACCGTCTTCAGCCAGTATAATATTTTCGAAAACTCTTCCTAGCAGCTTTTCCATATTATGACGAAGTCCAGCATTGTCTTCAACATAAAGTAAACTTATATCACCGGTCAGTTTTTTTATTGCTAAAAGTTCTTCTTTCATGGAACAATCATACTTATTTTCTCTTCATAGAATTCTTAAACGGCTTCTATATTATAAATATTTGTTATATTTTTAGTATTATGGATTATTATGCTAGAATCTATATAGTTAATATTCAAGGTTATTTTCATGGTTCAATGTATAAAGTTCCTGTTTAGACTTCTAAATAAATATTTTACATATAGTGGTGTAAGTGTTTTTCTTGTTTTTTTACTCTCTTTAGCGTTATCTATAGTGATATGGCTTTATTCGAAAAGCTACTATGACAACCTTGCAGATGAGAGGTTTGAGAGAAGAATATCGGAGAGTTTAGAAAATCTGGAAGATAAGATCTATCTTTATGAAAATATACTGCACAGCGGAATAGGTTTTTTTCAGGGAAGTGATAACGTATCTGCTAAAGAGTGGCATGACTTTGTAGATGCATTGGCAATAAAAAAACGCAATTACGGTATGCAGGGTATCGGGTATGCAGTAATGCTGAAACCTTATGAAGTAGAAGCTATTGAGACAAAGATGCAAAAAGAGGGGATTGATTCATTTTCACTGAAACCAAAAGGGGAAAGGGAAATATATAGCGCTATTTTGTATCTTGAACCTTTGGATAAACGAAACAAAGAAGCTATAGGGTATGATATGTTTTCAGAACCGACTAGAAGAGCGGCGATGGAGATAGCAAGAGATACCGGATTGCCTGCAATCAGCAAAAAAGTAACATTGGTTCAAGAGATAGATTCCGATGTTCAGGCTGGTATGCTGATGTATCTTCCACTTTATAAAAAAGGGACGAAGCCAAAGACGGTAGAGGAGCGTAGAAAACTGCTTAAAGGTTTTGTCTATAGTCCATTTCGTATGAATGACCTTATAAGTACACTTGATGTGAAAAGATCCGCTTTAGAGATGAAAATTTACGATGGTGAAGAGATGACGGATCAGCACCTGTTATATGATTCATTTACTTCCTATGCTAAAAAAGCAAAGTATAGTACGGTGAAAAAGTTTCAAGTGAACAATCTTACATGGAATGTATATTTTGCAAGTACAAAAGAGTTTGATGATGCAACAACAAGTCCATATCCTCTGCTTATAACACTTGTGGGATTGATTGCAAACTTTTTATTATTATTAATCATCTTGGCACTTTTTAAGAGTTTAAAAAACTTAAAAACTCAAACGCAAAAAACAAAAGAGCAAACATCGTATATGCTGCATCAGTCAAGAATGGCACAGATGGGAGAGATGATCAATATGATTGCACACCAGTGGCGCCAACCGCTCTCTTCTATCTCCACTATTTCAGGGACATTGACCATAGATATAGAACTTGATAATTATGAGAAGAAGTTTTTTCTCGAACAGCTTCAGTCGATAGATAACTTATCGCAGCATCTCTCTTCAACGATCAATGATTTTAGAGATTTTTTTAAGGACAAAAAACAGAAGCAATTAGCTACGGCTCATCAGATTGTTGATGAAACACTGCAGATTATCGGGAGCTCTTTTGAGTCTAAAAACATCGAAGTGATAACTGAAGGGGATCACAATATTAGTATATATACTTATGTAAATGAGATTAAACAGGTATTATTAAACATACTTAAAAATGCGGAAGATGCTTTACTAGAGAAAAGAGATGGAGATTTTAAAATATGGATATTATGGTATCAGATAGGAGAGAATGTTACAATAAGTATTGAAGACAATGCTGGAGGGATTCCTGATAAAATAATGAAAAAGATATTTGAGCCTTACTTTAGTACAAAACATGATAATAACGGTACGGGACTCGGACTTTATATGTCAAAGACGATTGTTGAGGAACATTGTAACGGAACCCTCAGTGTGACCAATACAGAACGTGGGGCAAATTTTACAATAGAGATTCCTACGGCAACTGATGAAATTGATAATTAGAGATAAAAGAAGGAGAGTAATATTATGGCTTTTAGGGTAACTACACAAGGGGAACTGCATAATTTAGACATTGTAGCTGGACAACAGTATCAGATACGCTATATAAATAAAGACTACTACAATGGGGAAGAGACTATAGAGGAGGGAATGGGTACGGCTATAATAACCGATGGCAATATCTATTTTAGTGTTGTTGATCCTTACGGGATGGATAAACTCGTAATGCAGGTGCAAGTTATACAGAGGTAAAAAATTATGAAAACAGTTCTTTTGATTAGACATGCAAAATCAAGCTGGAAAGACCTGTTATTAGCTGATTTTGACAGACCCCTTAACAAAAGGGGAAAACGGGATGCGCCTGTGATGGCACGCTACCTAAAAACACAAAAGATTGCGATCGAGAAAATATTTTCCTCATCTGCTAAAAGAGCGAGAAAAACGGCTGAGATTTTTAGTGAAGAGTTGCAAAGCAAAGTTGTTTTTTGCGATCAACTTTATGCTACATCAAGTGAAGAGCTTTTAGCCTTTATCAACGAACAACTCAAACAATACGATTCAATTGCCATCGTTTCACACAATCCCGAACTTACAGAACTTAGTAACTACATCAGCGATCAATATATCGATAATATCCCGACATCGGCGTATGTTGTTTTAACGTGTAATGATGAGATACTGAAAAAGAAAAACTGTAAGCTTGTAGATTTTGTATATCCAAAGAGAAAAGATATAAGGATGCATGATGAATAGAGCTAGGATATTTCTCATTGGTGTTATGATGCTCTTCATATTAAGTGGTTGTAATACGGACAGTACAAGTGAAACAGAGGTTGGTGTAAAAAAGATGTTGGTTCCGTTATACTCCTACCCTTCATTAAATGATAGTTGGGAACGTTTAATAGCGCTGAAACAAAAGACAAACAATCTTGAAATAGTAGCCATAGTAAACCAGTCTAACGGAGATTTTACACAACCTAGTACAAGTTATATAAACGGGATCGATGCTTTACACAAAGCGGGGATACAGGTAGTTGGATATATATATACAGATTACACGCAGCGTCCTGTAGTTGAGGTGAAACAAAATATAGATGCATGGACAGAGTTCTATAAAACTTACGGGTTAGAAGGGTTCTTTTTTGATGAGGCATCACGTAATGAGGAGGATTTTGCATACTATCAAGAGATAACGCAGTATGCCGAGAGTAAAGGATTGCAATTTAATATCTTAAATCCAGGGACAAGTGTAGACCCTATCTATATGGAGGGAGATATCGCATCTGTGGTTCTTATTCGGGAGACTACATATGAAAAGGTTGTGTATAAAACAAATCTGAACCAACCCACTGAACATACAAAAAAAGCGATAGTGCTTTATAGTTCAGATGAAGAGAATATTGCACAAAAAGTATGTGCCTATGCACTTGAGCATGATTTTGATTATGTTTATGCAACAGACCATGGAACTACAGACGATCGATGGGCAGAACTGTCAAGCTATGTTGATGAGTTAGCTGTTTTAATCTCAAAAGGGTGTAGAGATTAAGAAGCGGATGTAATCCTTGCACTTATATTGTTCTCACTAAATCTAAACTCATAGGTATTGTTTTCTGATGTAGTATAAGAGATGATTGATTGATTACATAAATCAGTTTTACCGGAATTTATATTCTCTGTTAATAAAGAAGGCAGAGTGTTTCTCAAAATCTCTTTATTAGATGCCCCCATGGCGTGGTCGAGGTTTTTAATAAGTTTGCCGTCAATCTGATCTTCACTTTCAATTGTCATAAACGTATAGTGAGTACCATATTCTTTTAAATGGTTTACGTATTCTAGTTTATCATCATAAGGTGCTATATATTGGTCATATTTTGAATGGTACGATATGTATGATGTTTTTGAATTGTAAGTCTTTAACTGTTCATTTAGATGAGACTGGTTTGTTAAATCTCTTATCTCATAAGCAGAGTTTGAAAAGTGGTTTTTAGATTGAGGGTCTTTTGTCCAGTGTGTAAGTGTATAGGATGATAATATAAAGTTTGAATATTTAGTTTTTAGTTCCGATCTAGTGATATCGTGCTCTTTACCTACAATATACTTTAGAGGTGGTTTTACATAACAAGAGTTGTCAATGATAAAATCAAAAGTATTTGGAGCCAATTTGGCTAACAGGTTTGCAATATAGCCACCGTGAGAACTCCCCATAGCTATAATAGGTGAGTGTTCTATAAGCTCCCCATAGCCTGAAGATTTTAAATCATATAAAACTGTTAATATATCAATCGCTTGTAATATACCGAAGTTTTGGTACTCGTTTTTAGCTGGATAAAGTGTAGCAGTAATGATCTCTTCATTATCTTTTGGAAGTGAACGGTTCAGTGCTAAGAGAATAGATTTTACACTGAGATCGTTTTCATCTAAGACCACATTATATTTTTTGATAATATCAATAAGTCTTATTCCGTCTTTTTCGTCAAAACTGATAATTGCACCGTTTGTCGGTCTTGAAAAGATAGCATGGTATTCTACAAAAACTGAGAGTAGTCCATACTCTTCCGTAATATGTGTTAAAAGCTTTTTCTGATACTCCACACTTGCATCTTCACCAAACCCTGGAATAAGAAATATAATACCGTTATGCTTGTTGTCTGCTTTATAGGAGATATGGTAGGTTAATTTACTTTCTCTTTTTATATTTAGTTCAAAATCATCATGTCCTTCAATTTGAACTGTTTTGAATTCTACCATGTCACTCTCCCGGTTATTTTATTTGGTAATCATACTATGATTTTAGAGTATTCCGCAACTTCTTTGTGGTAAACTTTCAAAAATTGTCATGAAAATTTAAATAAAGAAGTTAATATGGAAAAAATTACGAAAAACACACTTGTATCTCTCTCGTTAAAGCTGGAAGATGAGAAAGGAAATCTCATAGATGAAAGCGATGAGCTGATGTATCTTCACGGCGGCTATAATCAAATATTTCCAAAACTTGAAGCTGAACTTGAAGGAAAAAAAGTGGGTGATACTTTTGAACTTCTACTTGCCCCTGCGGAAGCTTTCGGTGAATATGACGAATCTTTAGTTGCAAAAGAATCGCTTCAAGACCTTCCTGAAGATGTTACGGTTGGAATGGAGTTAGAGGGCGAAAATGAAGCGATCGCATGGGTTGTTGAGAGCATAGAGGATGAATATGCAGTACTTAATGCAAACCATGAATTAGCAGGAATCACTCTTAAAGCATCAGGTGAAATTTTAGAGATGGAACACCTTTCAGATGAGGGTGTAGATGAGATTCTCAAGATGGAACATGAACACTAATTTAAATAAAGAACTCAAACGCTACTTGATGATTTTAATCGGCGGGGTAGTACTCGCCGCGGGTGTAAGTTTTTTCCTTGTACCCAATAAAATCACTTCCGGAGGGACACCCGGAATGGCGATTTTAATAAACTATTTTACGGGTCTTTCTGTAGGGACAATTATGTTGGCTATCAATATCCCTATGGTTCTTATGAGTATGAAGTTTATAGGGCGCGGTTATGCCTTTAGAACCATTTTTGCCATTGTCGTTATAGCAATGGCGGCAGACCTTTTCATAGAGGAGTTAAAGTTCCCTGCTTTAACACAAGAACCTCTTTTAGGGGCGATATTCGGAGGATTGCTCATCGGTATTGGTCTCGGCTTTATAATCTCTTCGAGTGCTTCACCCGGTGGGCCTTCTATTATTGCGAGTTTTATTGCACGTAAGACACATTTTAAAGAGGGTGATCTCATCATTATGCTCGATGCTTTAATCGTGCTTGCTGCAGGATTTGTATTTCCGACACTGGACAGTATGCTTTGGAGTTTGTTAGGGGTGTACTTAACGAGTCGAGGACTCAATGTGATCATCTCCGGCCGACCTTCTAAAAAACTGATCCATATCTCTTCAAATAATGCCGAGGAGTTAAAAACACAGCTTGTACATAAACTAGGGCATGAGGGTGGAGTGGTTATTGAAGGCTCAACACTCCACAGCGGAAATGAAAGAGGGCTGCTAATGCTCATTGTCGATAACAGTAAAGTAAGAGCAGTTCATCAGATCGTTGAAGCTGCAGATCCTACGGGTGTAGTTGTTGTTATGGAAGCATCAGAATTGATGGGGATATAAAGAGAAAAATTTTCCTTTTTGACATCAGAATTTTTTATGCTTAAAATTCCTATTTTGGTGATATAATTTCTGTAAAAAATATACGAGGAAAAAGATGCCTAGAACAAGAAAGTGGTCTATTTGTGAGAACAACACTCAATGGGGTGTTGGACAAAAGAAAAACAAGCCTAAAAAAAGTAAATGGTCTGTTTGTGATCAAGGTAACAAATGGAGTATCGGCAAAAAGAAAGATTAATACTTTTAGAGTAATCTTTTTATAACAGAGTTTCTATGAAGAGACTCTGTTTCTTCCTAAATGTTTCGATTGATACATTTTTTCATCAATCCGTTTTAATAAGCTCTGCAGAGATTCCCCTTTATTGTACTGGGCAACTCCCAAACTAATTGTTATCTGTTTTACACCTTTGAAATGATGAGAAGCAACAGCGTCTTTTATCCTTTGGGCAACTTCTAGCGTATCGGATAGATTGGAGTATGGTAATAAAATAAGAAACTCTTCACCACCGTAACGTCCTATCTTGTCAATCTCTCGAATTCCCTGGCTTATAATTTTTGTAGTTTCTTTTAATACATAGTCCCCTATATCATGACCAAAATTATCGTTTACATCTTTAAAATGGTCATAGTCATACATAATGAGTGATAAAGGCTCCTCTTTACGTTTAATACGACGCATCTCCTCTTTAATCTGTTTCATGATAGAGTAGCGGTTGTAAACCCCTGTCAAAATATCTGTAGTTGCAAGTTTTTCAAACTCAAGTTGCTTTTGCTGAAGTTCTTTTTCTGCATTGATTCTATCGGTGATATCTTCCAGAATCCCCTCTATCCATAGTAGGTTGCCTGAACTGTCATGGACAGCATGGTCTGCTACTCTAATAAAGCGTTCTTTACCGGTGATAGGATGGATAAATGACATCATTGTAAGATCACTTTGTTGTTTGCCCGTATAATAGGCTTCGAGACTTTTTGCACCCACTTCTATGGAGTCGCCAGTCCACTCCAACATATTGTCAAAATTTTTTCCTAGAACATCTTGAGGGGGAACTCCGAGAATGTTTTCCATGTTTTTACTAAAATAGACAAAATTAAACTCTGCATCCATACGGTATGCAAAAAAGTTTTCCCCTAAATCTTCAACAATAGATTTATATTTCTCTTTCGCTTCAATAAGCTTTTGCTGCTGTTTACGAAATCTTAGATAGATAAAAATGATTAAAAAAACTAAAACCAGAATAATATAGAACATTTCTCTTCCCATTGTTATTAGAAAACATTATATCGAAAATAACCGGGAAGAGATGCTAATTATCCTACTTTGTGCATAGGGTGTTTGTAAGGAGAGGGATTGAGGGCTTTATAGAGTAAACCCCCTAGTGCTAAGAGAGCAACAACTATTATAATTATCTTTTTTAACATAAAAAAACTCCTTAAATATATCACTTAGAAGATTATAACAAATTGTTGCCTTATAAACTATTTGTTCTCTTTAAAATCTGCAGGGTCTTTGTACTCTATAGTTGGTAAAAAGTAAGCAGTTAATAAAAGGATAGCACTAAAAACAGGTACTATTACAAAAGAGTAGTCCGAGAAAAAGTCTATTACCTGAGGTGCTCCAAGATAAGGTCCCATAAACTCTTTTATATACGGATAAAGAAGTGTAAATACAGCTCCTCCCGTCATACCTCCGAGAACTCCTACAAAAGCATCGACTCTTCCCTCAGATACCGAAACAAAAAAAGCAGAGGGACATTTCCCCAGAATAACCAAACCGATTCCAAAAATAATGGCACCGACAATAAGTCCTGTCAGATAAATAGGTTTGATCGAGAAAGTGGCATAACCGTTTTGTACTAAAAAGTAAAACCCTATACTGGAAAGCGCTACAGTTGTCATTGCCATACGAGGAACTAAAGTATCTTCAAAGATCATAAATCCGGCCATTTTCTCAAACTTGTCAAGTCTTGAGTATAAAATAATGGCTCCGAAAATAAACCCTATAAAAAGCACAAGCCAAACAGAACCGTGGTTGTCGTTTGCAACTATATCAAACATCTCTATAACTCTGTCTATCATTTTTTACACACCTTTTTCTTATAAAAAAATCTTCCCGTTATTACACCGGTACCGAGTGCAAATATTGCAAAGATAATCCCGCTTATAGCTAACTGGCTCCCTCCTGAGAGTATATGTCCGGCATTACATCCCCCTGCAAGTCTAGCGCCGAAAACAAGTAAAAAACCTGCTATAAAGCTCCAGAACATACGTGACTTTACAGAAGAGTTTTTTCTCTCTTTCCATAGTGTCGGTATATAGCTGATATGAAATGTTTTTGTAATAAATATAGAGGTAAAAAGTCCTCCGAAAAATACACCGATCAGCATAACACCTTCCCAAGCTCCCGATTTTTCTATCTCGGCAGTATAGATGTAGCTATCTGCATCGAGTCCAAAAAGTACGCTTGAGAGGTAAGCCATACCCGTTGAAGCGCCTATAGGGCGATTGGCACCTATCTCTGAAAAACTAAAAAAGAACAGCAAACTCATAGCTATTCCGCCAATCCACCATGGTATCTGTCTAGGCATTGTAACTCCTAATATAGTTATTTTGTAAAGTGTAAAGTTTCACTTAACGTTTTTGAATTATATATGAATATGCTTAAGGCAGAATAAACAGGTTGATGAGAGAAAAATATGCTACACTGATATATATCTAATAAATTATAAATGCAGGAAGAGAGCATGATTATTCCAGAGCATCCTTATAGTGAAGCTGTTGAATTGTTGGCTAAGAAGATGGAAACATCAAAAAAAGGGCTCAGCCACTCGGCTGTTGAGAAAAATCTTTCTATCTATGGTTTCAATGAGATTAAAGAAAAAAAACATAATCTTTTTACACTTTTTCTAGCACAGTTTAAAAGTCCGTTAGTGTATGTACTGGTAGTTGCTACAATACTCTCTCTTTTTTTAGGAAAAATACACGAAGGATTGCTTATCCTTCTTATTATTCTAATCAATTCCTTGATAGGATTTTGGCAGGAGGTCAAAGCACTCTCATCGATCAAAGCGCTTCAAAAACTGACAGAAAATAAAACCCAGGTTAAACGTGATAGTGAAATATTTACTATTTCATCTTCACAGCTTGTACCCGGAGATGTAATCATCTTGACTGAAGGTGATATTGTACCTGCAGATATACGTCTTTTTAATACTAACGGACTGGTTATTGATGAATCGATACTTACAGGGGAGTCGGTACCTGTACAAAAAGATGCAAACCTAACATTACCCCAAGAAACACTTCCCTATGAACTCGACAATATGGCACTCTCCGGAACAACGGTTATCAAAGGTAAAGCAGAAGGTTTTGTCGTATTTACCGGACAACAAACCTATTTGGCATCTATTTCAAGCAAAGCTGAAGAGGAGCCTAGAGAAACACCATTGCATAAAGCACTGGAAGTTTTTATTAAAAAACACATGGTTGTTGTATCAATTATGATTCTTATCATTGCTACACTTTCTTTTTTTGAAGGTAGAGAGATTGTAGAAATTATTTATCTCATCATCGCTTTGCTGGTTGCTTCTGTACCGGAAGGTTTACCTATTGTTATTACTTTGGTTCTTACCATAGGGGCTATGGCGATGAGCATTAGAAAAGTGTATATACGTCATTTGCCCTCTGTTGAAACCTTAGGGAGCACGACGGTTATCGCTTCTGACAAGACGGGTACTATCACACAGGGAAAACTGGAAGTAAACGATGTCTTTTATCTTCATGAGACATTTTCACAAACTGTTTCCGCACTCGCCAATGAATCGGTAGAAGGGAAAGGGGATCCTGTGGATACTGCACTCGCTCTGTGGGTTGGTAAAGAGTATGAGAGTATTAGAGAAAAATACCCACGTATCAACCTCTATCCTTTTGATACCAAGTATAGATTGATGGCAAGTTCACATATGATTAAAAAAGAGCATAAGCTTTTTGTTAAAGGTGCTTTTGAATCACTTAAACAGTTTGCCACCAATGAGGATGATTTTAAAGTTCTTGAAAAAGAACACGATAAGTTGGCATCTAATGGTTTAAGAGTTATTGCACTCGGTATGGGGGAACATACAACAGATGATATCAATCAATGGGAAATTGAGATCGTAGGTCTAGTGGGCTTTTTGGATCCTCCAAAAGAGGGTGTTTTAGAGGCTGTGCAAACGGCACAAAAAGCCGGTATCAAACTGATGATGATCACAGGTGACAATGCTCTGACTGCTGCGGCTGTTGCAAAATCTGTCAACATCTACAAAGAGGGCGATCTGGTTGTTAGTGGAAAAGAACTCAACGAAATGGATGATGATACACTGGCAAAAACAGTGTCAAAGGTAACCGTTTGGGCGAGGGTGCTCCCTGAGCATAAATACCGTATCGTTAAGATGTTGCAAAAAAAGGGAGAGATAGTTGCCGTAACAGGAGATGGTGTAAATGATGTTCCTGCACTAAGAAGTGCCGATTTAGGGATAGCTATGGGAGAGGGAACTGATGCAGCAAAATCTACTGCAAATATGGTGCTGGCCGACAATAATCTCTCAGTAATTGTTGAGGCCATTAAAGAGGGACGTTCCATTGCAAACAATATCCGAAAAACGATTTATTTTTTACTTTCTACATCGTTGGATGAAGTGTTCCTTATCACTGCTGCTATTTTAATGTCGTTACCTTTACCACTCTATCCTATACAGATTTTGTGGATCAATCTCGTTGCCAACAGTGCTTTGGATAAAACATTTCCTTTCTTAAAAGATGAAGAGGATGTGATGAATAGGGTTCCAAATAAATTACATGAGCAGTTTTTAGATAAAGTCCAGCTTCTTCGTGTATTTTATGTTGTTTTGGTCATTAGTATTGGTTCTCTCTTTCTGTATGCCTGGATGTTAGAACACTCCACAAAAGAAAGTGCAATCTCTACACTTTTTACGGCCTTTGTCATTGCTACATGGATCAACGGTTTGCAATCTTTAAAAGAGCATGAACCGTTTTTAAAAAATATTAAAAAATCACTACAGATTAATCCATATATATTTTATGGCATAGGTATAGGGTTTGCACTGCAGCTGTTTGCAATCTATCTACTCTCAGATCTTTTTCATACGCTTCCATTAAATGAAGAATCTCTGACGATGATCGGATTATTGGCACTATGGATATTTAGCATGATCGAGATCCGGAAATGGGGTGAATATTTATGGTGCCAATTCAAGTTTAAAAGTGAAAAATGATCGTATATATTGGCACAAAAAGGAGATATTTAGCTACTTCACAGATGCTTGTTAAGTTTTAAAGTCTATATTTTAGGGATTCATAAAAGAAGTGGCTCCG
Organism: Sulfurimonas marina; assembly: GCF_014905095.1. NCBI lineage: Bacteria > Pseudomonadati > Campylobacterota > Epsilonproteobacteria > Campylobacterales > Sulfurimonadaceae > Sulfurimonas > Sulfurimonas marina. The sequence goes on along the minus strand of NZ_CP041165.1, from coordinate 2,075,906 downwards.
GATACTGGAGGGCCTAAAATAAACTAAAAAGCCCTAAAATAGCCACTTTAAATTCTCTCTTCTATCAATAAAAGCTACCAAAAGACACTACTCTAGCTACCAAGTAGCTGAAAAATCTATTATTAGCCTACGATATAGAATTTTTTTGTACAATATTATTTAATCTTAATTATTTTTTTAATTTAAAAGGAAGTATTACTGAATGTTGCAAAATCATATCAATGAAGAGCGTATAAGGGAGATACTCAATTACCGTTTACTAAATGGGCCCAAAAATATAAAAAAACATCTTTATTCTCTGTTTGGAGGAGAACATCAAGTTTATTTTGTAAAAACTCAACACCTTTTAGGTGTATTTTTATTATCGCAAAAAGAATATGAAAGAATTGAAATCTACTCTCAACAAAACTTCATTCCTTTCCCAGCTTTATATACAACTATAAAAAGCAGACCTGCAATATTTAGATTAGAGAATACTCGTAATGCTTACATTAAGTCTAATCATCTGAAAAATTCAATCGGGCTGTCTATTGGTGAAGATTGTACAATTATTTTAGAGAATCATCATCAGTCTATTACAACTAAAGAGCTAGGCTTAGTTGAATATAATATTAATTTAGGCTTTATAATATCCTACGGTAAAGAAATTGACGATTATAATGCTTATGAATATCTTGATGAATTAATTGCATATACAATAAAAGTATGGAGAGAAAATGAGTTTAAGTAAATTAGCACAAGAGCTAAAGGACTTAATGGAAGAAAATCGACATAACGAAGTTGAAGCACGAGAATACTTACAATATGCAAAAGATTTATTTGCACATGAAACACCGAATGAATTTTATGATTTCGTGACAGAATATCCTACCACCAATGGTGATATAGATTTAATTGTTCCTTGCTCGCTAGAAGATGATGCTGGAAATGTACGAAGAGTTGTATATATCTGGGAAGTAAAGTCACCACAAACAGTAGTGTATATATTTGATAACAAAAATAGAGTAAAACCTTCAAAAGAGCTAACTAAGGCAGAAAACCAACTACTACATTATTGTGAAGAATGTAAACAAAATCAACAGTTTAGGACTGAGTTTTCAATTATTGATCCTGAAGATGTTAAGCTTGGTGGTATATTAATAGGACAGAAGGAAACACTTGTAAAGGATAGTCGTTACTCAAGTTTAGAACAAAAATCTCTCTTTAACAAAGCTAATGGTTATAGACAAAAACATTTTTATAGAGCTTCTGCAATTAAATTTTTAACTTGGGATAAGGTTCTAAACCAAATTAATAGTACGACAATTGAAGCAATAGATGTCGAGCCAATTAGTCCGATTAGTTTAAGTGATACAGAAGAACAATAAAGGCCTTTAGATATGAGTCATATTTTTGAAAATGTTACATTAAGCCTAAAAGATATAATTCATTATAGAAACATTGTAATAGATACCGTGGGTTCAAAATGGCTGAATAAAAAAATTCAACAAGAAAAACAAAAGAGAGAAAAAGACTCTAAGGAATCCTCTAATAGAAAACATATGTACTTATTTAGGAAAACTCCTCATCCATTAGTACAATGGGCTATTGAATTTGAAAAATGGAAAGAAGAATCTTTAAAAACAAAGAAGATAGTTCTTACAGAATCAATTTTAAAAATATTCATTACTTGGTAGTTCCTTAGAAAAAGTCAGAATGTTAAATGGCTTTGATAAAATTATTAATCGTCTTAAAATGCAAGAAGAATTCTACTCATCAGCATGGGAAGTTGAAGTAGCTTCTTTTTACCTCAATAAAGGTTATCAAGTAGAATTTATTGAAGAGGGTAAAGATAAATCTCCAGATTTGAAAATTACTACCGACGAGAATAAAACATTTTGGGCAGAATGTAAATGTAGAGATATATATACAGAACGTGATAAAAAAATAAATAAATTTTGGGATGATTTAGAGTCAGCCTTGTTAAGAAACTTAGGTCCAAATAAAATTAATGCTTTTATAATTATTAAATCTTTAAGAGACCCTGAGGCAAAAGAATTAGATACATTAAAAACATTTCTCTTTACCTGTATAAATAGTGCGTGTAAATCTATAAAAAAGATACATTCATTTATTGAACCTATAACAAAAAACTATGAAATAGCTATAACTATTTTATCTCAGCCTGATGAAGAAATTACATCATCTAGTTTAACTTTCAATCTTTCTGAAAAATTAGATCGCATGAAACATTCTTGTGATTTTCAAATAAATCAAAATAATAAACCAATTATAAAAAACCCTATATTTATTGGCTTCAAAAATGTAAAAGAATCTGACAAAGTCTCTGGCATAATAGACGGATTTAAAAAAGCTGTCAAACAATTACCAGAAGAAGGACCTGGTGTTGTTTGGATTAAAGTACCAGATAATGCATGGAATGATAATTTAGAAAAATCATTTTTAGAAGCTGAAGCACTTTTAAAATCAAAATTTACCAAAGGACAAAATACTAGAGTAAATGTTGTCCATTTATTGACTAGACTAATTCACAAGATTGAGAATGAAGAAAATAATGGTCTTTCCTACAAACCACTTGTACTTAGTGTAGAGAATAAGAATCCTAAAGTAAATTTTTTAGAGAATTAGTCATAACTACTAAGTTTGTGTATTCCTCCCAAAAACTAGACCGATTATAATTTAATTATCTTGCTAAAATAACTGTGAACTTTATAAAAAAGGAATAAACATGAAACAAAATTCTAGTCTTTTTAACTACACAAAAGAACTCGTTAAAAGCTTGGAATCATATAGTATAAATTATAAATATAAGTCAATTTATCCACTTTTTCAGCATCTAGTCTTACCATTCATCTTTATACTTAAAGAATATGGAAATATTTCCCAACCTTTTGGAAAATGGTTTATATATATTATGATTTTTATAATGATTATAGGAGTATTAATAAATCCTATTCTAGGGAATTTAATTGATCCAGGAATGTCCATAAATATTGCAATTTTTTTAGCCTTTTTTTTAGTTCTTTTTTCATTGCCTAGTACGTACTCACACTTTAATGTTCAAACGGATGGAATTAACTTTATTGTAAATAACTTGAAAGTCAATATACATGATATTAAGACAGCTGAATTAATTGAAAAAAATCTAGAGAAAATGTTTACAAAAGTTCAATCAAGGATTTCACTTTATCGATGGTTATTAGGTCTTTCTTGGACAATATATGTTTTTTTTATTAATAAAAGTTTCCAAATTTCTTTAAAATCTCAAGAGGTTAATATAGATGCTTTAGTACAAGAAATTATTAATACTTCTACTTCATTTTTACTTTTTTCATTATTCATAATATTTCTTATTCAAAGTTATAAAATGGCTTCAGAAACTCTATTTAAAACTATAGAATTTGGAATCATAGAATTCAAATATCAGTTATTAATTAAAGATAATGAAAATAAATAGTTGAAATATCTCCAATAAAGTTGACAATCAATTATTCTAAAATCTATTTTTAAAACCACGTCATGACCATTGCAAGTAAATTCTCTGAAAGCATCTTATTTTGGTACATACAGAGAAGTCACATGCAACTATTGTGCGACTATCTTAGTTTTTGACATACTTCCACCATCATTAATGAATTGAATAGAGTCCTTAGAACTCGTATTGTATTTGCAAATTAATATGCTTTTTCAAAGGGCCGTAGCTTTAGCGTAGGTCTACCAACGAGCATAAACATATAGATATCTACTAAAACATTCACACGAGGCGGTAGTTACGAGCAATTAGTAGCGGAGTTGTGGCTTTGCCACTTCGAGCGTAGATTGCGTTAACTACCTTTTTTGTTGGGGTGTCTAGTAACACCCCCTTCTAAACCTCAAAGAGGTTGTTAGGTAAGAAAAGATTGAAAGACGTAGAGACACAAGAGTTAGGTAGTACTCCTAAAACTATCAGCGGTATAGATACACTTTACTACTTCTATGAAACTAATGAACAGTATGATGATTTATACTTGGATATATTAGACCAGTACGAGGAAAGTAAAGCAAGATTTGAAAAAAGAGATTTAAAGTATGAGAACAAAGATATAAATGTACTCATCAATAAACAAACTTTTTTTTTCAATGGAAAGGCACAAGGTTTTTATTGGTTCACACACATTGATAGTTATTTCACTATAGGCTTCAAAGACTATAGAAAAAATCGAGGTTTAAATGATATCCAAGTCCAGTTAGATGCAAGAGGGATTTATTTTCTAGGTATCAAGTTTTTAATCCAATATATAGATGCTATCTTAGTTGATTATATTACAGGTCATAAACCAATTACTAGAGCCGATTTAAATATCTTTGTGCAAAGTGATTTATCATGGATAGATAAAACAATGTTTGTAACTCGTAAACGTAAATATGAAACACTTATCAAAGAGCGTGCAAATAAACATAAATTAGAGACTTTGTATATAGGCAAACGTCCTTTTCTATTAAGACTCTATGATAAACGAGCTGAACTTAAAAAGTCAAAGAAAAAAGATATGATGTATAACCACTTCATCACTTATGGATTTGATAGAACTAATGATATATATAACATAGAATTTGAGATGCATAGAGACTACCTAAAGACATTTAAGATAGATACTGTAGATGATTTACTCTCTGGTGCTGAAGCATTGTTCAAAGACTGTTTAAACGGTATCCGTATGGTTGATTTATCCTCTATTACAGATAACACTAAAGAGATGAAAAATAAACATAGAGCTAAGACTCATCCATTATGGGAACATCTTGAAAAAAGTTACACATTAAAAGAGTTCTACGAGATTCAAGCACCTATAGAGCGTATTAAAAGAAAGAGCTATAAATATACAATTGTTGAAGCGATTAAAGACACTATCGCAGTGGCTAGAAAGTTTCATATACATGGCGGTGTAATTGATGAGATGTTCTTCAAAGAGGTGCTAGATGAGTTTAAAAAGAATCATATCAACTCTATAAAAGATAAACAAGGTGTCAAACTCGTTTATGAAAATGTAACTACTCAAATAAATCCAAGAGATTTAGATGATTTAGAGTTGCAAAAATATATTCTCAAACTCAAAGAGGATTTAGATAGTCCAAGTGATTTAGATATACAAGTACTCATTAAAAAGTATGAGAACGCTTATATTGAATTAAGAACTCGTGGATTAGATAATCCTTGTGAGTATCCATTTTAAAGGATAGATGATGAATGTAGATTTTTCATTACTTGAACTGCTCCCCGAGATAAAGCAGTTATTAGTTAAATCCAGTTCACCCTACTTATCTAAAAAAGAGTTATGTGACTACCTAAAAGTAAGTCTTAGTTTTATCAAACAGAAGCTTTATAATGGAGAGTTTCAACTTGATAAACATTACTTTAAGATAGGAGAGTCTAAAATTCTATTTGATAGATTAGAGATAGATAAGTGGGTACGGGCGAAAGGAACCAGCGATGGCAAGCTTTTACGCCAAAAACAACAAACTCTATCTAAGTATATATCACAAAGAACAAAGGATTATTAAACCTACTGGTCTTGATGATAATGCTAAAAATCGAAAATTAGTGAAGAATGATTTACTTCCTAATGTGTTATTTCAAATACAAACTGGTCAAATTGATATATCTCCAAAAGGTGAAGTAAAGACGGTTAAAGATTATGCAGAACTCTTTTTAAAATCAAAGAGAGTTCTTGTAAAAGAATCTACTTATATCAGGTATGAATCTATAATCAATAATCAGATATTACCCACCTTTGGAAAAAGAGCAATTGATTCTATAAAACTATCAGAGATAAAAAGATGGTTTAATTATTGGATTGAAGAGAGAAGCAGTGCAACTGCAATCTATATAGCCAACACATTTAGTGCAATCTTTCAAGAAGCATTTTATGATGAAGCTATAGAGAAGAATCCATTCCAATATATTAAACGTCCTAAGAAAGTGCAAGGTGAAGCACAACCCTTTGAAAAGGAAGTGATGCTTCAAATAATACAAAGTGCTAGTGGTTGGTTTCAAAACTTCCTAGCACTCTCTTTTTTTACAGGTCTTAGAACTGGTGAAGCAGTAGCACTAAAGTGGAGTGATGTAGATTTTAACTCCCAAGAGCTAGAAGTGAAACGCTCACGCAGATATGGAAAAGATATAACTCCTAAAACTCAAAAGAGTGTAAGGACTGTTCCAATATTTGATGAACTGCTTCCTTATCTTGAATCTCAAAGGGAACTCACAAAAGATAGTGAAAGTGAGTATGTATTCCTAACTAGATTAGGCACACCTTTTAATGATGGCAATAGAATCAGAGATTTTCACTGGAAGAAACTACTTAAAGAATTGAAATTACCTTATCAAAGGTTATATGATACTAGAAGTACATTTGCAACAATGATGTTAAGCAGTGGTAAGTTTAGTATAAATCAAGTTGCTCAAATGATGGGACATACAAATATTGAAATGCTTATCCATAAGTACAATAAATTCATTCCATCAGAAGTTAAAAAAATAGATAAATCAATTGGGATTTTATAAAAAGTATTATTGAAAAAGGTAATACGAGAAAAATATTTTAGCTACCATATAGCTACCAAGGAAATTAAAGGCTCTGAAAGTTCGTATTTTAGGGGTTACTAAAGAAGTGGCTCCGGATACTGGATTCGAACCAGTGGCCAAGTGATTAACAGTCACCTACTCTACCGCTGAGCTAATCCGGAATGTAAAATTATTTGTTGAATGGTGGACCCTCTGGGATTCGAACCCAGGGAGGTATGACCCTCGCCGGTTTTCAAGACCGGTGCTTTCGACCAACTCAGCCAAAGATCCACGTATGTTTGAAAGATTATTATTAAAACTGGAGGTGCCACCCAGACTCGAACTGGGGATAGCAGCTTTGCAGGCTGCGGCCTTACCACTTGGCGATGGCACCAGCTCAATAACAACAATGGTGCCCGGGGCCGGACTCGAACCGGCACAGTATTGCTACCGGGGGATTTTAAGTCCCCTGCGTCTACCAATTTCGCCACCCGGGCATGTTGTGAGTGAATTCACAGTTTAACAATAAATGGAGCGGGAAACGAGGTTCGAACTCGCGACCCCAACCTTGGCAAGGTTGTGCTCTACCACTGAGCTATTCCCGCAATTTTTTTACGCACTATTTGTTAGTGGAGTGGAATTATATCTTCTTTTTTTTTGTTTGTAAAGGGTTTTTAGAAAAAAATTTAAAAAAAGTGAAAAAAGATGGTATAATCCCGTTTATACAAACTATATATATAGGGATTTTTATGAGAAGTGATACTATCAAAAAGGGGTTTGATAAAGCTCCACACCGTTCACTACTTCGTGCAACGGGTTTAAAAGATGAAGATTTCGATAAACCGTTTATCGGAGTTGCAAACAGTTTTATAGATATTATTCCAGGACACTTCTTCCTACAAGAGTATGGCCGTATCGTTAAAGAGGCTATACGTGAGGCTGGTGGTGTTCCTTTTGAATTTAACACCATCGGTGTTGACGACGGGATCGCAATGGGACACGATGGTATGTTATATTCATTACCGTCTCGTGAACTGATCGCAGATTCAATCGAAACAGTTATGAATGCTCATAAGTTAGATGCAATGATCTGTATTCCTAACTGTGACAAAATTGTTCCGGGTATGATCATGGGAGCACTTCGTGTAAACGTTCCGACAGTATTTGTTTCTGGTGGCCCTATGAAAGCTGGACACAAAAAAGACGGAACTCCGATCGACTTAGCAACAGCGTTTGAAGCAGTTGGAAAGTTCAATGACGGAAAAATGAGCGAAGAGGAACTTTACGAGATCGAGTGTGAAGCTTGTCCATCAGGTGGTAGTTGTTCAGGTATGTTTACTGCAAACTCTATGAACACATTATCTGAAGCTATGGGTATTGCACTTCCTGGTAACGGAACAATACTCGCGATGACTCCTGAGAGAATCGAACTTGTAAAACAAGCGGCTAAACGTGTTGTTGAGATGGCTAAAGCAAACGATCCGAAGTACAACCTTAGAAATGTACTGAATGAAAAAGCTATCCATAATGCATTTGTTGTAGATATGGCTATGGGTGGAAGTTCAAATACGGTTCTTCACCTTTTAGCGATTGCAAAAGAGGCTGAAGTTGAGTTTGATATCACTAAGATTAATGAGATCAGCCAAAAAGTAGCACACATTGCAAAAATTTCACCATCATTATCAACTGTACATATGGATGATATCAACAAAGCGGGTGGTGTAAATGCCGTTATGAAAGAGGTAAGTCGCCGTGGTGATGACCTTTTATTCCTTGATAACCCGACTGTAACTGGTGAAACTTTAGGTGAGAGAATTAAAGATGCGGAGATCAAAGATACTTCGATCATTCACACAAATGAAAACGCTTACTCTCAAGTTGGTGGTCTTTCAATTTTATTTGGTAACTTGGCAGAAGAGGGTGCGGTTGTAAAAACAGCAGGAATTGCACCAAGTATGCGTCAATTCAAAGGGAAAGCTATCTGTTTCAACTCTCAGCCTGAAGCTATTACGGGAATTATGTCTCATAAAGTAAAAGCTGGTGATGTTGTAGTTATCCGTTACGAAGGACCAAAAGGTGGACCAGGTATGCAAGAGATGCTGGCACCAACTTCACTTATTATGGGTATGGGACTTGGTGAGTCTGTTGCATTAATTACAGACGGAAGATTCTCTGGTGCTACTCGCGGTGCTTCAATCGGTCACGTTTCTCCGGAAGCTGCTGAAGGTGGTCTAATCGCTTTAATTGAAGATGGTGATGAGATCGAGATCGATGTGGATACTCATAAATTACAACTTAATGTAGATTATGAAGTGTTAGAGCAAAGAAGACTTCACTTCAAACCGTACAAAAATGAAGTAAAATCAAAATGGCTAAAAAGATATCAACTGTTAGTATCAAATGCAGCAAACGGTGCTGTTTTAAAAACTGAACTTTAGAAAGGGAAAAAATTGAACGCAATAGCAATAAAACACAATGACGAAATCATAGATTTGCAAACTGCTAAAGAGAAAGGTTTTGAGGGTGAGCAAATTCACCTTGATAACTCTGAAGACTCTTTAGAGGTACTTCGTCATTCAACAGCACACCTTATGGCTCAAGCTATCAAGTCACTTTATCCAGATGCTGAGTTTTACGTAGGTCCTGTTGTAAAAGAGGGATTTTACTACGACTTTAAAACATCTGAAGAGATTGGTGAAGGTGATCTAAAAAAGATTGAGAAACAGATGCTCTCTTTCGCAAAGAAAAAATTTGAGATCGAAAAGTATTCTATTACTAAAGAGGAAGCTCGTACAAAGTTCGCAGACGATCATCTAAAACAAGCAGTACTAGATATGATCCCAAGTGATGAAGTATCTATCTACAAACAAGGTGAATTCGAAGACCTTTGTCGTGGACCACACTTACCGAACATCGGTTTAATTAGAAACTTTAAACTGACAAAGATCTCTGGTGCTTACCTTGGGGGAGATTCTAAAAATGAGATGTTAACTCGTATCTACGGGATCGCATTTGCAGATAAAGAGTCTTTAAAAGCACACATGGATATGATCGCAGAAGCTGAAAAGCGTGATCACCGTAAAGTTGGTGGAGAGATGAAACTTTTCACATTCCGTGAGGAAGTTGGAGCAGGTTTTCCGATCTGGTTACCGGCTGGTGGACGTCTTCGTGCAAGACTAGAATCACTACTATTTAAAGCACACCGTAAACGTGGGTATGAGCCTGTTCGTGGTCCGGAGATGTTAAGAAGTGATCTATGGATGACATCTGGACACTACCAAAACTACGGTGAAAATATGTACTTTACAAACATCGACGAGATCGAGTTTGGTGTAAAACCTATGAACTGTGTAGGTCACATTAAAGTATATGAAGAAGATTTACACTCTTACCGTGATCTTCCACTGAAGTTTTTCGAGTACGGAGTAGTTCACCGTCACGAAATGACAGGTGCACTTCACGGGCTTTTCCGTGTACGTGAGTTCACTCAAGATGATGCACATATCTTCTGTACATCTGATCAGATTGAAGAGCAGATCATTGAAGTTGTTGACTTTGTTGATAAGATCATGTCAACTTTCGATTTTGATTATAAGATGATGATCTCAACAAAACCTGAAAAAGCTGTTGGTGACGATGCTGTTTGGGAAACTGCGGAAAATGCACTTAAAACTGCAATGGAGAAAAACTCTCTTCCATACTCTCTAGATGAGGGTGGTGGAGCTTTCTACGGTCCTAAGATCGATATTAAGATCACGGATGCTATCGGACGTGAGTGGCAATGTGGTACTGTTCAACTTGACTTTAACCTTCCTGCACGTTTTGAGCTGGAGTATAACGGTGAAGGAAATGAGAAGATCCAACCGGTTATGATCCACCGTGCAATCCTTGGTTCTTTTGAAAGATTTATCGGTATTTTAACTGAACATTATGCGGGTGAATTCCCAATGTTCATTGCTCCTACACAGGTTGCAATCGTTCCTGTAGCAGAGACGCATAAAGATTATGCTAAGGTTTTATCAGATAAACTTATTGATATAAATGCCGATAGTGAGATATATGGTAAGAATGATTCTTTAAACAAAAGAATCAGAACAGCGGAAAAAACGCGTGTACCTATGATCGTAGTTATCGGTGATGAAGAGATAGAAAACAAAACAGTTTCTATTCGTGATAGACGTACGAGAGAGCAGTACAGCTTGAGTGAGGAAGAGTTCCTTCAACTGATTCAAACTAAAATTAATGAGGTAAATTTTTGAGTAAAAAGACAGACCGTGTCATAATGAACGACGATATTCGCGTTCCTGAAGTAAGATGTAACTTAGATGGTGGAGAATCTTTAGGGATTATCTCTACAGATGAAGCAATGGATAAAGCAAATGAGTTAGGATTAGACTTAGTACTAATCGCTCCTCAGGCAAAACCACCGGTTGCTAAGATTATGGACTATGGTAAATTCAAATACCAAGAAGAGAAAAAACTGAAGGAACAACGTAAAAACCAAGTGAAAATCGTTGTTAAAGAGATCAAGCTTTCTGTAAAAATTGCCGAAAATGATGTTACTTATAAAGTAAAGCATGCTAGAGAATTTTTAGAAAAAGGGTATCACGTAAAATTTAGAGTATTTCTAAAAGGGCGTGAAATGGCTCACCCTGAAGCTGCTAAAGAGGTTCTTGAACAAGTGTGGCCAATGGTTGAAGATATAGCAACTATGGAAAAACCACCTAAGTTTGAAGGACGCTACTACAATATGTACGTAGTACCTAATAAAAAATAATATTTAGACTACAAAAGTAGGGGAAAACTCCTCTGCTTTCTTCCACTTTTTATTCTTATTTTACAAAATTGTTGTATCCTCTAATATTAACTACCATAATGTGTAAGGAGATTTAATTATGATTAATATAAAGTCATGGTCAATCAGTAAAAAGATACATATTCCACTTATTTTTTCTATGTTTGTCGGAACAATGATTATCATTGTAAATTTTTTTTATTCTATGGCAGATTTAGAAAAAGATGTGTACAGTAATGAATCAAAGGCATTAAGAACTCTTTTTGATGAGGCACTTGATACAAAAAAAGATATTGGAATTACCAATGCCATTAACATTTCTCAAAACTATAGTGTTGTTAAAGCTTTAGAAAACAATGATAGAACAATAGCAATACGAGGTTTAGAAGATTTTTCTAAAGAGTTTAAAAAAAATACAAACTATAAAAATATTAAAGTACATGTACATGATGCAAATTTACATAGTTTTTTACGTTCATGGAAGCCTGAAAAGTATGGTGATGATCTAAGTGGTTTTAGAGAGACTATAAAAAGTGTTAAAGCAAAAAAAGAGCCTCTTGTAGCTATAGAACTAGGGCGTGCAGGGCTTGTGCTACGTGGGTTATCTCCAATTATAAACGGTGAAAAATATTTAGGTTCTGTAGAGTTTATGCAGGGTTTAAATTCTATTGTACGTTCTGCAAAGAAAAATTATGGTTACGATATAGCAATCGTGATGAAAAATGAGTACCTTTCAGTTGCAAGCTCTTTAAAAAATGCAAAAAAAGTTGGAGACTATACACTCGCTGTAAATGAGAAAAATATTGATCCTGCATACCTTTTAGATCTGGAAAATGTTGATCTTACGGGAGATGAAGCATTTACAATTACTGAAAATTACTTTGTAATCTCAAAACCGATTCAGGATTTTTCCGGAAATACAGTCGCATACGCTTTGATTGGTGAGAATGTAGCAAATGTAAATAAGGTGATTTCACAGTCTAAAGATTCTTTATTGAGACAAGTCTATATTATTTTAGTTATTGATATTTTAATTTTACTCTTTTTAATAATGGTGATCAAAAGATCTGTTACAGACCCTATAAAGCATTTAGATGTTGTAGCGAGTGAATTGGCACAAGGTGATGCTGACTTTTCAAAACGTTTACCGGTAAACAGCAGTGATGAGCTTGGACATGCAAGTCAAAGTTTTAATGCTTTTATTGATAAAGTTGAGAAACTGGCAGAAGAAGCGCAAATGAAAGCACAAGAAGCTGATCATAAAGCGCAAGAGGTTATAGAAATTATGGATAAAAGTCAACTCAATGTTGATTTAGCTCACAAAATGATTAAAGGCTCTGTAGATAATTCAAACAATTTACGAACGAGCTTACAAAACAACATAGGTGCAATTAAAGAGGTAAATACTCTTAATGATGATAATTCGGAAGTTATCGCAGATGTGACATCAACAACTGATGAAGTTATAGATACGATTGCAAATATTACAGAGATGATTGGGCATACAAGGGAATCGTCTGAGCAGTTGACCACAAATGTTCAAGAGATTTCGGCTGTAACGGCTCTTATTAAAGATATTTCAGACCAAACAAACTTACTTGCACTTAATGCAGCAATTGAAGCTGCACGTGCAGGGGAACATGGTCGTGGTTTTGCAGTTGTAGCCGACGAGGTTAGAAAACTTGCAGAACGTACTCAAAAAGCAACGGCGGAGGTTGAAGTAAATATCAATATCCTTAAACAAAATTCTGTAACTATGGAAGAGAACAGTGAGAAGATTCAAGGGTATGCAGATTCGTCACAGGAAAAACTAGACCAGTTTAGAGATATCCTGGCAAAACTGATAGAGAATGCAAATACTATTAAAGATGAAAACAATATTGTTGAACAAGAGCTGCTGCTTAGTTCAATGAAACTTGATCATATCATTGTGAAAAATAACGGATATGACGCTATTTTTCAACGTAAACCTTCAGATTCTATAACAGATCACACTATGTGTAATTTAGGAAAATGGTATGGTAATGAGGGAAAAAATACATTTGGAAAAAATAAAAACTTTATTCAGATAGAGCAACCGCACCGTGCAATTCACGAAAATATTAAAGAGGTTATGAACCTACTTAAAGATAAAGATGTGGATAATGAAAAAGTTAAAAAGCTATTTGCAGAGATGGAAGGTGCTTCTTCTGAATTGTTTAAACTTCTAGATACGCTTCACAGAGGATAAACAGAGCCTACTAGCTCTGTTTGCATATTGTTATTGCTGAAGATTTTTATCGAGCATCTCTTCCATTAGCTTATATAGTTTCGCACTATTATCTTCTATATTTTTAAAGTTTTCAATAACTTCATCTTTATTTTCAAGTACTTTATTGTCAGGATATACATACGATATATTTTTATCAACCAAGCGGTGAATCTCTTTATGTGGGATATCGATAGCACGATATGAATCAGTGTGCCCAAATTTTTCTTGTGCAAATCCCTGATACCACTTACCAAGTGAACAAGATGTCGGTGAAGGAAACTCTGCTTTTCTTTCTCTTCTAAATACAGAAGAGTAAGCGTTTGATTTATATATAGTATGATCTATTTTAGCAAGAATAACATAAACCATGCTCTCCAAGTTAGATGCATATGTAGAGGCAGTTTTTGCATCATTTTTAAAGCCGTTAAGAATAGATGTAAAGTTATCGATAGTTTCACTTGATACTTTCGTTGTCTCTATCATAGAAGTTGAACCCTCTTGGAGGTCTGAAGCATCTTGTTGGAACGTTTGAATAGATATAGATATCTCACTTGTAGCTTTTTGTGTACGTTCAGCCAGTTGACGTACTTCATCAGCTACAACTGCAAATCCACGACCATGTTCACCTGCACGTGCAGCTTCAATCGCAGCATTAAGTGCAAGAAGGTTTGTTTGATCTGCAATATCTTTAATAAGGTCAACTATAGAGTTGATATCTGAAGTTTTTTGATTGAGTTCATCTATCTTTTGTGATGAATCATGAACACCTTGTATCAAGCTGTGAAGATTGTTACTTACATCATTTATAGCTACATTGCTCGCTTCAACAGAGTCTTCTGTAAGCTTACTTACTTCTACAATCTTGTCAAGACTTTGAAGTGATTTGGATAAGTCACCTTGAAGTAAAACCAACTCACCTACAACACCTTGACCTATATTTGAGATATGGGCATTGAGCTCTGAGTTCTCAATGTGAGTAGTATCGGCTTTCATATTTGCAATTGCTTGATTTGTAATATTGACATTTTCAAGAAATTGCCCTTTGAAGTTTTGTTCATCTATATGCGGATAAGATGCTTTTGAACTTGCTTGGGTAATAGATGCCGATACAGAAGTTACAAACAGGTTAAGTTGTTTAGAAAGGGAGTTGAATTTTTTACGTAACTCTTCAAGTTCCCCACCATCGTTATAATCTTCAATATTTTTGTTTAGTACCCCAGATTCAGTATCTGACATGGCACTACTGAAGAGTCTTATGTTTGACTGGACTTTTCTTATATTGATAAACATAAACCACGCTAGAGCAAAGTTTGCTATGTTGACAACGCGTAGTACATCAAAACCATAATGATAGATCTCTATTACCAGTGCAACGGTAAAAATTGCAAGAGAGATTATATTGGCATATTGAATTTTTGTTAACGATGAGACATTGGGCATCTTGATCCTTTTTTAGTTATTTGATATTTTTGCTTTTAAATCATCTTCACTTAGCTGTTCTTGGTGATACTTCACAACTACTACTTTTTCTGTTTCATTTATAAACCATTCAGCGATATGTTCACTCTCTAAACTTTCCAGTTTATCAAAGTCCACTTCATTTTCAGGTGTGATAAGGTGAGAATATTTAATAGGGTTTTTCATTTTAATCATAGTGAAAAGAAACCATACAAGACCGATAGCCCCAATTGTCATCCCTAGAGTCTCGCGAGAACTTACATCCAGGTAAAGTCCTGCAAACGTACCGCCGATAAATGTCATAAAATATGCAGCCGAGTTAGAGATACCAAGTGCTGCACCCTTTTGGTGTACTTTTGCAAATTTTGAGATCATTGACTGAACTAAAGGTTCCATCATATTAAATGCTATAAAGAACATAATAACAGCAGCTACAAAAACAGAGCTTGAAGTTGTAAGTCCCATCATTAAAAATGAAGCTGTAAAAAGAACGATACTTACCATAAAGATCTGTTTAGGAATATTTCTCTTTTCCCCAAAAACAGCAGCAGGCCCCATTGCTAAAATACCTGCGATCATTGCCGGAACATATACCATCCAAAGCTCACTCTTCTCCCAATTAAAACCATACTCAGGCTTTGTTAAAAATACAGGGATAATAACAAACGCAGCAGTCATTAGACCTTTTTGCATAGCATTGATAATGATCATACCAAGAAGGTTCGGATCTTTTATAATATCTGCTGTTTTTGCATCTTTGTGGTAGATGTGCTTGATCTTCGGAGGTGTCGGTACCTTTGTAAATAAGATTACGATCGAGATAACAGCTAAAACGGCAGTTATTAAAAAGATTGTGTCGATTCCGAAACTTGATGCAAGAACTGGTCCAAGAGCCATAGCAGCAGCAAAACTCATAGCGATAAATCCACCCATGATAGCCATGGCATGCCCGCGAGTTTTCTCCTCTACAAGGTCAGCAATCATCGCAGTAACAACAGCACCGATAGCACCTGCACCTTGTAAGAAACGTCCAAGCATAAGCATATAGATATCATCTGAATATGCACAGATAAGTGAACCGATTAAAAAGATAAGCAGACCAAAAAGAATAGTTGGCTTTCTTCCTATCTTGTCACTCATAGAACCAAACGGTACTTGAAAAATAGCCTGTGTTAAAGCGTAACCCCCAACAATAACACCAACTAAAAACGGAGTAGCACCTTCTAAATCAAGTGCATAAACAGAAAGTACGGGAAGTACTAAAAATAACCCTAGAAATCTTAAGAATAAGATTGATGAAAGCGGTAAGACTTTTTTAAACATTCTTGAAACCCTTTATAGTATAATTCTGCAATTATAGTTATTATTTATAAACGTAAGGAAAAGATTTGAAACTAGTATTGGCAACATCGAATAAAGGGAAAGTAAGAGAGATAAGAGAGTTATGTAAAGCTTACGAAGTTGTTCCTTATACAGATCTAATAGAGGCGTTTGAGATCGTTGAAGATGCAGATACGTTTAAAGACAATGCACTTATAAAAGCAAGAGCGGTATATGAGGCTTTAGGTGATGAAGATGTAGTTGTGATCGCAGATGACAGCGGCATTAGCGTAGATGTACTGGGCGGTGCCCCTGGTATCTACAGTGCGAGATATGCAGGTGAAAATGCAAGTGATAAAGAGAACCTTTATAAACTGATCGAGGATATTAAGGCAAAGGGTGTAACATCATCACCTGCTCACTATACGGCTGCGATTGCAATCGTGACGAAAAACAAAGAAAAAACCGTGCATGGCTGGATGTATGGAACTGCAATAACTGAAGCAATAGGTGACGGCGGTTTTGGATACGATCCTATGTTTATACCTGAAGGGTTTGATAAAACTTTGGGGCAGTT
The DNA here is from genome assembly GCF_014905095.1 of Sulfurimonas marina. Classification (NCBI taxonomy): domain Bacteria; kingdom Pseudomonadati; phylum Campylobacterota; class Epsilonproteobacteria; order Campylobacterales; family Sulfurimonadaceae; genus Sulfurimonas; species Sulfurimonas marina. Next base: position 2,058,961 of record NZ_CP041165.1, on the reverse strand, counting down.
AGATGATGATATAAAAAAAGAGTTGTCTCATCGCTCTAAAGCATTAAGACTAGCGAGAGTAGTGTTGCAAACTTTATAAAAATCTGCAACCTACTTTTTGAAAAGATTTTTCTATTTTTTCTAATAATGAATGTAAACGAGCGTTACATTTTTTAAGTCTTTGCATAAGATCCTCCTATGTATATCAGAGAATCAGCAAAATTAGTTCCAAAGCAGTAAAACAACTCCAAAAATAATTCTATAGACTCCAAATGCTACGAAGGTAAAACGTTCTAAAAACTTTAAAAAGAGTTTGATTGTAAGATAAGCTACAAAAAAAGAAACTACAAACCCGACAGCCAAAACTTCCAGATTTTCCGATGAAAACTCATGATAGTGTTTAAGCAGATCATAAAAAGTTACTGCACTCATAACCGGAAATGCAAGCAAAAAACTAAACTCAGCCGAAGCTTTGCGGCTAAGACCTACAAGCAAAGCACCTATGATTGTAGAACCGGCACGGCTTGTTCCGGGAATAAGTGCAAATACCTGAGCTACTCCGATCCACATCGCTTTTTTAAGAGGTACTTTTTCCACATCTTCTATAAGGTTTGTCTCTTGAGGTATGTAAAATTTCTCAACTATTAAGAAGATAATACCGCCGATAATAAACATTGTTGCTACGACATTTACACTAAAGAGCTCTTTGATCTGGTGGGAAAAAAGAAATCCTACCGTTCCGATAGGGATAAATGCTAAAAACACTTTTGTCCAAAGATCTATTTTTTTAATTGTAAATTTTTCTTTATAGTTGAAAACAACTGCGAGAATTGCGGCAAATTGAATGATCACTTCGTATGCTTTTGTAACATTTGTCTGATCGATTCCAAGAAGGTCACTGGCAACTATAAGATGCCCTGTTGAGGAGATAGGTAAAAACTCCGTGAACCCCTCTATAATACCCATTATTATTGATTGAAATATATCCATGACCGTAATTCTATCATAGACTAATTATAATTTTAAACTTATTTGGATATAATTCGAGGTTTTATTTGTAAACACTCAAAATGTAGGAAAATATATATGTTACTTTTTACACCTGGACCGACTCCGGTACCACAAAATGTTAGAAATGCTATGGCTGAGGAGACAATCCATCACCGTACACCTGAGTTTGAAGCTATTTTTGAAAAAACTCGTAAACATCTTTTTAACTTATTTAAAACTGATGAGGTTGTAATGATCTCTTCAAGTGGTACAGGTGTTATGGAAGCTGCAGTTATCAACCTGTGTCATAACACTTTACTTAACGTAAACTCTGGAAAATTCGGTGAGCGTTTTGGAAAGATTGCCGTTGCTCACGGTTTAAAGCAAGTTGAGATTAAAAACGAATGGGATACACCTGTAAGTGTTGACGCTATCGTTGAAGCAATCAAGCAAAATCCTGATATTGATGCAATCGCAGTACAAATCAGTGAATCTGCAGGTGGTCTTCGTCATCCTGTTGAAGAATTAGCTGCTGCTGTGAAAGCTGTAAATCCAAACATTATGATTATTGCAGACGGTATTACTGCTGTAGGTGTTGAGCCGATTGACGTAACAAATATCGATGCTATTTTAGCGGGAAGCCAAAAAGCATTAATGCTTCCTCCTGGACTTGCTATTATTGGTCTTTCAAACGCTGCAATTGAGAAAATTGGAAGCGGTAAAGGATACTACCTAAATTTAGCAAGCGAGATTAAAAAACAACGTGAAAATACGACTGCTTATACAGCTGCTACAACTTTAATCATCGGTCTTTTAAAGATTTTAGAGATGATTGAAGAAGAGGGTGGTATTGAAGCACTTTATGAAAAAACTGCTGTTCGCGCTGAAGCTGTAAAAGCTGCAATGGAAGCACTTGGATTGCATGTATATCCAAAATCACCGGCGAAGTCTATGACTACGATCGATGATGAAAACGCAAACGAAATTAGAAATATTCTGAAAAAAGAGATGCAAGTAAATGTTGCGGGTGGACAAGATCACCTTAAAGGTAAAATCTTTAGAATTAACCAAATGGGGCTTATTAATGATTACGAGATGAGCTGGGTTGTTAATGCAGTAGAACTAGCACTTGACAAACTAGGTCGTCGTAAATACGATGGAACGGCAAACAAAATTTTTAACGAAGTAACATTTAAGCTAGGTAAGTAATGATTTTAGAACACGAGATACCAAACGGTTCAAAGCTTTATTTTGGTCAATCTGCAAAGATAAAACGTCATATCGAAAAAGTAGCGAGTGACATTTTAGATGCAAAAGAGTATGAAGAGATAGTTACACCTGTTTTTTCATATCATCAGCATCAGTCGATCGCAGATGAGAGAGAACTGATTCGTCTTAATGATGAAAAAAACAATGCACTTTCTCTTCGTGCCGATTCAACTATTGATGTTGTACGTATTATTGAGAAAAGACTTGGGAGCAATACGACTCAGAAGAAATGGTTTTACATTCAACCTGTATTTACATACCCTACAACTGAGCAGTATCAGGTGGGTGTTGAGTATATGGGTGAGAAAAATCTTGCTTCAGTACTCAATATTGCAACAGAGATTTTTGAAAAGCTGGAAGTAAAACCGCTTGTACAGATCTCAAATATGAAAATTGCCAAAATAATCAATGGAATGTTTGATGAACTATCTATAGATGACTTCAGACATATCAATATAGATAAGTTCTTATCGCTTGGTGTTGAGTGGTTAAATAAATTAGTGTACTTACAACATGTAGAGCAGATCGATGAAGTGATTGAAATCGTTCCTGAGCCAATTAAAGTGGAACTCGAAAAGATGAAAGCACTTTGTAAAGATATGCAATATGCACATACAGTGTTAGCACCGATGTACTATGCGAAAATGCTTTATTATGATGAACTGTTCTTTAGAGCAATCGTAAATAATGAAGTGTATGCTCGTGGTGGAAGATATAAAAATGAAGATCTGACTTCTGTAGGTTTTGCAATCTATACAGATACAATTTGTGAAGAATTAAGTAAAGGGAAATAATGAAAGCTGATGTTATTGTAGGAATACAATGGGGAGATGAAGGAAAAGGGAAGATAGTTGATAAACTTGCTCTTGAATACGATATGGTATGTAGAAGTCAAGGTGGTCATAATGCCGGTCATACTATCTGGGTTGACGGTGTAAAATATGCACTTCACCTTATTCCATCTGGTGTACTAAATCCGAAAGCTATTAATGTAGTTGGTAACGGTGTAGTACTTTCTCCTGAGTCTATTATCAAAGAGATGGAGCAATTTGAGAATTTGGAAGGGCGTCTGTTTATCTCTGATAAAGCACATCTGAACCTTTCATACCATGCTTTAATTGATCAAGCAAAAGAGCGTCTTAAAGGTGATAAAGCGATCGGTACTACTGGAAAAGGGATCGGGCCATCTTACTCTGACAAGATCAACCGCATCGGTCACCGTGTTGGTGAACTGCTTAACCCTGAAGCATTATGTACAAAAATTTTAGACTATTTTGAGCAAAATAAACCTATTTTCGATGTTATGGACGTTAAAGCTCCAGCTCGTGCAGAGCTTTTAGCTGAACTAAACGGTTTTAAAGAGAATTTAGCACCATTTATTACAGATACTACACAGATGGTATGGAAAGCACTTGATGAAGAGAATAAAAGAGTTCTATTAGAGGGTGCTCAAGGAACTATGCTTGACATTGATCACGGTACATATCCATATGTAACTTCAAGTTCAACTGTAAGTGCGGGTGCATGTACAGGTCTTGGGATCAATCCCAAAGATATCGGTAAAGTAACTGGTATCGTAAAAGCTTATTGTACACGTGTAGGAAACGGACCGTTCCCATCTGAAGATTTAGGTGATGATGGAAAACGTCTTGGTGAGCAAGGGCATGAGTTTGGAACAACAACAGGTCGTGCAAGACGTTGTGGTTGGTTTGATGCAGTTGCAACAAGATACGCTTCACGTTTAAACGGCTGTGATGAATTAGCACTTATGAAGCTTGATGTACTTGACGGTTTCGATGAAGTAAAAGTGTGTGTAGCATACGAATATAATGGAAAAGAGATCGACTATGTTCCTGGAGATCTTGAAAACGTAACACCAATCTATAAAACATTTACAGGCTGGAGTAACTCTGTAGGTGCTAGAAAATTTGAAGACCTGCCGGCTTCTGCTCAAGAGTATGTAAAAGTGATCGAAGAGGTTACAAAAACAAAAGTTGGTATAATATCGACATCACCGGAAAGAGATGATACAATAATCTTATAAGGAATTTGCTATGCGGACACGATACAGCTCTTTAGTTAGTGTGAAAAAAAACATTATGCAAAAGAGTGAACGTGTTCTTCAAGCAAAAAATGCTGCACTTCACAATGCCAAAGAAGCATTACAAAACTCTTTGGATGCACTTAACGAAATACAACCCCCTCAAAATGGAATTATTGCCGATTTTCTTTCAAATAGAGCACTTTTAGATTCAGGTCGTTCTGTAATTCATCACAATGAAGGATGGGTGGTTTTTGCCCAAAGAGAGGTAGAAGAGGCGAAAGAACAACTTAAACGTGATATGATAGAATATGAAAAATATCAATATCTGGAGCTTCAAGAGATAGAAGCTATCAAGAAAAAAGAGAAAATTAAAGAAGCTAAAGAGTTAGATGAGGTGGCGCTCATGACATTTATGAAAAAAGAAAGGTCAGCATAGTGAGATTTTTATTAGTTTTATCGATCTGTTATACATTTATTTTTGGACTTGAAACAAGTGACAGACTTTTTGAATGTACAGAGATATTTAAACAAAGAAAAAGTGAACTCCTTGTTGAACTAGAACGTATCGATGAACAAAAACAAGCTCTCCAATCTCTCAAAACGGCAACAGAAGCATTATTAAAAGAGAAAGAAACAAAACTGAATCAACAAGAAGAGGAAGTGAACAACAGACTTGATGAGATCAAAAAAAGAGAAGAAAACATAAAAACAATGCTCGATCGTAACGAGAAAGCATTAGCTGAATTAAAATCTATAAAACTGGGAAAAGTTTCCCAAACATTTGCAAAAATGAAACCTGCTGCTGCTGCAAATATCTTGTCAGATATGCAAAAGAGTGAAGCGGTAAAAATCCTGCAATCTTTAAAACCTCAAATTCTTGGAAAAATACTTAGTAAAATGGAAGCAAAAAAAGCTTCGGAATTAACACAACTTTTAGCCGAATAATCAAATTTTTACCTAACTTATTGTAAAATTTCTAAATTTATTAAAATAAGTAGGTCATTCATATGAAAATATCACTAAAAACTATCCCCCATATATCGAATAAAATAGCAATTGATCTAAATAGAAGTGGTGTTGTGACTATGACTAAAGGACTTGAAGCTGTAGCGAACGAAGCTCAAAAAGTGTTTGAAACAAATGTGAAACAAGAGATGGCACTTGAAGAGAAAGTGAATGAGATGATCGACGCTAACGAGGAAGAGATTGAGTTCATGTTAGCAGATGAGCGTCAACTCTTTTTCATGATCAAGAAAAAACTTGCACCTGAATTTGGTGTTATTTTAGATTATGATGAAAGATTTTCAGATATTTCACATAAGATTTTAGATGAACTTTATGAAGAGGATCTAATCCATTTTGATGTATCGGAAAATCGTATAAAAAATATAATTTACAACTCAATCACATCGTTTATTGCAGATACGTCAGAGATTCAAGATGCAGTAATGGATAAGATTCGTTCATATAAACGTAAATTTATCCCGGGGACTGATGAGTTTGAGATTTTATATGAAAAACTTTACAAAGAAGAACTTTTAAAAAGAGGTATGGAGTAAAAAATGGCAGAATTAAAAAAAGTATATATCTATCTTGAGAACGGAACATACCTTGAAGCAAAGAGTTTCGGTGCTTCAAAAACAGAAGTAGGTGAGATTGTATTCAATACTTCTATGACAGGATATCAAGAGATCATGTCTGACCCTTCATACGCAGGTCAGTTTGTGACATTTACAATGCCTGAGATTGGAAACGTTGGTGTTAACGATCAAGATATGGAAAGTTTAAAAGCTCATGCAAAAGGGATGTTAGTACGTAAGTATCAGCCAAGATATTCTAACTTCCGTGCTGAAGATTCTCTCTCAAATTTCTTAGAAAAACACAATGTTATGGGAATCTGTGATATCGATACAAGATATTTAACAAAAATGTTAAGAGCTGAGGGTGCAATGATGATGATTGCATCTACTGAAATTAGCGATAAAGATGAGCTGAAAAAAGTTTTAGAGAACTCTCCTCGTATCGAAGATGTAAACTATATTGAGCAGGTAAGTACAAAAGAAGCGTATCAACACACTACAAGTACTTATGCCGCTAGAGAGTTTAAATACGATGATGCACCGCAAGAGCAAGCAAAAATTGCTGTTATTGACTTCGGTGTAAAAAGAAACATTCTAAACGAGATTGTTTCAGCAGGTATCGGTGTTGAAGTTATCCCTAACGATTTTATAGCAGAAGATCTAATTGAAAAATATAACTCTAAACTTATTGACGGTGTGTTCTTATCAAACGGACCTGGAGATCCTCTAGTACTGAAAAAAGAGCAGGAACAAATCAAAAAACTGATTGCTGCTAAAGTTCCAATGTTTGGTATCTGTTTAGGGCATCAGCTTCTATCTATTTCACATGGATATGATACATTTAAGCTTAAGTTTGGTCACCATGGCGGTAACCATCCTGTGAAAAATGAAAAAACTGGTTTTGTTGAGATTACGGCACAGAACCATAATTACAATGTCCCTGATAACATTACTGAGATTGCAGAGGTTACACATACAAACCTTTTTGATGGAACTATTGAAGGTCTAAAATATAAAGATGAGCCAATCTTCTCTGTACAGCATCACCCGGAGTCTAGTCCTGGGCCAAAAGAGAGCCGTTACATCTTCTCAGAATTTCTTTCACTCATTAAAAGATAAGTTTTATTAAAAAAACTTATCTCCCCTCTAAAAATTAATTATAGCTTAATCATTTATAAAATTTCTAAAGTAAACAAAAAGTTAATAAATTGTTACAAAAATGTTAACTTTAAGATAATTTAAACATTTGTATTGTTAATATACATGTGTTAATTGGCTTAATTTTTTAAAATTAAGCTTAATTGCTTTGAATCTTAAGGAGGCTATATATGGAGAATCGTCCATTAGAGTACGACTATACGGTTGCAAAGATGTTTATGCTTACTACAGTTCTTTTAGGATTTGTAGGGATGCTCATCGGTGTAATTTTAGCATTTGAACTTGCTTTTCCTAGTATTAATACTATTTTAGGAAGTGGTTTAGCTGAATACACTAACTTTAGTCGTCTTCGTCCACTGCACACTGATGCAGTTATTTTCGGGTTTACATTAAGTGGTATTTTCGCTACTTGGTATTATGTTGGTCAACGTGTACTTAAAGTATCAATGGGAGAATCTAAATTCTTAATGGCTATTGGTAAACTACACTTTTGGTTATACCTATTAGTAGTTGTTGCTGTTGTAGTATCACTATTTGCTGGTGTAACAACTTCTAAAGAGTATGCTGAATTTGAATGGCCGATTGATATCGCTGTTGTTGTTGTATGGGTACTTTTCGGTATGAGTATTTTCGGTCTTATCGGTATTCGTCGTGAGAAGAGTTTATATATCTCTATCTGGTACTACATTGCTACTTTCTTAGGTATAGCTATGCTTTATCTATTTAACAACATGGAAGTTCCAACTTACTTTGCTTCTGGTGGTATCGGTGCTTGGTATCACTCTGTATCTATGTATGCTGGTACAAATGATGCGTTAGTACAATGGTGGTATGGACACAATGCAGTTGCATTCGGTTTCACAGTACCTATCGTTGCGATGATCTACTACTTCTTACCAAAAGAATCTGGTCAAGCGGTTTATTCTTATAAACTTTCTTTACTTTCTTTCTGGGGTTTAATGTTCGTATATTTATGGGCTGGTGGTCACCACTTATTATATTCAACAGTTCCAGACTGGATGCAAACTATGGGTTCAATTTTCTCAGTAGTTCTTATTCTTCCATCTTGGGGTTCTGCTATCAATATGCTTCTTACAATGAAGGGTGAGTGGCAACAAGTTGCAGCGTCTCCGTTAATTAAGTTTATGGTTCTTGGTTCTACATTCTATATGTTCTCAACTTTAGAAGGTCCGATTCAAGCGATTAAATCTGTTAATGCTATTGCACACTTTACTGACTGGATCGTTGGTCACGTTCATGATGGTGTTCTTGGATGGGTTGGATTTATGATTATGGCTGCGCTATATCATATGGCTCCACGTGTATTTAAACGTGAGATCTACTCTAAAAAGTTAATGGCTGCTCAATTCTGGATCCAAACTTTAGGTGTTGTTTTATACTTCACTTCTATGTGGATTGCAGGTATCACTCAAGGTATGATGTGGCGTGCTCACGATCAATTCGGTAACTTAGCTTACTCATTTATTGATACGGTAACTGTTTTACATCCATACTACACTATCCGTGGTGTTGGTGGTTTATTATACTTAATCGGTTTCGTAATGTTTGCTTATAACATCTACAAAACTATGTCTGCTCGTCAAGTTGAAGAGACTGAGCTTAAAAACGCTTCGCCTATGGGCGCTTAAGAGAGGGAGGATTATATTATGTTTCATTGGTTAGAAAAACACCCGTTCTTATTCTCTGTAGGTGTATTCGTTGTAATCGCTTTCGCTGGTTTGATCGAAATCGTTCCAAACTTTGCACAAGCATCTCGTCCTGTAGTTGGTACAGCTCCATATTCTACTTTAGAATTAGCTGGTCGCCACGTATACATTAAAAATAGTTGTAATGCTTGTCACTCACAACTTATTCGTCCGTTTAAAGCTGAGACTGACCGTTACGGTCACTACTCTTTAAGTGGTGAGTACGCATATGACCGTCCATTCCTTTGGGGTTCTAAAAGAACTGGTCCGGATTTAATGCGTGTTGGTAACTATAGAACAACTGACTGGCATGAACACCATATGAAAAACCCTGAAGAGGTTGTTCCTAAGTCAATCATGCCTGCATACCCATGGATGTTTGAAAATACTGTAGATATCGATACTGTTTATGCTGAGCAATTAACAGTTTCTAAAGTATTCTCTGTTCCTTATAACAAAGCAGTTCCAACTAAAGACGGTTCTGTAACTGTTAAAATGGGTAAAGATTTAGAAGATGCAAAAGCAATGGCTTTAGAAGAAGCAAAAATTGTTGCAGCTGATATGAAAGATCCAAGAGTTAAAGCAGCGGTTGAAGCTGGTGAGATTCCAGAGATCGTTGCATTAATTGCATATTTAAATAGTTTAAAATAAAGGGTTTGGTGTGGATATTACTGAAATTCAAGGTTATGCTTACTTTTTCTTTACAGTATTTTTAGTAGTAGGTCTGTATGGATATATATACCATCTCTACAAAAATAAAAAAGATGAGTCGGGTACTGATTACGAAGACTACAGTAATATGGCACTCAATGATGATATAGATGACACTCCAGTGAAATCTGTATCTGATAAAAAAGATAAATAGGAGAGATATATGAATAAGCTAACGCTTGGGGGAATTATCTTTGCTGCTCTTATGTTATTACTAACATACCTATCTGTTGGTGGTTCTAAGGGTGGATTAAATGATGATATCGTCAACATGCTTGCTGCTGCTGGTGCAGTTGCACTTGTAATAATTACAGTATTTGTTGTTATTAAGTATGTTCGCCAAATGCAAACTGATACTGCTACAGGTGAGCTAGCAGAAGAGTCTTGGGATGATATCGGTGAATACAAAAACCCAGTTCCAATGGGTTGGGCTATTATGTTCATGGGAACTATCATTTGGGGTATGTGGTATTTTGTAGCTGGTTATCCAGTAAACGCATACTCTCAAATCGGTGAGTACAATGAAGATGTAAAAGCACACCAAGATAAGTTTGAAAAGAAATATGCAGATATTAAAGGTAACGAACTTATCAAAATGGGTGAATCTGTATTTATTGCAGAATGTAAAGTTTGTCACGGTGTAGACGGTAAAGGTTTAGACGGTAAAGCTGCTAACCTACACGAAAGAATTTCTGCTGAAAATGTAAAACACGTAATTGAAAACGGTTCTGCATACGGATTACTAGGCGAAGGTTCTATGATGCCAAATCGTGATGGTCTATTTAACGCTAACACTAATGCAAACATTACTGATGCAGAGATTGAAGCTGTTTCAAACTATGTAGCTAACGGTATGCAAGGTGAAGGTGCTGACGTTTTTGCTGGTACTTGTGCAATGTGTCACGGTGCTGATGGTAAAGGTGTTGAATATATGGGACCAAACATCGCTGTATTTGATTCTGCTTTAGTTGTTAATGTTTTAGCTCATGGTAAAAAAGGTGCTATCGGTGCTATGCCATCATTTGCTAGATTAAATGAAAAACAAAGAGAAGCTGCAGCTGCTTACATTAGTGCAGGATTACCTGATACTGATGATTTAGAAGGAGAATAACATGAATGAAAATAGAAGTGTTTTCGCTCTTGACGGTGTAACTGGTATGTTGATTGCAACTGTACTACTTCTTAGCATTTTAGGTTTTTTAACTTACAATGCTATTGTTGTACAAAATGCAAACTCAAATAACTTTTACGAAATTAAAAATGAAACTGCAATTGGATCAGGTATCGGCTTCGGTACACAAGCTGATGGTACACCTCACGTAACATCAAAAGCTGAAGACCATGTCGTACCAGTTGAAGTTAAATAGGAAAAGGGGTAAAGAATGGAAAAAGTAATTTCATGGAGCCTTGTTGTAATGGCTGCGTACACACTTTATGCTGTTGTAACTCCTAACCATTTATATATTGGCTAGGAAGATTCATTGAGAATTTTAGCAAGAGGGCTTTTTGCCCTCGTCCTCACAATTTTATTTCAATCACAACTTTTTGCAGAATATTTATATAAAGATGAGATAGTTCATCGTGAACCATTTACAAAAGATATAGAACTTCTGGGATCTGAACTTTATGCAAAAACAGGTATTTCACTTAAGCTTGTAATGTTGAAAGAGCTACCTGATAATCAAGATATGTATAAGTATGAGCAAGAACTACTTGCGACATTTAAAGAACCTACAGTTTTACTGATGTTTTCGGAGATGGATGCACAGGTTGATATTCAAGTTAACGATAACACTTTATATAAGTATTTTCATAGAGATCAGGTACTTAGTCCTGTTTCATCTGCTGTACAGGCATTTTTAATTGCTGTAGTATATGCAGACAGCTGGGAAAGTTTTAATAAGCTGCGTAAAGACTATGGCGGGACTATTTTACCTCTTTTAGCGGGAAAAGCTAAAAATGAGCAGATCGTTGGGAAATATGCGGCATCTATGTACAATGGTTACTTAGATATTGCGCATCAGATCGCAACATCTAAAGAGGTGAAATTAGAAAATGACCCTGGTGATGCAAATCAAGAGACACTGTTCTGGGTAAAAGTGTTTTTCTACGGTTTTGTTTTGTATGGTATAGTTCTATATATTAGAAAAAAAATAGAATTAAGAAGGCTAAAAAATGAGCAAGCAGAGTAGCGGTAAAATCTGGCCGTATATATTAGGTGGCTCAATTACTCTAGTTTTCGGAATGTGTGTAGCAACTATTATGGTTACAAGTAAGGCAGACATTCAAGAAAGCAATGCATATATGAGCAAATATCAAGAAGCTGATGCAAGAGCAAATGAGTTTATCAACGCACAGATCAATTTTGATAAAAAATACAATATTGAATATATAACTGAAAGTATTGGTGTTGAAAAACCGCAAATAAAATATAAAATTACAGATAAAAGCGGTAATTTAATAGATAATGCGGAAATTATTATAGATATCTCTCGTCCGGAGACTGAAAAGTTCAATCAGCTTTTAGATGTTTTTACGGTAAAAGAGGGTGTATATACATTTGAAGGTGCTACATTTCCAAAAGTTGGTGTGTGGAACATCATTGCTCGTGTGCAAGTTGGAGATGATTATAGATTTTACAACTTAAAAGCAGATACTCGAATAAAAGAGGTATTTGAATTTTAACTATGGATAATAGTACCGTAGTTTTTTCTTCTTCTCGTGCTATTAGGCACGAGCAACTTAAAAACAAAAATCAAACACTTTTTCTCCCTGACTATATAACTATGAGTGAGTTTATCTCAAAGTTATGTGTCGTTTCGGGATATAAATATATTGACGATGACAGTCGTATATTATTACTTTTACAGGCTTCCGATTTTGAAGGATTCTCAAAACTCCAAATTGAGCGTAACTTTTTTACCTTTACAAAAAACAGTTCTTATATATTTAAATTTTTTGAGGAGCTCAGTGCAGAGCTATATGACATCAAAAAACTGCGTGATGCCGACTTGTATGCAGAGTATGAGGAGCATATCACTATCTTAGAAGAGCTTTATAGACGTTATGAGCTTTTGTGTGATGAGCAGAAAGTACTAGATAAGATCTTTTTACCGAAACTTTACAAGTTTAATGCTAGCTATTTAAAAGGTAAAAAGAGCATAACTATAAACCTTGACGGATACCTTACAAATTTTGAGCTTGAACTCTTGAAGCAGGTCGCATTATTAACAGAGTTAAAGATAAAGTTTTTCGCCAGCCCTTTCAATACCAAAATGCAAGAACAGTTTAGAGAGTTAGAGTTTGAACTTGAAGTAGGGTATGAATACCTTTTAAACCTCTCAAACAAAGAGATACTCTCACAAACTAAGATTGAAAAGATAGATGCAATCTCTTGCGAGAGTTTCAGTGAAGATATCTTACAGATCGCATTTATTCAAAAGAGGGTGTACGACTTTATACAAAAGGGATATGAAGCTGAGAAGATAGCTGTAATTCTTCCAAATGAATCAAAAGCGGAGCTGCTCAAAAGTTTCGATCGCAAAGGGAATTTCAACTTTGCAATGGGGACATCTTTTAGAAACTCTCAGATTTATACCCTCTTAGATGCAAATATAAAAGCGTTAGAGCAAGATTCACAAGAGAACATACATAGAAGTAAAAGATTCGGTAAAGAGCTCTCAGAGATAATTATAGAGATGTATGGGGCACGTGATAACTTTGCAGTGCTTGAAGAGTGTTTCTATAAGCTGCGTGAGTTTATAACAGATAAGACGGAACTAAAGATCTACGACAAAGAGCTTTACACCTTTTTAAAAGTACTCCCTTTTATGAAAAACATGGGCTCAAAGTCTATTTTGAACCTTTTTATGCAACGCCTTGGCAAAACAACTATAGATGACGTACGCGGTGGTAAGATAACCGTAATGGGTGTATTGGAAAGCCGTGGAGTTTCTTTTGATGCAGTTGTGATCGTTGACTTTAACGAGGGGAACGTTCCGAAAAAAAGTGACAAAGATATGTTCTTAAATACTAGCATCAGGGAAAAGGCATCACTTCCAACTATGTCTGATCGGGAAAACCTCCAGAAACATTACTATAATATGCTCCTTATCAACTCCAAAGAGGTTGCTATCTCTTATGTAAATGCAAGTGATACAAATCCGAGCCGCTTTTTAAAACAGTTAGGGATAAAAGAGAAGAAACATTACGATGAACATAGTTATGCACAGTTGCTTTTTAATAAACGTACAGCCCCTTTAATAGAGTCAAAACCATTTACCGTGCCATATAGTTTCCACGGGCAAAAACTCTCAAATACGAAGCTTAAAACATATCTGACGTGTAAGAAGAAGTTTTATCTAAACTATATGCTCAAACTCCAAGATCACAAGATTCCAAAAGATATCCCCGAAGAGTATGAGATCGGAGAACACGTTCACAGAGCATTATGCAATCTCTATACAAAAAAAGATCATTATTTAGATGTTCAGGAGTTGCAACGTGATCTTGAAAAAGAGCTCGATAACGTGTGTGAGGATAGTGAGTTTATTCGTTACCAGATCGCACTGCAAAAAAGGGTACTCCGAAAGTTTTGTGAAGTGGAGATAGAACGTTTTAAACAGGGGCAATATGTGTTTAAAACGGAAGAGCCACTTGAGCTTGAATATGACGGGCTTATCCTTAGCGGTGTGCTTGACAGAGTGGACCAGAGCGAAGAGGGTATGAGTGTACTTGACTATAAAACAGGTTCCTACACACTTTACAATAAAAACAACGTCACCGAAGCAACGGATTTCCAACTGGAGTTCTACTATCTTTTAGCAACAAAACTCGGACGTGTAAAACAGTGTGCCTTTTACGATCTCAAAGAGGGTAAAGTGGTGGATGAACTCTTTTTAGAGCAGAAGATTGCACTTTTACAGTCCCATATCCAAGACCTTTTACTTGTTGAAGATATAGAAGTCAAAGAGTGTGAAGATCCAAAAGCGTGTCAATATTGTGCTTATAAAATTTTGTGTGGTAGGGAGTAGGGATGAGTAATTTCATAAACAATCTAGCCTACGAAGCGAGTGCGGGAAGCGGTAAAACTTTTATGCTTGTCGTGCGTTACCTCTCTTTACTTTTCAAAGGGGCTGAGGCTTCTAAAATCTTGGCACTTACCTTTACAAACAAAGCGGCATCGGAGATGAGTGAGCGTATTGTTGAGACTCTCGAAGAGCTTGAAAACAGAGGTGAACTTGCAGAGATCGCAAAAGTTACCGGTTTTTCCAAAGAGTATCTTTTAGAGCATCGAACACAGATCTTAAAAGAGTTTTTAAGTGCAAATACCAAGATTATGACGATCGATAGTTTTTTCACTCACATACTTCGTAAGTTCTCTTTATACGCTTCATTGATGCCGGATTTTACAACAGCCTCTGCACAACATGAACACAAACTGATGAGCCGTTTTCTGTCTGAAGTAAGCGTTGCGAATAAAAGAAATGTCTTAATCGATCTAAGTCTTGAGTCGAAAAAAAGAGTGAGTGATATCTTTACCCTTTTAAACCAGTTTTATGAGAAAAAAGAGGAACTTTCAAACTTCTCTTATACAAAGAGCTTTGACAAAAGCTATGAGGCTAAAGCACTTGAAGCATTAGAAAATATTCAAAAGATCGTTGCGGGATGTAAAGGTGCTTCGGCTACTTTGCAAAAAGCGGTTAACGTGGATGGCTTTGAAGCACTAATTAGCACCACTTGGGTGTATCAGGAGACTTTAGAGTACTGGGTATTTAAAAAGTGTTATATCCCTGAAATGGATAGCAATCTGCAGGTGATCCAAGAGGCTATACAGGAGTATTTTCACCAGAGGGAGCAGAACTTCTTTTACGCTTTAAACGAGCTGGTAGAGCTCTATAAAAAATCGAAAAAAGCGCTCTATATAGATGACAGTGAACTAAGTTTTTCAGATGTAACGCTGTTAGTATATGAGATTTTACACCGTTTAGATGACAGCGAGTTTTTATACTTCAGACTTGATTCTACGATCACACATATGCTCCTTGATGAGTTTCAAGATACAAGTATCATTCAGTATGAGATCTTAAAACCGCTTATCAACGAGATCACATCGGGAACGGGTGTTTCAGAAGAGGGAAGTTTTTTCTTTGTAGGGGATGTAAAACAGTCTATCTACCGATTCCGCGGGGGAGTTTCAGCGCTCTTTGGGGAAGTGGCAAAACAAAACGCCACTCAGGTGGATAAACTTCGTACAAATTACCGTTCACAAAAAGAGGTTGTAGAGTTTGTTAACAACACTTTTATTAAGAAGATAAAAAACTATACCCCACAACTTGTACGCGATGAAGCTGTTGGCGGTTATGTCTCGATCAAAACTAACGATGAGGTTTTAGAAGAAGTTTTAGAACAGGTACAAAACCTTTTAGCACTCGGTGCTGATCGTGACGAGATCGCAATTCTTTGTGCAACCAACGGTGACGGGGAGGCGGTGAAAAACCTTCTTGACGGTAATGGGATAGATGTTGTAACCGAGACAACGACAAAGCTTATCAATCAACGCAGTGTGAAAGCTGTTTTGGAGTACTTGAAGTATCTTTATTTCGGAGAAGAGCTTTACAGACATAACTTTTTTACCCTGATATCACGAGAGCTTGAACCGATCGAGAGAGTTGATTTTAACAGAGTGAACCTCCTTGATGTTATTAAAAACGTTATAGACAGATATGAGCTCTTTGAAAACGATTTTCACCTGCTTCGTTTTATGTCTGCTGTGCAAAATTACCAAGATATAGAAGCGCTTCTGTTTGAGTATGAGCGTTTAGATGTCTCGGCAGCTGCAAGTGACATCAGCGGTGTAAGGGTGCTTACTATTCACAAGTCAAAAGGTTTGGAGTATGAGCACGTGATCGTGATGGACAGACTCAAAAAAGCACCACCATCTCGTGATAGCATCATCTACAAATATGATGGTATCAACTTACAGAGTATCTACCTGAGAATAAGCGGCAGAGACAAGATAGATCTTGATTATGCAGAAGCACTTGCGCGTGAGAAAGCTTTGATCGAAGAGGATAGTTTAAATGCCCTTTATGTTGCTTTTACAAGAGCGCGTGAAAACCTCTTTATCGTGAAAAAAACTAAAGATTCGCTCTTTGATCTTTTAGAGTTGCAAGATGGCTCTTTCGGTGAACTTCACTGTGAGGTAAAAGAGAAGAAGAAACAGGTGCAATACGGGGAGTTTCACTATAAAGATCTTTATTACGGTACACAGGCAGAGATTCTCGCGTTAGA
This sequence comes from Sulfurimonas marina, assembly GCF_014905095.1. Classification (NCBI taxonomy): domain Bacteria; kingdom Pseudomonadati; phylum Campylobacterota; class Epsilonproteobacteria; order Campylobacterales; family Sulfurimonadaceae; genus Sulfurimonas; species Sulfurimonas marina. The sequence goes on along the minus strand of NZ_CP041165.1, from coordinate 2,042,231 downwards.
AGAGGAAAAAGAGGAGGACCTGGCAAACATCAACTTCGGACTTGCCACGCACTATACACTTGAGATGATGGACTCTTTTGATGAGGTGGCAATTGAAGGCGCTTTAGATATGTGTGCGAATAAGTTTGGATTTGCTTTAGAAGAGGGTGAGTTTAGTGAGCTCGAAAGACGGGTTAACGCACTTGTACAAAATAGAGAATTTTTAGATCTTGTTGATGGAGTGCATTACAAAGAGAAAGGGATTAAGTATAAAAACAATCTCCGCTATATTGATCTCCTTGTGAAAAAAGAGGACTCGTGGGTAATCATCGACTACAAAACGGGTGAACAGTTTGAAGATGAGTACAAAAAACAGGTAAAAGGGTATATGAGAGCTGTGAGCGAGATCACCAACGAAAAAGTTGAAGGGTACCTGTGTTACCTCTTAGGTAACGGAATCAAGCTCAAAAAAGTCTAAGCTTTTATGATCGGTGTAAATGCTTTTGTACTTACGTTGATCGCTTGACCGATGGTGAGGTTTTTTATCTCCTCATCACTTACAACAACCTCTACAAGTTGTTGTCCGATCGAGATAATGGCAATGTTTATGACATCTACTTTTATGATGTCTAAAAGCTCCCCGTCAAATGAGAACTTTGCACTTCCTGTAGTTTTAAGGAGTATCTCTTTTGGTGAGCCGTCATTTATAACTTTCCCCTCATTTAAAACAATCACCCGTGATGAGAGTCGATAGATCTCACTTGGATCGTGACTTACCATAATGGTTGTGATATTGAACTCTTTATGAAGTGTCAGTATCTCGTTTTGCAGTTTTGTCCTCATAGCGGGATCAAGTGCCGAAAGGGGCTCATCAAGAAGTAGAATCTTCGGTCTGTTCATAAGAGAACGGCAAAGGGCCACGCGTTGTTTCTGTCCGCCGCTAAGCTTATGTGGAAGTCTGTTTTTAAGTTCGGTAAGTTCTGTGACTTCTAAAAGATGCTCTGCAAGGGTTTTGTCTTTGTTTACAAAGAGAAGGTTTTCCTCTACACTCATATTTTCAAAGAGGGCATAGTCTTGAAATACAAATCCAATCTCTCTTTGCTGCGGAGCAAGGTTGTTTTTACGATCGAGCCAGATTTTCTCATCTACTGAAATCTCACCGCTTGCTTGTTCAAGTCCTGCAAGGATTCTAAGCAGTGTAGTTTTTCCGCTTCCGCTTTTTCCGCTTAGGGCTACAAACTCACCCTGTTTAATGTGAAGTTTTACATCAAGGTTCATATCTCCTGACGCACCTTGAAGTTGTTTTGTTATATCTATATTTACCATTAATGAATACCGATCTTATTTTGATATCTGCGATTGAAAATGTAGACACTTAAAAGGACACAGAAACTAATAAACACCATAATAGCCGAATAGATATGCGCCATTGAATAGTCCATAATCTCTACCATCTCGTAGATAGCAACAGATGCAACTTTAGTCTCACCCGGAATACTTCCCCCAACCATTAGAACCACACCAAACTCCCCTACAGTATGTGCAAAAGTAACGATAACAGCAGTAAGTAGTGCCGGCTTGATATTTGGCAGAGCTACTCGTAAAAGGGTTACAGTTTTACTTTTTCCCGCTATATAGCTAGCTTCAATCATGTTTTTATTAAGAGATTCAAATCCCCCTTGAAGAGGTTGCACCATAAACGGCAGAGAGTAAAAAGCACTGGCAACCACTAAACCGGTAAAAGAGAAAACAAGTTTAATGTCGAAAACATCCTCAAAAAATGCACCGATAGGTGAATTGTGTGAGAGTGCTACAAGTATATAAAATCCCAGTACTGAAGGTGGCAGTACTATTGGTAAGGCAGTCAAACTCTCTAAAAAAGGTTTGAATTTTGAACGTGTTTGTGAAAGATACCAGGCAAAGGGTAAAGAGATTATAAACAGTACCAGTGTAGTAATAGCTGCAAGTTTAAAAGAGAGTATAAAAGGCTCTAGATCAAGCTCATATAATAGGTTCATATTTTATAGTACCGATGAGATAGATAAATCACTTTCGTTAATTAGTGCAATTATCTCATCTCCTTCTTGTAAATTCATCTGTTTTGCTTTGTGAGTTGTCATTAGTGTCTCAAACTGGTAGTCAAAAAAATCAAGTTTCACACTTGTTAAAATTTCTCCAAACTCAATAGATGAGATTTGAGACGGTAATTGATTTGAGATGCTTATCTCTTCTGTACACTCTTTTGTTAAAGTTACATTTGATGGTTTGACGCAGAGTTTTACATCTGCACCAACCTCCACTTCATCGCTTAACTCTAAAGAGATCATAGATAGATTGTGCCCTTGAAACGTTAGTTTAACAAGGTGTAAACTCTGTACCGATTGTATATCTATGATCGTTGCGATGAAGTCACTCATAACTGTTCCTTTAAAAAGTGTAGTTAAACTCTAATCTTGAGTCTATACTATCTGTTTGTGCATCAGCGTCTTGAATATATTGTTTATAACCAAAACGTACACGATATTGAAATTCAGGATAGTTTTCTAGGTTTTTGACATATCCCGCATAGTAATACATATAATCATCACTCGAAGTTTTTGCATGATCACCATTTACATAAAGTATAGATGTTTGGATGAAACCATCTTTATAAACACCTGTTTTATTATCACCTTTAACTAGCTCAATTCTATAACTTTTAGTATTTGCTGTCCAGTTATAGATCGCCATACTTCTTGTATATCCTGCAGTTGGGAATCCTCTCCATGGAGTTACTAGATCTGCTTTGTCTAAAATATTTGAATATCCCAGATTGATTTTATAATCGTCAAATTTTGTAACAACTTTTGCAGCAATCATTTGTGCATCTAAAGAGTTTGCGTCTTTATAGCCAGTTGGAGTTCCATCTAAAGCAGCACCACCAACTGCACCTGCTCCATTGTCAAACTGCTGGATATATCTTACACCGGGATTGATCGAAAAAGTTCCCATATCTATTTTATAGTTTAACTCACCCATCGCTTGAGATAAAAGTTCAGGTACTATATATCCTGCAAAATTTATTTGTAGATTTTCAATAGAGTTGTTTTGCGCATCGAGTACAATTAACGGAGCTGTAGTTGATTTTCCCGCATCTCTAAGTGCTGTATATGTTAAACCCTGATGCATACCAGAATCATCATTACCAGTATATTGGGGGCTTTGAGCACTTGATGCATTTGCATCACCATACATAAGTACTGAGTGAAAATTTTTATGATCTCTTAACTTTTGTTTTGTCAAGTATGCCAGTTTAACTTTTGTGTCTTGAAGATCTTTAGACTCTAGAACAATACCTTCAAAAGTATTTGGAATCATTTTCGTATCATTTGATTTTGTATAGAATGTTTCAACAATCTGGCGACCTAAAATCAGTTTTGTTTTTGAATATTTGTATGAGATATTTGCCTGTGCAAAAGTATAAAGAGATTTTGAACCTGTATTTACGTAGTCAAATCTGCTAAGCAAATCTTTTCTGCCTCCAAGATTACTCACAGTTTCTGCACTATCGTTAAAAAATGCATAAGTTCCATAAGAACCAATCGTAAAGTCAAAACCGTTATAGTTTGCACTTTTATAAACTAAACTTGCACCGACACCACTTACAAGAAAATCTTTATTTGGTTTAGAATCATCGTACCAAAAATAAAAGTTATTGTTTCTTAGTCTTCCGTAGAAATTTCCCTCTTTAAACATATCTTTAATACTGTTTACATCTTTTTGTTTCTCAAAATAAATCATTTGACCATTTGATTTAATCGCAGATTTTGGTGTCTCTGCTATAAGTGCAGGTGTACTTAAAAAACCACAAGCAATAGATAAAAAAGCATACTTTTTAAGCATAATATTACTTTCCTTTAATTTTATATAATATAATTGATTCTCGATTATACAAAAGTTCTACTGAAAAAAACATTATGTCTTTTAGTATATAACGATAGTTTTGTTCAGTTTATGGTAAAATTTCAAAACAAACTTTCACAACGAACTTATTAACAGTTCTTAAAATCTTATAATTAACTTAAATTAAGTAATTTATAAGTTTATAATTGTATACTTCCACCACTTAAAATATAAACTTGAAAGGTTCAAGAATGAAATTTACTAAAATTGCTTCTGCTGAACAGATCGATCAAAAATGGGTTTTGATTGATGCAGAGGGTAAAACATTCGGTCGTTTAATCAGTGAAGTGGCAACAACTCTTCGTGGTAAAAACAAACCATGTTATACTCCAAATATCGACTGTGGTGACTACGTAGTTATCATCAATGCTTCTAAAGTAAAATTTAACGGTTTAGGTAAAATCGCTAATAAAGAGTACCACTCTCACTCTGGTTACTTCGGTAGTACAAAAAGTGTTAAAATGACTGAGCTTTTAGAGAAAAACCCTGAGAAACTATACAAATTAGCTACTCGTGGTATGCTTCCTAAAACTAAGCTTGGTGCAAAAATGCTTAAAAAATTAAAAGTATATGCAGGTGACCAACATCCTCACACTGCACAAATTGCTAAGTAAGGACTCATATAATGGCAGAAAAAATTTATGCAACTGGTCGTCGTAAAAGCTCAATCGCTAAAGTTTGGTTAACTCCAGGTAGCGGTAAAATTACTGTAAATGGTCTTTCTTTAGACGCATTTTTAGGTGGTCTTGAAGCGAAAAAACTTCGTGTTAAACAACCACTAAACATTACTAAACAAGATGGTGCTGTAGATATCGTTGCTACTACTTTAGGTGGTGGTTTCGGTGGTCAAGCTGACGCTCTTCGCCACGGTATTTCTCGTGCATTAGTAAAATTTAACCCAGAGTTAAAAGCTATCCTTAAACCTGAAGGTATGATGACTCGTGATTCACGTGTTGTTGAACGTAAGAAACCAGGTAAAAGAAAAGCACGTCGTTCTCGTCAGTTCTCAAAACGTTAATCGTTTCTTCGAGAAAACTTTTCTTACAACTTATCCAGAGTTTTTCTCTGGATATTCTCTCTTTCTATTTTTCCTTTTAAATTTTTTGTATATAATGCCCCAATGAAATTTCTAATAATATTTATTTTTACATTCAATCTTATAGCATCAACATTGCATCTTGCAACTTCGGCAAACCCTTCAAGACTAAACCCTTTGCTTGCAACTGATTCCAGCTCGGGAGAGATCGCGGGATTTATCTTTAACGGTCTTTTAAAATATGACAAAGACAATAAAAATATCATCGGAGATTTGGCTCAAAACTACTACTTTAAAGATGATAAAACTTTAGTGTTTGAGTTGCGAAAAGGTGTAAAGTGGCATGATGGAGAAACCTTCAGTGCAAAAGATGTACTTTTTACGTACAAAACTCTGATATCGGACAAAATCTCTTCTCCTTACAGTTCTGGATTTCGCTTTGTAGATGATGTGAAAATTATTGATGACTATACGGTTGAAGTAAGTTATAAAAAACCTTATTTTAAAGCATTAGAGACTTGGATGATGGGGATTATCCCCGAACATATTTTAAAAAATGAAAAAAATATGATGAGTTCCAAGTTTAATACAAATCCGATTGGGACAGGGGCTTATAAACTTGAAAAATTAGAGTTCTCAAAAGATATCGAACTTACAGCATTTGACGAGTATTTTGAAGGGAGAGCAAAGATCGACAAAATTGCTTTTCATGTGATCGCAGATTCTATGACAAGTTTTCTGATGTTAAAATCTTCTAAGCTCGATCTCGGTTCACTTGAACCTATGGCGTATGAAAGACAGTTAAATAAAGAGTTTTTCAATAACTTCAATATTTATGAAAAAATTTCACTCTCATATACTTATCTCGGATTTAATTTACGAGAGGAAAAGTTTCAAAATCCGGATGTAAGAGAAGCTCTCTCTTTAGCAATAGATAGACAAGAGTTGGTAGATATTCTTTTTTTTAAACATGCTAAGGTTTGTACGGGACCGTTTTTACCGGGAAGTGCAGCTTTTAATCCGGATGTAAAAGCACCGAAGCAAGATATACAAAAAGCAAAGCATCTACTTAAAAAAGCAGGGTATGATGAAAACAACCCTTTTACTTTTGAGATAGTAACTTCAAACTCGAGTAAGATTAGACCATACGCGGCAGAGATTCTGCAACACCAATTAGCACAGGCAGGAGTTATCGTAAAGCTCAGAGTAATGGAGTGGCAGGCATTTTTAAATACAGTAGTATTCCCACATAAGTTTGATGCCGTACTTCTTGGCTGGGGACTCTCCCCTACACCTGATCCGTACATGTTCTGGCATAGTGATAACGATAAAACAGGTGGATTTAACCTTGTAGGATATAAAAATAAAAAGATAGATAAGATGATCGAAGAGTCACAGGCTATGGTTGACCGAAAAGCATTGGCAAAAGTGTGGCAAGAGATGTCCTCGATCATAACTAATGACAATCCCTATCTCTTTTTATATATTCCAAACTCAATAACTGCCGTCAATAAAGATATAAAAAATATTGAACCTGCCCTTAGCGGAATATGGCATAATTATATCCGATGGGAAAAATAAGAATTTTTTAATCATAATTTCACTAAAATCGCCGCTTTTGAATCATATAGGGGAAATAATGAATAAAAAATTACTAGGAAGTTTACTGGTTGCGGGGAGCTTATTAACTGCGAATGAAGTAAACAGTGTAGAGAAGATGTTTACAGAGGGGAATGTAAACGCAAACGTAAAATACTACTACATCCAAACAGATAAAGATACATCTACTTCAAGTACATCAGCCAATGCCAACTCACTTGGTGGGCAACTAACATATGAAACGGCACAGTTAAAAGGGTTTAGTGCCAAAGTTACATTTATGACAACGAATGGTTTTTTTCTTAATAATGATGTAACAAAAGTAGATACTTCTATTCTTGGGAAAGATAACGGTACATATTACAGTGATCCTAACAGAGCAGATGATTCTTTCTCAGTGCTTGGTGAAGCGTATATTAAATACACATACGACAATTTAGCATTCACATTTGGTAGAGAAGTGATGCACTCTCCACTGGTAGATGCTAAAGAGGTAAGAATGCTTCCATCTGCTGTTGAAGGTGCATTTGTAGATTATAAAGTGAATGATGAGATTGCCCTCGGCTTTTCTTACTTAGATAAATTTAAACAAAGAACGTCTGACAGATTTACAAAAATTATTGAGCATGCATTAGGTGCAGATACAGTGGCAGTCACAGGTTCTGATAACGGGAATGTTTATATGCTTGACGGTGTATTTAAAACAGATAAGTTTGAGGTAAGAGCATACGAGTATTATGCTACTGACTTTATGAATTCAATCTACTTAGATGCAAAAATTACGCAGAAGTTTGACAATGTTGCAACAACATTGGCTGCACAGTATATTAATCAGTTTAGTGTTGGAAGTGCCGATGATTTTTTTGCAGCAAATGAAACTTATTCAGATGGCAAAATAGCAGATGGAAAAATAAATGTAAATGCTTTTGCGATCAAAGCAACTGCGAAAATTGACGAGTCTGCATTTACACTTGCTTATTCAAATGTTTTAAGAGATGAAGGTTCTCACGATTCTTTAGTATTACCGTGGGACGGTACTCCGCTTTTTACAAACATGATCACGTCAAACGATCTTTTCCAGTCTATTTACGGTTCGGCTCTTAATGCAGACAGTGTATATATCGGTGGTTCACAAGGGGTTAAACTTGCATATGCACAAGGTTTTGACTTTACTGGCTATAAAGGATTTTCAACGACTCTTTCATTTTTAAATACTACAAATTCAAGAGCAGGATTTGATAAAGACCAAAGAGATTACAATGTAGTGCTTGGATATAAATACGACAAACATTTTTCTATAGCACTAAAAGGTATCTGGGTAGAAAATAACAGCGGTATCTTAAAAGACGGAAATATGAAAGAACAAATTAAACTGGCGCAATACAGAGTGATTGCAAACTACAAATTCTAATGATTATCCTTTTCGATTTAGACGGTACCCTAATAGACTCGACTGAGGCTATTTTAGAAGGGTTCCACCACTCATTTGACTCTCATAACCATCCCCATCCAAGCGACGAAGAGATAAAAATATTGATTGGACACCCTTTAGACGTAATGTTTAGTGATCTTGGTGTAGCACAGGAAAGGGTTTGGGATTTTGTTGACACTTACAAAGAACATTACAGAAAAATTTCAACACTAAAGACTGAACTTTTACCGCAGGCAAGAGAAGCTGTGGAGCTGGCAAGTCAGTTTGCAGAGCTCGGTATTGTTACTACAAAGACAGGAAAATATTCTCAAGTGCTGATGGAGCATTTCGGAATCATGGAAAAGTTTCAAGTTTTAATAGGGCGTGAACACGTTGAAAATCCAAAACCTCATGCAGAACCGATACAAAAAGCTTTAGAATCTTTCTCAAATATTCAACAAAAAAATATTTGGATGATAGGGGATACTGAACTAGATCTAATAAGTGCTCAAAACGCTTCGGTTAATTCAATAGGCGTTTTAAGCGGATATGGGGTAAAAAATACTCTAGAAAAACACACTAAAACCATTTTTAACAACGCGTATGAGGCGATTAAATACCTAAAGAGTGTAAAAGAAACACACAATTAACTTGTAAAGTAATCTATATTATATTATCAAGCTATATTTAAGTGCATCTTTTCTAAAATACTAACATCTAAAAGTATAGAGAAAATCACATTTCTCGAAAAGATTAAGGAGAATTTATGCTAGAAATCAGATGGCATAGTCGTGCTGGTCAAGGTGCCGTTACAGGTGCTAAAGGTTTAGCGGACGTAATTTCTACAACTGGTAAGCATGTACAAGCATTTGCATTCTATGGTTCAGCTAAGCGTGGTGCTGCAATGACTGCGTACAACCGTGTTGACGATGAGATGATTATGAATCATGAAAAATATATGGAACCTGATTATGTTTTCGTGATAGACCCAGCATTAGTTTACACATCTGATGTGACTATTAACCACAAAGATACAACAAAATATATTATTACAACTCACATGACTACAGAAGAGTTAAAAAAGTCTCAGCCAAAGCTAGCAGATAAAGAAGTTTATACTGTTGATTGTATTAAGATTGCACAAGAGACTATCGGTCGTCCTATTCCAAATACGCCGATGCTAGGTGCTTTCATGAAAATTTCTGGTATGTATGACATTGAATTCTTCAAAGAAAGTATGCAAAGAATTCTTGCAAAACTACCACAAAAAATTATCGATGCAAATATGGTCGCTATTCAGCGTGCATATGACGAAGTAAAGTAAGGAGCGTATAATGGCAAATACAGGTTGGAATGAATTTGAAATAGGAGCTATGTTACGTTCTTTTGACGGTGGTATTGATGATATCGCCGGAACATTACAAGAGGATCGTAATTATTCTCAAAACAACTCTTTCTCTGCATCTGTTGCAGACTGGAGAATTGAAAAACCGGTTTTCAACAAAGACTATTGTATCGATTGTCAATTTTGTTGGATCTACTGCCCGGATATCTCTATTATTTCTAGAGATAAAAAAATGGTTGGTGTAGATATGGACCACTGTAAAGGTTGTGGTATATGTGTTGAGGTTTGTCCAACAAACCCTAAATCACTTTTAATGTTCCCAGAGCACGCAGACGAAGAGACTGAGATTGCTAGATGGCCAGAGAAAGAAACTAAGGAGAAATAGATGGCATTTGATAAAATGGAATTAAGAGACATTGAAGTATGGGATGGAAACTTCGCTGCTGCTCAAGCAATGAGACAATGTCAAATCGATGTTGTTGCTGCGTATCCTATTACTCCTTCTACTCCAATTGTTGAAGGGTATGCAAAATTCTTAGCGGATAACTACGTTGAGGGTGAATTTGTTATGGTTGAATCTGAACATGCAGCTATGTCTGGATGTATCGGTGCTGCAGCTGCGGGTGGTCGTGTTGCTACTGCAACATCTTCTCAAGGTTTTGCACTAATGGTAGAGACTTTATACCAAGCGTCTGGTATGCGTTTACCAATCGTTTTAAATGTTGTTAACCGTGCACTTGCTGCTCCGCTTAACGTAAACGGTGACCACTCAGATATGTACCTTGGTCGTGATTCTGGTTGGATTCAATTTGATGCTTACTGCCCACAAGATGCTTATGATTTAAACTTCATTGCATTTAAAGTTGCAGAAGATCATGATGTAAGATTACCGGCTATGGTTCACCAAGACGGTTTCATGACTTCACATACTGCACAAGGTGTAAAAACTTTAACTGATGATCAAGGGTATAACTTTGTAGGTGACTTTAAACCTATGAATGATATGCTTGACTTTGAACATCCTGTAACACACGGTGTACAAACAGAGGAAGATTGGCACTTTGAGCATAAAGCTCGTCAACACAATGACCTTATGACTAAAGTACTTCCAAAAATTCAAACTGCATTTGATGAGTTTGAAAAATTAAGTGGTCGTAAATACAACATCGTTGAAGAGTACGATATGGCTGATGCTGATGTAGCAGTTGTATGTATGGGTACTTCAGTTGAGACTGCTCGTGAAGTTGCAACTGAGATGAGAGCAAAAGGTATCAAAGCTGGTGTTGTTGGTATCCGTGTTATTCGTCCATTCCCATTTGAGCAAATTAAAGCGGCACTTAAAGATGTGAAAGCTATTGCAGCGTTAGACCGTTCATCTCCAAATGGTGCTCCAGGTATGTTATTTAACGAAATTGCAGGTGCATTATTCAACACAGATACAAAAGCATTACTTTCTGGTTATGTATATGGTCTTGGTGGTCGTGACTTAACAAAAGCACATTTAACTGATCTATTTACTGAACTTCAGGCAAATGTTGATGCTGGTAAAGTTACAACTCCATTACAACAGTTTATCGGTGTTCGTGGACCGAAACTATCATTTTTATAGGACATTATCATGAGTGAAATGAAAAAAATTAAAAACTTAAAAGAGTTCTCAACTTCAGCGGATAGATTTGAAGGTGCTAACCTTCTTTGTCCTGGTTGTGCTCACTCTATCATCGTTCGTGAAGTTTTAAATGCTACAAACGATGACTTAGTACTTTCAGCTTCAACGGGATGTCTTGAAGTTTGTACGGCAGTTTACCCATATACTTCATGGGATGCTTCTTGGATCCATATCGGTTTTGAGAATGGTTCAACTGCAGTTGCTGGTGCTGAAGCTATGCATAAAGCACTTGCTCGTAAAGGTAGACTAAAACAACCTGATCGTAATCCTAAATTCGTATCTTTCGCGGGTGACGGTGCTTCTTACGATATCGGTTTCCAATGGATCTCTGGTTGTATGGAACGTGGTCATAACATCATGCACGTTGTTTTAGATAACGAAGTTTACGCAAATACAGGTGGTCAACGTTCATCATCTACACCAATTGGTTCAAGTTCTACGACAGCTCCAGCTGGACGCGTATCTTACGGTGAAAAACAAAACAAAAAAGATATGGTTTCAATCATGGCTTCTCATGGTATCCCATACTCTGCACAAGTTGCTCCAAATAAATGGAAAGACATGGTTAAGAAAATCCAACACGGTTTCGCAGTAGATGGACCGGTATTTATCAATGCTGTTTCACCTTGTACAACTGAGTGGAAATTCGATCCAAAAGATACTATGTACTTAAGTGATTTATCAACTGACTCATTAGTATTCCCACTATATGAGATCATTGACGGACATGAGTTAAACATCACTTACCGTCCTAAAAATGTTGTACCTGTTGAAGAGTACTTAGCGGCTCAAGGTCGTTTCAAACACCTTTTCAAAGATGAGTACAAACACCTTATCAAAGAGTGGCAAGATAGAGTAGATGCTAACTGGGCGTACTTAAACCGCCGTGAAGAAGCTCGCGTTTAATAGCGAAGCTTTAGCTTTCACGCATCTTGCACCAGATGAGAGAATGGCAGGCTATTAGCCTAGCCTTATCTCTCCTCAGGCACAATCTATATAAAATCTAAAACTTCTTAGGTTTTCTTCCAAAACTTTATAAAATTTTCTTTTTTTCAACTTTTGTATTATAATATAACAATAGCTCCGAATGTAATGGAGGATTTTTATGCTAGATACAATTTTATTGCGTATCGCCAAAAGTGCGATCATATCTCGTTTGGATCCCAGTTATAGCTTTGATGAAGAGGCTGTAGTTAGTGAGTATCCTTATTTAAAAAAAGATGGTGCCTGTTTTGTAACGCTCCATTACGATAAACAGCTGCGTGGATGTATAGGCTCGATCATAGCCCATCGTAGTCTTGTTGACGATATAATTCAAAATGCACTTTCAGCTGCTTTTAGCGATCCGAGATTTTCCCCTTTAAGAGCAAGTGAACTTGATGCATTAGATATAGAAGTCTCCGTTTTAACTCCCCCTGAAATTATTGAATACACTGATTATGATGATTTACTCTCAAAAATAGAACCCCATAAAGATGGTCTGATTCTTCAAGGTGGAGGTTATCAAGGAACATTTTTACCTCAGGTGTGGGATGATATTCCAAGAGTTGAACAGTTTTTAGAACATCTGTCATATAAAGCAGGTGGGAACCCTTCAATATACCAGCAACATCCGACAATGTATAGATATCACGTTGATGCAATAGAGGAGAGATACGATGCAATATTATCGTTATAAAGATGACCATTCAATCACCTGTGTTTTATGCAAACATTACTGTACGTTAAAAGAGAACAAAAACGGTATTTGTGGGATAAACTATAACATCAATGGTGAGCTTGTAAATGCTACATATGGACACCCTAGTGCATTGCATGTTGACCCAATAGAGAAAAAACCGCTATACCATTTTTTACCCGGAAGCAGATCTTTATCGCTTGGAACGGTCGGATGTAATTTCCGATGTCCGTTTTGTCAAAATTATGATATCTCTCAAACAACACAAATCAATGAAGCTGTAAATTACTCTCCCGAGGAGATAGTTGCACTTGCATTAGAGCATAATACAGAGAGTATAAGCTATACATACAACGAACCTACTATCTGGTACCCTTATGCAAAAGATATCGGTGTATTGGCAAAAGAAAAAGGTTTAAAAAACGTATTTGTTTCAAGTGGATATGAATCGCATGAAGTTTTGGAAGATATGAAGAGTTGGGTTGATGCTGCAAATATTGATCTTAAAAGTTTTTCACACGATTATTATAAAAAGGTACTAAAAACAAATCTAGATGGAGTTTTAGAGTCATTAGTTGAATTTGCTAAAAGTGATATATGGCTGGAGATCACCACTCTTTTAATTCCCGGTGTAAATGATAGTGAGGAAGAGATAAACAAGATGGCAGAGTTTATCTCTTCTAAATTAGGTACTGAAATCCCTTGGCATTTCAGCGCATTTCATCCTGATTATAAGATGTTAGATACACCAAGTACTCCGATCGAAACACTTGAAAAAGCAAGAGATATAGCATATAAGTATGGGATAAAGTATGTATATCTAGGTAATGTAATAACTGATGGTTCAACATATTGTCCGGCATGTGAAGCAAAAGTTGTGCAAAGAGATGGATATTTTGCAGAAATCGTGGGATTGAAAGACTCTAAATGTACAAGTTGTGGGGAAAAAATAGAGGGAGTTTGGCAATGAACAGAGAGATGAGTGTCAACGGCAGTTTTTATCCGGCAAGTGCAGATGATATCCAAAAATATTTTGAGTATTTTACCAAGGTCTACGATGATAATTATACTTTGCCAAATACCAAAACTCGTGCAGTAATAGTGCCGCATGCAGGATATGTATTTTCCGGATATACTGCAAATATAGCACACAGAATGCTGGAACATTCGGGGATAAAAAGATTTGTAGTAATTGGCCCGTCTCACAGAGTCGCTTTTCACGGTGTAAGTATCTGCCCGTATGAAAAGTATGATACGCCGTTTGGCAGTATAGAGAGTGATCAAGAGATCGTAAAAATGTTACAAGAACAGTTGCAACTCTCATTTTTCCCTCAGGCACATCATGAGCATTCAACAGAGGTACAGTTTCCGTTTTTAAAATATTATATACCGGACATTAAACTTGTTGAACTGGTTTATTCCAGTGCTTACTCCGATACTATTTCAGGGATTATAGATTTTCTTTTACAACAGCAAGATATAGGGATTATTATAAGTACGGATCTAAGTCATTTTTATACTCTTAAAGAGGCGAATACTCTTGATGAGATATGTGTAGAGGCTATAGAGAATCTAGATATTACAAAACTGCATCAAGGGTGTGAAGCGTGTGGTATGATAGGTGTAGAAGGGATGATCAAAAGTGCAAAAAAATCTGGTCTGCATGGACATATATTGGATTATAGAACAAGTGCGGAGATGAGTCATGACGAGCAAAGCGTAGTTGGATATGTTAGTGCTTATTTTGAATAATTAATTTCAAAGATCAGAAATATAAATCTAAAACTCGGTAGAATACAAAAAAAATTAGGAGACTACTATATGCCTTTACTTGACTCTTTTACAGTTGATCATACAATTATGCCTGCCCCTGCAGTTCGTCGTGCAAAAGGGATGAAAACACCAGCAGGAGATAAAATTACGGTTTTCGATCTTCGTTTTTATAAACCGAATGTTGATAAGATGGACGGAAAAGGGCTTCATACATTAGAGCACCTTTTTGCAGGTTTTATGCGTGATCATTTAAACTCTAAAAAAGTGGAGATTATCGATATCTCTCCAATGGGTTGTAGAACAGGTTTTTATATGTCTGTTATTGGGACTCCATCAGAGAAAAAAGTTGCAAAAGCATGGAGAGAGTCTATGGAAGATGTATTGAATGTTAAATCTGAAAAAGATATTCCGGAACTCAATGTTTATCAATGTGGTACTTATAAGATGCATTCACTTAAAAATGCAAAGAAAATTGCTGCTGATGTATTAAGCCATAAAATCGGTGTAATGGATAATGAGAAGTTAAAACTAAACCTTAAAAAAGTAGGGAAAAAGTAGATGTATGTTTTAGTTCCTATGGATAGTGAAGATGTTCAAGAAGCTTCACTTGTAAAAGTAGCAGATGCAAAAGTTTGGGCACAGATACTAATAGAAGAGGGTGAAGTAGTAGAGATACTTCACGCCGATGAATTCGATAAGTTTGAGAATCTTTCAGAAGCAGTTGTCCTAATAAATGATTTTGAGAACCCTATGCCGTTTTTAGAGTACAACATGATGCCTCTTGTTGCACATACTCAAAGAAGTATAGACGATATTGTTGAAGCTTATCTTTTCCGTGAACTTCACGATATGGCGGTTTAAAGGTTAGGTTGATGGAACTCGAACAGTTTCTAGAACTATTTAATCCGCTGCCGGGTAACTGCTATATGCAGGTTACCACAGAGCCTGATGAAACGACAAAGGCTCTCGCATCTCTTATGAAAAATGTAAACGGCGAACTACGTGTTGTTTACTATACGGAAGATCAAGAGTTGTTTGATAACTTGGATGTTGAAAAGAAGCAACAGGTAGATAGTTTTGCAAAACCTTTTCGAGCTTTGCCCCGTGATCACGATATGATAATCTTCAAAGATATTTTCAATCAACACTTACGACCCGAGCAGATACTTAAAACTGCCTATACAACCCTAGCAAATGCTGCACATATTATTATTATGGAGAAAAAAGGGACAATGGCTATCGAAGAGACTATAGAGTTACTTGATAAGTTTGAATTTCGTTCACCTAACTATATTGAAAACGTTGTTGAAGGGTATGACCTTGTAATGGCTAAGAAGCTTCATATGTGGGGTAATGGATTATAAAATTTTTTAATTTTATATATGATAGAATTGTTAGACATTAATACAAAGAGAATATATGAACTTCTTCAAGAACACCAAAAATTCTTACATCTTATTTTTTAAAATTTTGGGTTCAATTCTCACTATTTCACTCTTTATATATTCAATTTTTCTTTACAATTCCTATCTCTCAATAGTTCGCGAAACTGATAACCTTCTTGATACAGTTTTGCAACAAAAATCAAAAAACATTACAGCTATGCTTGAACACGTTGAGATGGACCTTGACTTTATGGTTGAGTACGTAGAGACTAAAATTAAAAATGATGATCCGCAATTACTTCAAAAAGTGGAGACCAATTTTTTCCTATTTGCAAAAAATCATTACCATTACCAACAGGTAAGATTCTTGGACCTCGATGGTAAAGAGTTGGTACGTGTTGATAGAATTAAAAACCAAATACTTAGAAAAAAAGACCTGCAAGATAAAAGTTCAAGATATTATTATTTAGAAGCAACAAAGTTAAAAAAGGATGAGATCTATGTTTCGCCACTAGATTTGAATATTGAATACGGTGAAATTGAAGTACCGTATCGTCCAATGCTTCGCTTTGCTGAACCTGTTTTTGTCAATGGTGTAAAAAAAGGGTATATTGTAGTTAACTACAGTGCACAAAAGTTTTTAGAAGAGATCTCAAAATCGGATAAACATATAAACAATATACTGCTCAATAAAGATGGTTATTATCTTGTAGGACTGGATAAAAACAAAGAATTTGGTTTTATGTTCAAGAGGAGTGAAGATAGATTCTCAAGCGAGTATCCAAGTAAATGGAATAAAATTTTAGAAGCTCAAGATAATGTAGTGGAGTTTGACAATAAATATGCGCATTACCTTCTATATGATCCTGTAAGTGTTATTAACCCTAATAGATCGATTGCAAGTGACAGGCAGTGGTATCTGATCGCATATCATACATATGAAGGGATATTCGATGAGTTATGTGAGGTATTTAAATTAAACCTTATTTTTTTAATACCAATCTTATTTATTGAAACTTTTATATCTTTTATTTTAATGCGATTAAAGATGAGGGATATAAAAGCACAAGAGTCTATTCTGACACATCAGGAAAAGATTGAAAACTTAGTGGATGAACAAAGAGATCTATTGTCATTGTTTGACATCGGTGACTCTACATTATTCAAATGGTGTAATAATGAGGCATGGAGTGTTGCCTATGTATCTAAAAATGTTGAAAAGATGCTTGAGTATACGAAAGAAGATTTCTCCAGTAATAGAGTAACTTATTTGGACTGTATTTATAAAGATGATTACAATAGGGTAGCCAAAGAAGTTGAAAATGCAGAACACGATAAGCTTGATTTCTTTACACACGAACCGTATCGTATAGTGACCAAATCTGGTGAGATTAAATGGGTTGTAGATTATACAGTGGTAAAAAAAGATGAGACAGGGAATATTGAGTACTTTATAGGGTATATATCTGATATTACGCAGATAGTCAATGCTCAGCAAGAGATGCAGCATAAACTTCAGGGTGTTATTGATACTCAAAACTCTATAGTAATATTAACTGACAGTAAAAAGCTTAAGTTTGCAAATAAAACATTTTTAGAGTTTTTCGGCTATGACAGTATGGAGGATTTCCTAAAAAAATATAATTGTATATGTGACAGATTTATAGAACAGGATAGCTTCTTCCACTTAGGTAAGGTGAAAGATGAGGATGAGGCAAACTGGATTGAAAGTCTCTTAAACCTTAGCGGACGTCAGAGAGTAGTGTCAATGTTGAATTACAGTGTCGAACCACATGCTTTTGCTGTTTCAATAAACAATTTCGGTGAGAATGAATATATTGTGAACTTCATCGATATTACCGATAGTATGGTAGAAAAACTTGAATTGAAAAAAGAAGCAAATATTGATGAATTGACACAGCTTTATAACAGAATCTATTTCAATAAAAATATAGAAAATATTTTACAAGTAAATAAAAAACATGAGTTTAAAACGGGGATAATCTTTTTCGATATAGATCACTTTAAAAATGTGAACGATACTTACGGTCATGATATCGGAGACGAAGTTTTGCAAACAGTTGCCAAGCTTGTAAAAAAACATACGCGCATGGATGACAAAGTTATAAGATGGGGTGGTGAGGAGTTTATAGTAGTAAGTGCTGTAGAACATGCAGACTCATTAGCTCAGATAGCAGAACATTTAAGAATTGCAGTTGAAGAAAATCATTTTAATAAAGTTGGTTCGATTACCTGTAGTTTCGGTTGTCAAATGTATGATGAGGGGAATGATATTTTAGAGACAATTAAAAAAGCTGATGAGAAACTATATTGTGCCAAAGAGAGTGGTAGAAATAAAGTAATCTTATAATCTTTTATTATCTTGTTTTTAGCAACTTATCTCTATAATGATTTATATTTAGAGATTCCTCTTTTAAGGTGCATAAATGAAAAAATTGATACTAGTTGTTCTTCTTTTCTCTTTTGAGCTTTTTGCTTTCTCCACATCAAACGTGCAGTTGATGTATGGAACTTTTAACGGTAACAGTTATGTATTTGATACGAAAAACGGCGGTAAAACTACAATCACCTTAGAGCATTTCAGTGCTTTTGAATATGGGGATGTTTATGCGTTTTTGGATTATTGTATTGCCGATGACAGATTTAAGTACCATGACGATAAAACAAACGAATATGGGGAATTGTCACCGAGACTAGATCTAGGAGCTCTTACATCTTCAGATCTAAGCTTTTTATTTGTAAAAAAAGTGTTTGCCGCATTTCAATACAATACCGATTTTCATGACTATAAAGCTTATCTATACGGTATAGGAACAGCTTTAGATGTTTACGGATTTGATTATTTCAATGCAAATCTCTACCAAAAAGATCAGGTACACGGCGATAATGTATATCAGGTGACGCTCTCATATCAGACAAAAAGTTTTTTTGAGCTTTTTTATATCAACGGTTTTACCGACTACACAGAGAAAAACCTGTTGAGTCAGAATCAATTCCTTCACCCTTTTGGCGATAATCTCTCAGGTGGTGTGGAGTGGCATTATTATACGCAAGATACAGATATTACATCAAATGTCTTTCAAGTGATGCTTAAGTACAAGTGGTAAACTTTACTTCACCCTAAGTTTGATATGTTATATTGAAGGAAATTTTGGAAAGGATTGTATTTGAAACGGATAGTATTTAAAGTTGGAAGTAGTGTTTTAACAAATAGGGATGAAGTAGCGAAAGAGAGGATGTTAAACCTTGTAGCTTTGATCGCAGAAGCGAGAAAAAATTATGAAGTTATTTTGGTTACTTCAGGTGCAGTTGCTTCTGGATACACAGCACTAAAGCTCGATAGAAAAAAAGCGGTTAGCAAAAGAGTCTTGGCATCGGTTGGTCAGCCTATACTTATGCACAGTTACAAGAACAAGTTTGATATTTTCAATGTAGATATTGCACAGATACTCTTAACAGAAGAGGATTTTGACTCTCGAGTACATACAAAAATTTTTCAAGATATTATAGACAGTGCATTATCTAATGGTATTTTACCGATCGTAAATGAAAACGATATCTCAACTATTCCAGACCAGCTTTTTGGAGATAATGACCAACTTTCAGCACACGTTGCACACTATACAAATTCAGATGCACTCATTATCCTTAGTGATATCCAAGGGTATTATGATGCAAATCCAAAAACGAATCCTGATGCAAAGATCTTAAAAGAAGTTAACCAGATTAAAGACTCGGAACTTGAACAAGAACACTCTCCAAACAATGAGTTTGCTACAGGAGGGATTGTAACAAAGTTAAAAGCTGCAAAATATATTATGGATAAAGGTCGTAGTATGTTTTTATGTAGTGGGTTTGATCTTAGTGCGGCAAGAGATTTTCTCTTTAATGAAGAGTATGAAAGTGGAACTCTATTTCAAAGGAAATAGAGTCGAGCACTTGATAAATTATTCTTGAGTAGCAGTTACAGTTGCTGGAGCAGGCTCAGCAGCAGATGTATTAACAGATGTTGAAACACCAGAAATAAGAATACTTTTCTTTACATTGCTGATATGTACCCAAAAACCGATTAAACCAACTAGAGCAATTACCCAAAGAACAGGAACGAAGATTGATGCGATAGTACCACCGTACCATATCCATCCCCAAACATTGCTATACATTTTGATCTCAGTAAACGATAAGTTTTTTTCAGCTACAAATGCTTGAAACTGCGTGTTTAACTTAAGAAGTGTAACCGGAATAGCAACTAAAGACCAAAATGGGATTAATTGCGTCCAAATCCATACCCCGCTTGTGTTATTCATAGGATTTGAAGTAGTCATTGCTTTCGCAAATGAACTTTGTGAAAGTAAGAATAAGATTGTTATAATCAGATTGATTACAAAGAAAATAGCCATTGCACCTAATAAAGCTTCCATATAGAGAACCCCTTTTTATGTTAAAATTACAAGTCTATATTATAAAAACTAATCTTATTGTTTTATTAATATTAAAGAACAATAGATAATAATTTTATTAATGGGTAGGAATAGGTAGGAAATGGATAAATTTAATGATGATAATCATCACCTTGTTTTAAGTGAAGATGGAAGTTATACCGCATATTCCAAGGAGTATGATGAACACTACCACTCCACTAAAGACGGAGCACTCAAAGAGAGTTTTAAAAAGCATATTATTCCCGCCTTTGAGCTTTTAAAAGAGAAAAAAGAGCTCCATATCTTAGATATCTGTTTCGGGCTTGGATTCAACACTTTGGTAACACTTTTATACCATCAACAAAACAATTTACAATCAAAACTTTTTATCTATTCTCCGGAGCTCGACAAAGAGCTTGTACACTCTTTAAAAAACTTTACCTATCCGGAAGAGTTTGAGCCTTTTAAAGAGATCATTTTAGCTTTAAGTGAAACCGGAAAGTATGAAGATGAAAACTATTCTATAGAGGTGTTTTTAGGAGATGCCCGAGAGTATGTGAAAAAGTTTGAAAACAGATTTGACATAGTATATCAAGATGCTTTTAGTCCATCGACAAATCCTATCCTTTGGACACAGGAGTATTTTGCCGATATTGCAAAAGCGATGAAGAAAGATGGTGTCTTAACTACCTATTCAATGGCTTTAAAAACACGTTTAGCTCTTTACAGAAACGGTTTTAATATCTATATAAACAGCGGTGAAGATTTTAGGGATGCTACACTTGCCTCTTTATCCGAGCTAAAAGGGTACGAAAAAGTGGATATGGAGCATAAAATCAAATGCAATCCGGATGTTGAACCTTTAAGAGACTAGATGAAATCTTTTTTAGCTTTTTTCTTACTTATTACTTTATCATTTAGTGCTGAGATAGAAGTACAAGATGTAAGTAAAGCTAATATCAATTCTATTTTGATCTTCTCTTCACAAGAGGGACTTAACTCGGGAATATACCACTTTAACAAAAAAGGGATCTCCTTGCACACTTATCATCTACCTTTAAAATACCATTTCCCTTCAAATACAAACTGGAACTACTTTATAAACGGGGACCTTAGTTTTAGTCGGGCATATGTGAGTGAACATGCCGTAGAACCTATCACAACAGAGATAGCTAAAGATACAAGTATAGAGACCTATATAGGCGGTATAGGCGGAGGTGTAAGATATACTTACACAGAGGGTTTGAGCAGCACTTTTGGTTTTGAAGTGTTATGGTCTCGTACAGGAGTAAAACTTGGTCAGATAGATGTCGAACAAACTGTAAAGAATCTGCTCGATAATAACTTCAATAACCATATAACGTATAAGTTTAAATCGACTCTAGATTATTACAGTGTTGTTAATGACTTTAAAATTTATGCAGATCTGCAGTATAGATTGTATGAGACGAAAACCGACTTCTCTTTTGACCAATTGAGTGACTTTAGAAGTGAGTCTTCAGTAATAAGCATCTCTACAGGTTTTGAAACGCCGAGGCTTGTTAATTTCGGTACAAATTACCTTACACTTGAGGGGCGTGTTCATGAACACTTTTTATTTGGTACGGTAGCAAATACTACGGCAGTAAACCGCTATACAAGTATGAGCAGTACCCTTTATTTGTATGTGCCGGAGCACCTAAAATATATTGAAAGGTTTTTTATAGAGGTGAGTTCTTCCCAATCTGAGGCCTTGGAAGCGTACAATATCGGTATTGGGTTTAGTGTGAATTTTTAGGAGTTGATTATATCTAAAAACTCTTCACCGTACTGGGTATATTTTTTAAGTCCGATTCCGTTTATCTCCAACATCTCCTCTTTATTTGTCGGCATCTCATTTGCCAGATGTTTTAAAGTTTTGTCACTGAAGATGAGATAAGCAGGAAGTTCAAGTTCATCGGCTAACTCTTTTCTTTTTTCTCGAAGTTTTTCAAACAATTCTCGATCGTAGTCAAACTCCTCTTCTATTTTCTTCGCTTTTTGTTTTTCAAGCACATTGAGTCGTGAGGCTTTAATAGTCACTAATTGGCGTGATTTGAGTACAGCTACTGCATCGTTTGTAAGTTTGAGCGCCTGAAACTCTCCAAGTGTAAGGATTCCAAGCTCTAAAAGGCGCTCCACGATCACAAACCACTCTTTTTTGCTGAGGTGTGAGCCGATGCCGTAAACCGAGAGTTTATCCGCTTTATTGGCTAAAAGCTTCTGCTCTGTTGAGCCGCGAAGCACATCGATGATGTAGTTCTTTCCAAATGTTTGTTCTGTTTTATAGATACAGCTAAGAAGCATTTGCGCTTCTTTTGTTATGTCACGGCTCTCATCATCATTCAAACAGTTTTCACATCGATCGCTGCACTCTTCAATCTTGTCTTCAAAGTAGGAAGCTAGTTGTTGGTGGAAACAAAGCTCGCTTGTTGCGTATTTGTAGATAGTATCTATCTTTTCGGCGAGATGTTCTTTATATCTCTCATCTGTTATCTCATCGAGGTAGCGTTTATGTTGCATAATGTCACCGGCATTAAACAGCAGTAATACTTCAGAGTTTTCACCGTCACGTCCCGCACGTCCAATCTCCTGATAGTAGTTCTCCAGAGATTTCGGCAGACTCATATGCACCACAAAGCGGATGTCGGCTTTATCGATTCCCATTCCAAATGCAATAGTTGCTACCATGATATTGACACGGTCGTTGACAAAGAGTTTAAAGTTCTGCTCTCGTATATGTTGCGGCAATCCTGCGTGGTATGGGAGAGTCTTGTATCCGGCCTGGTTGAGCTGGCTGCTTAGATCTTCCGCTTTTTTTCTGGAACTTACATAGATGATTCCCGATTCATTCTCATGGTTGAGAAGAAAGTTTTTCAGCTGAGCCTGTCCATTTGAGATTCGTCGCTGAGCCGAAATAAAAAGGTTTTTACGAAAGATCTTCCCTTTGAGCAGCAGCGGATTTTGGAGTTGCAGTTCTCTTAAAATATCCTCTGTTACATGGTTGGTTGAGGTAGCTGTAAAAGCCGCAATTGTAGTAGAGGGAAAGTTGTTTTTTAACTGTCCTAAAGAGCGGTAATCATCACGAAATTCATGCCCCCACTGCGAGATACAATGCGCTTCATCGATCACGAAAAAGTTGATGTTGATATTTCGCAGGATCTCTAAAGTGTGTGGATTATTCAGTCTCTCAGGTGAAAGATATAAAAACTTTAACTTATTGGCATAGAGATCGCGAATAGTCTCTTCAATCTCTTCAAAATTTTGAGCTGATGAAAACATAGCGGCAGGGATATCTTGTGCTTGAAGTGAAGCGACCTGATCTTGCATAAGTGCGATTAGCGGTGATATAACAATCGTTACACCGTTCATCATCATAGTCGGGAGCTGATAGACTAAACTTTTTCCCCCGCCTGTTGGAAGGATCATAAGGAGATCGCGACCATTTAGAATAGCATCTACGCCTTCCTCTTGCAGCTCTCTGAAGCTGTTATGCCCAAAGAACTCTTTTAAAACCTGTTGCTTCATCTAGTAAAGTGCAGTTATGGAATCAACCTTATCCCAAGTAAGATCGTGAGCTGAGGTTTGGTATTTCATGATGTGGGCTATATAGCGTGCAAACATATCGGTCTCAACATTTACACGTGAGCCTTTTTTATAGTTTTTAAAGAGTGTCTCTTTCATCGTATGTGGAATGATAGTCAGACGAAATGAATCAGCAAAAACTTCATTGATCGTAAGGCTTACACCATCGATCGTGATCGAGCCTTTTGGAACGATGTAGGGGATAAACTTTTTGTCGAGTTTGATGAAAACATCGTAAGAGTTACCGTTGTCTTTTACTTCAGAAACTTCTCCGATCGTATCGACATGCCCTTGAACAATATGCCCTTCAAAGCGATCACCCATCTGCATTGCAGGTTCTATATGTACTTCATTTTTGTAGTTCTCAATTGCCAGAAGTTTTTGGCTTTCCGGGCTTAGTTCTACACAAAAACCGTCATGAGAAGTTTCAATTACCGTTAAACAAGCCCCGTTGATTGCAATAGAATCTCCAAGTCCGGCTTTATGTTTTGCATGGATGCACAGCTTGCTTCCTACAAAACTTTTAACAGTTGCAACTTCTCGAATGAGTCCTGTGAACATGTGAACACCTTTTGATTTATTTTATTTATGGATTGTGTAAATAGTATTTCGGTGAGTTTTTTTGAAGGTTTTTTGCAAGGCTCAGACCAACGGGAGGATTCGTCCTTGCTAAAAATCTTCGGAAAAACGGTATTAAAAAACTATTTTACCATCCTCCTGCAGACCTTTGATGATCTCTTTGGCACGTTCATGCCCTTTGTAAGCAGCTTTACGACAATAATCAAGCGCTTTATCATGATCTTGTTCACAGCCGATCCCTTGATCGTAAAGCAGACCCAGATTATAAAGCCCTTGTGCTAAACCACCCTCAGCAGCGCGTGAGAAACAGATGAAACATCTTGCATCGTCTTGCATAACACCCTGACCGTCTTTATAAAGTGAACCAAGATTGTTAAATGCTTCAAGGTGTCCACGTTTTGCCGCTTCCTCATACCAAAAAGCCGCTTCTGAATAGTTCTGAACACATCCAAGACCACGCTCTAACATAAGTGCAGTTTCATACTGTGCTTGAGGAACTTCACGAATTGCCGCTTCCATAAAAAGTTCGTGTGCTTTAAACTGATCGTGCTCAACACCGCCTAAACCGTTGGCATACAAAATACCGAGATTAAAAAGTCCGTATGGTTGTTTTGCATCTGCTGCTTTTGTGTAGTACTCAAGTGCTTTAGTATCGTTTTGTTCACACCCTTGCCCCATTTGGTACATATACCCGAGTGAAGCTTGTGCGTTTGGATCGCCTTGTTCTGCTAAATCAGTATATAGTTTAAATGCTGTTTCGTAATCTTTTGCATTATAAGCGTTGTGTGCGTTTTGTATCATTTTTTTTCATTCTCTGTTCGTATATTTTGTCTAAAGGTTGTTTGATTCCCTTTAGCATTTGCTTTTGCTTTTCTAATTTTTTCTAGCAGGTTCTCTTTTGTTTCTAGTCTGTTGTCTCTTAGCTCAAACTCTGTCATACCGTCAATTTCGGCATCATATTCTAGAATTTCCGGTTTATAATCTTTAAATAAATCATCACTCATCTTAAAAACCCTAATTAGTTTAGTATTTATTATGCAAATGATACTTAAAAATGATAAAATTCCATTTAAAGTTTTTGGTTGGAGAAAACTTTTATCTAAATCATTTGATTATGAAACGCTTTAGATAGAAGTTCAACCGTTATGAGGTGAAAAATGGAATATGATGTAATCGTTGTCGGTGGTGGTCACGCAGGTATAGAAGCTGCATTTGCCGCTGCTCGTATGGGAAATAAAACTTTAATGGTTTCGATGTTAGCTGAAAATGTTGGAGCTACTTCGTGTAACCCTGCTGTTGGCGGGCTTGCAAAAGGACACTTGGTTCGTGAACTAGATGCTCTTGGTGGTGAGATGGGACTTATCACTGATGAAGCGGGTATTCAGTTTCGTATTTTAAACCAGACAAAGGGTCCTGCAGTTCGTGGTAGCCGTGCGCAGATCGATATGGATAGATACCGTGTAATCGCTAGAAACAAAGTACTTCACGAGCCAAACTTAGACCTTGTTCAAGAGACGGCTGAGTCTTTAATTATCGAAGATAACGAAGTTAAAGGTGTAGTGACTCAGCTTTTTAATGAGTACCGTGCGAAAAAAGTGATTATCACTTCGGGAACTTTCTTAAACGGTGTGATCCACATCGGTGAGACGAAACAGGTTGGCGGACGTTTTGGAGAAAATGCATCTGTTGGTTTAAGTGCATCGCTAAAAGAAGCGGGTCTTACTATGGACAGACTAAAAACGGGAACTTGTGCGAGAATCGACAGCTCAACGATCGACTTTTCGGTAATGGAAGAACAAGGCGGGGATGAACTTCCAAACCCTTTCTCTTTTAGAACAGATCGCGAAGAGTTTAGACGTACGAAAAAACAACTTCCATGTTTCATCGCTTATACAAATGAAGAGACACACAACATCATTGAGTCAAACTTCTACCGTGCACCGCTGTTTACAGGTCAGATCGAGGGTGTAGGTCCTAGATACTGTCCATCGATTGAAGATAAGATCAATCGTTTCCGTGATAAAGATCGTCACCACCTTTTCATAGAACCGCAAACTGCTGACAATACGGAAGTATATGTAAACGGTATGAGTACATCTCTTCCGCCTGATGTACAGCGTGACATGATCCACTCAGTTAAAGGGATGGAAAATGCGAAGATCGTACGTTACGGGTATGCAATCGAATACGACTTTGTTGATCCAAGAGAGTTAAAGCACTCGTTAGAGACGAAAAAGATCAAAGGTCTTTTCTTAGCGGGTCAGATCAATGGTACAACTGGATATGAAGAAGCAGCAGCTCAAGGGATGATGGCAGGTATCAATGCTGCACTATCTATTCAAGGAAAAGAACCTCTGGTACTTCGTCGTGATGAAGCATACATCGGTGTTTTAATTGATGACCTTGTAACTAAGGGTACTAAAGAACCGTACAGAATGTTTACGTCTCGTGCAGAGTACAGACTTCTTTTACGTGAAGAGAGTGCAGACACAAGACTCTCTCACTACGGGCATGAGTTAGGTCTTTTAGATGATGAAACATATGCAAAAGTACAAAAGAAAGATCAAGAGATCAAAGAGGGGTACAAGCTTTTAGAAGAGACTCGTTTTACTCCAAACAAAGAGTTTAATGCACTTCTAGACTCTATGGGTGAAGATCCGATTAAAGATGTATCAACGGCACAACAACTTGTAGCGCGTAAAAGCTTCGACATCGAAAAGATGATCAAAATCGTTCCTGAACTTGATAAGTATGACGAGTATATCAAAGAGGAGATCTTAGTAGAGGGGAAATATGCCCGCTATATCGAGAAACAGAGTGAAGAGATCGAGAAGATGAAAAAATATCTGAAGATTAAGATTCCTGAGAACTTTGACTTTACAAAAGTAAGCGGTTTAAGCAAAGAGATCCAGGAGAAACTTGCAACGTTCAATCCGCCTACACTTCAAGCTGCAATGAACATCAGTGGGATAACACCTGCGGCTATCGAAATACTTCACATCTACATTAAAATGGAAGCTAAAAAACAATAAAGTGGGAGAGTAGCCTACTCTCCTAAAATGTTTTAGGCTTTATCACATCTGAAAATACAACACACAAGGAACACTTACAAAAGTAGTAACTCCAACAAACACCATAGAGTATATACTCAACCCATTAGGTCAAAGAGTAGCTAAAAAAGTAGATGGCACCATAACAGAGAAATACCTTTGGGCAGATCTAACAACACTACTAGCAACATTAGATGCAAACAACAACATAATCCAAAGATATAACTATACAGATAGTAGAGTTCCAACATCAATGACTCAAGATGGAGAAACTTACTACTTACACTATGATCAAGTAGGAACCCTAAAAGCTATCTCAGATACAAACCATAACATAGTAAAAGAGATAACATACGACACTTATGGTAATATACTCCAAGACTCAAATCCAAGTTTAACAATACCATTTGGATTTGCAGGTGGATTACAAGACCCACACACAAACTTAGTACACTTCGGTTATAGAGAGTACGATCCACAAACTGGTAAATGGACTACTAAAGACCCGATAGACTTTAATGGTGGGGATAGTAATCTTTATGGGTATGTGTTAGGGGATACGGTTAATTTGGTTGATCCTGAGGGGTTAAGTATTTGGCCATGGGGTGATAACGATTCGAGTGGAAAAACTTGTGATACAAATACAACAAATGATAAAAAAACTTTTGAAGATTGTTATAATGAATTACAAGCAGCAAAAGCTAGATGTACACTTACAAATAATGGTTTAAATGGTTATATGTGTCACAAACAAGCAGAATTAAAATTTCAGAACTGTTCAAAAGGAAAATATTGAAAACTAAAATTTTATTAATAATTATTTTGTTACTTATAGGTCTTAATATTTATACAATTGTTTTGTATGAACAAGCACAAAAAGAGGTTGCTTGTTATACTCAAAAATACAAAAATGCATCCAATGGAGTGAAAAGTATGTTTCAAATGAGGGCTTTAACAAGTTTAGAAAATTTAATTTTACTTTTTGATAAACCAGAAAATTTAAAATTAATTTTACATGCAGATTCAAGTATTTATCTTGAAGCATTGGGCAATAAAGATTATTCTATTTATAAACCTATTGAACATAATAGTACAATTTGTAATTCTTGGACTAAAGAAACAAAAAAACAATATAAAGACACATACTTAGAAATTACACAACTCAAAGATTTTAATGCTAGTCATGAATCTATGTTAAAAGGACTAGATATAGTAAATAATATTTGTTTAGAAGAAAAATAAAGATTATTTTTTCACTCGTCCCCAACGTCCCCGTTGGGGATACATATAGATTAGTTGTTTCTCAAGCAGTTAGATAAGTAAATATTTACGCATTATCAATCTTTTTCAAACTATTATCGTTCTTTGTTTTACATATCTTTACAGAGAAGGTGAGACCTTTTATGGTATAACTCCTTATATTAGGCAATAAAATATAAAAAAATAATTATCAAACTTTATTGTATCTTACAATGGAAGCTAAAAAACAATAAAGTGGGAGAGTAGTTATTCTCCTCCTCTCCTAAAATGTTTTTAGGCTTTATCGCATCTGAAAAAGTCTAGTTTTTCCTCAAGAGTGATCGCATCATGGGAAAGGTTGTCTGATATGTCAGAAACTGTTTTGACCTCTGTACGATTATCTTTCGACATATCTGCCATTTGTGAAACTTTTTCTATGATATCTCTGATCTGTTTTGTCATCGCTTCTGTATTTTGAAGGCTTTGTTGACTTACATCTACATTGACTACAAGTGAATTCATTGCCGTATCTATACGTTTTTCAATCTCTTCGCTTCTTTGTGAAAGAGTTCCTATGTCTTTTGCGTTTGATACCATCATCTCCGAAGCATCTGAAATTGCTTGAATTACTATACTAATGGTTGCATTGATCTCGCTTAAACTTTTTTGTGTACGTTCTGCAAGTTTTCTTACCTCGTCTGCAACTACGGCAAATCCACGTCCGTGTTCACCGGCACGTGCTGCTTCGATCGCTGCATTGAGTGCCAGTAAATTTGTCTGATCTGCTATGTCAGAGATGATGGATAACACTTCGTTAATACTTTTTGCATCAGAAGTAAGCTGATCGAAATGGCTACTGAGTTGAGAGCTTAGTTCTGTTGAGACTTGAACATCTGTTGCTATATGTTCGGCAATTTCCCGTACACTTGTAAGTTCTTCTTGCGTCTCTTTAGATGTATTTAAAGAATCAACAGCAAGACGTATGGTCTCATCTAATGATGAAGCTATGTTGGATGCGGTTGTATTCGTATCGATTGCTAAAGTATCTGATTTATTGAGCTGTTCTGTAAGTGTGTGAGCTGCATTTTTTAGAGTGTTTGTAAGACCTACAGTCTCTTTTGTTATATGTTTTGTACCTGCAATCGTGTCTTGAATTTTTTCTATAAAACGGTTAAGGAAATTGCTTGCGATCCCTATCTCATCATATTTATTTTGAATCGGAAGACGTTTTGTAAGATCCCCTTCCCCATCGGCGAGATCGTGAGATACCTCACTGAGTCTGTCTATAGGCTTGAGAATAGTGATACCCGTAGAGTAGTTAATCGCGATCAAAATTCCTACGAGTATTGAACCAAGAATAGAGAACCATAGAAAGAAAGTGTTTTTTAGATCGTCGTAGTAGTCAGCTTTGTTAACACCTGGAATGACCCACATACCCCATTCGGGAAGATAGCGATACCCTACAATCTTCTCCTGACCTGTTGTTGCTGAGACATACTCAAAAATGCCCCCTTTTTTATCGTTTCTGATATGATCAACATAATCTTCACCTTTGAGTGATTTTCCCTCTTTTTTCGGATGTATTATAAGTTTCCCTTGTGCATCTATCATATACACGTAACCGCTTTTCCCAATACTAATGTTATGTATGGCATCTTTAAAGTTTTTGTGTTTATAGGCTTCGGAATCGAGTTGTGATATATGATGCACCATTTGCTCTAGCGAATCGGCTATAGTATTGATGTCATTTTTCATGATCGTTTTGATCGAACCCATAGCAATAAAATAAGCAACAGTGACACTTATAAAGATAGCTATGATGGAGGCAAAGAGATTGAAGATATATTTGCCTTTAATGGTTTTAAGAGACTTGATAAGAAACATTTGTACTTCCTTTTATGGGGTTTTTATATTAAGTATTTTTACATAAGAATGTTGCATTTAAGTTGCGGCCATTTAAAAACTTTGAAGCGAGGTATATACGGCACCGCCTGGATGGCGTATCTCACTTTGCATTAACTCGGGTGTTGTTGCAACGCTACCGAGTTCTTCATCTTTATAATTATCAATCATCTCTTTAAATCCCTTTATATCTGTAATACTTTTTATTCTCATAAGGGTGACATGAGGTATAAACTCTTTTGTCTGTGGCAGCGAGAACTCATTAGAGATAGCTTCGCTCAAACTAGTAAGTCCCTTCACTTCGCTTTTTATATATAATATTTTATTTTTTTCAAAATAGCCCAAACCTGATAACTGTAGCTCCGGCACAGGAGTAATTAACGATGGCAGCTTTTCAAGCAGTTCTTCCAGAGTGAATTTATCTCCAAAATAGTTGATCGTAATGTGAAGATTATCACCCGGTACCCATTTCCCTTTAATAAGCTTCGAGAAGTCGGATTGTATCTTTTCATAGTCATTAAGTTTTGCTTTTAAAGCTAAAAATAGAGGCTTCATTCAGATTCTTTTTTTAGTTTCAACATCAAGGTATGGAGTTCAGTTATATCTTTTTGAATCCCCAAAAAGTATTTGAGTTCTAAAGTGTGTTTATCGAAAATAGGGGATATTTGCACTTCATTATAGATCAGGTTGCCATTTTTATGATAGTTACGTAAAACGGCAACTACT
This sequence comes from Sulfurimonas marina, assembly GCF_014905095.1. Lineage (NCBI taxonomy): Bacteria > Pseudomonadati > Campylobacterota > Epsilonproteobacteria > Campylobacterales > Sulfurimonadaceae > Sulfurimonas > Sulfurimonas marina. The sequence continues at coordinate 2,010,873 of NZ_CP041165.1, read as the reverse complement.
TCCTGTTGATTTCTAAGAGCTTCTTTTATCTCATCTCGAGCACTTTGATCTCTGTCATCACCCTGTAAAAACCTACAGTTTTTTCCTATAACCTCTTCAGGAGAGTATCCAAACATACTCGCAAAAGCTTCATTTACGTAAATAATTGGATTATCGGGTTGGTTTGGATCAGTAATGGTAATACCGTTTTTCGCTTGATCGAGAATATCTAAAAGGTACTCTTGGAAATCGGGAGTCGGTTCCCGATACTTTTCCAAAGAGTAAAATCCCCCATAGTGATTGATTATATTAAGACAAGGTAGTTTATTTCTTAAATTACTAATAAGAGAACGGATAGTTTTATTTGTAAACTCTTTCGAATCATCTTTAAATACAAAGTCGAATATCTCTATATCTTTAAGAGGTTTGCCTCTATAGTAAATGAATAACTTTAAACAACGTGTTTTATTTTCAGATAGAGGTATTACTGCACGATCAAGGTAAACGACCTCCTCATGCGGATCCCAATAACAGTTTTGAGCAAGTTTTATAAAGTTTCTTTCTTTCATATAGTGATTGTAACACAAAAGTTTCCAAAAGTGTCCAAGAAGTGTCTATCACTTTTTTGTTATAGATAAAATAGTAACCAATACTACTCAAAATCCCTAAAATATAGGGGTTTTTGTTTAATCGTTTTTTATTGATAAATTCTTTGGAACAAATTTTTCAATAGATCCTTTATAATGCTCAAAATATTATTTTCTGTGTGCTAACTGAATATAACAATGAGTTTCTTTCTCTTGATCCGGATCAAGAATTTTCGAAGAAAAAATTGTTAATCTGTAAACTTTGACACAAAACAGGGTAAGGAGTATAAGTGGGTGAATATGTATTGAAGCGTGATGATTTTTTAGTTTCCCAGACAGATGAAAAAGGGATCATCTTATTTGCGAATGATGACTTTTGTAAGATAGCCGGGTACACAATTGATGAACTTATGGGTAAAAACCATAACATTGTTCGACATCCAGATATGCCAAAGGCTGCTTTTAAAGATCTATGGGCAACTGTAAAACGGGGAGAGGTGTGGACAGGTTATGTGAAAAACAGAACAAAAGAGGGCGGTTTCTACTGGGTTTTTGCGACTGTCTATCCAATGAAAGATCCCCTAACAAAAGAGGTACGTTATATGTCTTGTAGAAGAAAACCCTCAGAAGCAGAGATAGAAGCTGCCGAAAAACTTTATAAGACACTAAATTAAGGATTTCAAATATGAATAATATGCAAAAAAATATAGCAATCACAGTAATGTTTGTACTTACCTTAACCTCTTTGTTCCTTGTTGAGTCAAACATTATTCAAGCACTCTTAACAGTTGTAACTTTTCTTGTAGTTGTGGTGCTCTATTGGCGGAGAGGGAATGCTTCAAAAGATCTACTCGAAAGCAAACGTTTAGAGTTATTAGAGTTGATGGAGTTTAAAAGAAACCAGGTTGATATTAATGAAAATACAACGCATAAAGCGGAACAAAATTTCAATAAAATAATAAAAAGATATCAAAGTATGGTTCTTGACGATACAAGGGTTGCAGGAGAGATGGTTTTACTTGCCGATAAAGTTGCAAAAGGGCATTATTCATGCCGTATAGATGCAGATACGGATACGCCGTATGTACATGTACTTAGAAATAGTATGAATAATATGCTCGATGCTTCAGAGAAAAATTTAGATAACGCTATATATACACTAAAACAGTTTTCACAGGGGAGTTTTCAGGCTCGCAGTGAAGTAAATGTAGAAGCAAAAATGGCAGAGCTTTTAAACAATGTGAACTCTTTGGGGGAAGCTCTGGAGAGTATGCAGCAGAAAAATGAGGATTCTAACAAACAGATTATAGAATCGGCAAACACTTTAAACAGTACGATCGAAAACATTACAAATACAACTATAGTTGACTTTAAAAACATGATCCATGATATTGTAGAGAGAATTCATAATGTTTCTCAAAAAGAGAATGAGATGGTGGGTGCCCTGCAGGAACTCGTGCAAAACGCAAATGAAACAAAAGTGATTTTAGAGACTATAGGTGATATTGCAGAGCAGACAAATTTACTTGCATTAAACGCTGCAATTGAAGCTGCACGTGCAGGTGAACACGGTAGAGGTTTTGCGGTTGTTGCCGATGAGGTGAGAAAACTTGCAGAGCGTACACAAAAAAGTTTAGCCGAGACTACGGCAACTACAAATGTTCTTATTCAGTCAATTTCTGATAGTTCAGATTCTTTAAATAAAAACGCTGATGATGTGAACAGTATCTCTGATGATATTAACGGTGTTAGCAATAAAATGGATGAGATTATCGATATTTTGAATAAATTGAATGATTAAAAACAGAGAGTTTTCAAATTGTTGTAAAATAACTTTATGAAAACAATAAAATTTGAAAACAAAGAGATAACTCCAAGCAAGATAGTCTGCATAGGGCGTAATTATGTAGAGCATATTTATGAGCTTGGTAATGAGATTCCTGAGTCTATGGTGGTTTTTAACAAGCCCCATTCAGCCCTTTCAAAAGAGTTATATTATTTTAGTGAAGAGACCCGTTTTGAAGGTGAGATCTGTTTTTTGATCGAAAGTAAGCAAATTGCAGGGATTGGATTTGGACTTGACCTTACAAAGGCAGATATTCAAAACAAGATGAAAGAAAAAGGTTTGCCGTGGGAGCGTGCAAAAGCGTTTGACGGCTCGGCTGTTCTTGGGCATTTTGTAGAGTTTAGAGGAGACGTGAAACAGCTTCGTTTTGAACTTTTTATAAATAATGAACTGCGTCAGGAAGCAACATATGATCTGATGATTTACAAACCCGATGTAATGATCGAAGAGATTGAGAGCTTTATGTCTTTAGAGGATGGGGACGTAATCATGAGCGGGACTCCCAAAGGGGTTGGAAACTATAAAGTGGGCGACGTTTTTAAAGGTGTAGTTTATTATAAAAATGAGGTCTTGGTTGAGTCTTTTTGGAGAGTGAAAACTCTTTAAATTTATAAGGGCATTTATATTTCGTTATCTTTGATTCATTAAACTTGTTGGATACTTTTTGAAAAAGGATAACAAGCAATGAATAAAAAAATAATAATATTTACAGTACTACTAACAAATATCACTTTTGCTTACGCTCTTCCTGTAGAGGTTAGAGAAGTAAGTACAACTTCCGAGAGTAGAAAAAACTCTGAAACTTTAGCAAGTATGAGTGTGGAAGCACTTCATGCAAGAGGTTTGGAAAAAAATGCTGCACAACAGAAAGTTGTAAACTCTTTAAAACACGATGAAGTTCTAAGCCATAAAATGGCGCAAAATATACTCAAGCACTTTGATGAGATAGAGCATCATAATATTGTTTCATATATCTCTGATGCTGCTCTGTTTGGAAAGAGTGTAGATCTTAGCTCTTATGAAACGCTTATCTCCCTTGTCCAGAAAACTACAAAGGTAGTTTTAGAACAAGAGAGTTTAGAGAAGCTTGAAAAGATCTCTTTTGAAAATAAAGGACTTGTAAAACTATCCTAGATATTGAGCAAATTGCTGCTCAACACTTTTTGGATCGTGAGTAAGACCCTCTTTAATCATTTTGGCAAACTCATCAGGGTAGATCTCATCTTGATCTGCTGCAAGTGCCAAGATAATCTCCTGCGCGATAGACTCAGGTGATGCTTTTGGCATACCTTCATCCGGTGTCATCTTTGTATCTATCGGACCAGGCAATACTTCAAGTACTGTAACTTTTTTTGAGTTCATATGCGCTCTAAGTGCTTGTGTTAGTGAATGCAGAGCACTTTTAGAAGCAGAGTAGAATCCCATAAGAGGAAAGTTACATAGTGCTAAAATAGAAGTGATGTTTACAATAGCACCGTTCTCATTAATCTTGTCAGCTAAAAGCTGTGTTATTTTTAACGTTCCTTGTACATTGATCGTAAAGTCTGTATAACAATCTTCAAAAATTGTTTTGCCGCTGTTCACACCTGCATTGTTTATAAGCAGATCAAGCTTTTCAATAGATGCTAAGTTTGTCTCAAGCATAGTATGATCTGAAAGGTCTAGTTGAAGCAGTTCGATTTTGTCAGATAAGTTCTCTAAAACTTTAGCGTTTTGAAGATCTCTTACCCCACAATAGATCTTTTCTATGTTGTTATTGAGTAAAGCTTTTACAATAGCTAAACCCAATCCTCCGTTTGCACCTGTTACTAAGGCTGTTTTATTTGTTAAATTCATTTTATTTCTCTCTTTGATATTTCGTGTTAAGCTTCGAAAGTATAGAATAAAATATAAATTATGTCAACTAGGTTTACAATGTCTTTATGCTTTTTATCATTAGAAACAGGAAAAATTTTTAACAAAGTGATCATGCAAAGATTACAGGAAAAGGGGTTTGAGGGGCTGAGTGAGGCTCTTATCATCCTTTTCCCATATATCGATCAGGCGAAGAAGATCTCAAGTTCAGAACTCTCACGCCAAGTGGGTTACTCGAGACAGGCGATGCACAAAAATATTAAAAAGCTTGAGGAGCTTGGGTATATTACTCTGACATTAGAGAACCAAAAAGAGAAGATGATTGCTTTTACTCCTAAAAGTGAAGCATTGATGCAAGAGGCAAATGGTATCATTGAAGCGATTGAAAATGACTTGAGTGAACTGATAGGCAAAGAGGAACTCGAAGCCTATAAAAACAATCAGGCAAAAATCTATGCCAGATTGCATTCTTTGTTATAAAAAGAGATTACCCCATAGGGTAAAGAATCTCATTGTGTACCGCATCACACGCTGCAAGAATCTCATCGCTTAATACCACATCCATCGCATCTAGTGCAGGGTCTATCTGCTCAGGTGTCGTTGCACCGATGATCGTAGATGCTACAAAGTCAAATTGTTTCGACCATGCCGTTGCAAGAGTTACAGGGTGAATACCAAAGTCACTTGCAATTTTTAGATACTTTTGTGTTGAAGCAAGCGTCTTGTCATTTAAAAAACGGTTAGCCATAGTTCTGAGCCTTGCATTTGGAGACTTGACATAGTTTGCAAACCTTCCGTGAACATCCCCGCCTTGATTGTATTTTCCACTTAACACTCCTCCTGCAAGAGGTGAATACGGTAAAAGTGAGATCTGCTCTTTACGTGCAACGGTTGCAAGCTCATCCAAGAAACGGCGGTTTAAAAGTGAAAAGTTATTTTGGATCGACTGAAATCTTGCATACCCTTTGTGCTCAGAGGTCATAAGTGCTTTTGTCGTACCGTAAGCGGTATCGTTCGATGTTCCTATGTAGCGAACTTTTCCAGCTGTTACAAGACGATCAAATGCTTTTAGACTCTCTTCAATCGGCACAACAGTATCGGGCCAGTGCATTTGGTAAAGATCGATGTAATCTGTTCCGAGTCTTTTTAAACTTCCCTCGATTCCACGTTCAATATGAAAACTGTCAATTGCTGTGAGTCCGTGACGAACGGGCGGGGTATACCAGCCGTTCGCAGCCCCTGCAACCTTTGAGGCAAGTATAACGCTCTCACGCGGTTTAGTTTTGAGCCAGCGTCCGACAATCTCCTCTGTAAGACCTGCTAGTTTTGCATTTGGCGGGATAGGATAAAGTTCTGCAGTATCAAAAAAGTTTACGCCTCGATCATACGCTTTATCCATGATCTCAAAGGCTACTTTTTCATCGGGTGTTTGAGTACCGAAAGTCATGGTACCCATACATATAGGACTTACTCTTAGACCGCTTTTCCCAATATATCTATATTCCATTATTATTTTCCTTTGGATATTTTTTATTTTTTGATTATTATATCAAATATAGTACGTTAGAAACAGTTACTAAGAAAGGGCGTATATGCACATCAAATATATTGGACCAAAACCGTTGATCTCTCATACGGGGATCACTTTTGATAGAAACAAAGAGGATAAATTTGTATATTTAAATATTGCAGTACAGTTTATCAAAGCGATAGATCATGAATATTATGAGGATAGGAAATATATTTATAACATGAGCAGTCCCCGTTTATCTAACGATCAGCTTGAAGATGAGATCAAAAAATGTTGTAAAAATTATCAGCAGTTGGTAGATCATCAGGAACACTGTATTGAAGATGAGGTGCATGAGGAGCTTGAGCGTGCACGTGAAAACCTGACACTGAACTCTATTGAAAGGGAAGTGCTTGAAAACAATATCCGTATAATGCACGATTACCTTATACAACGCTCGATTAATAAGGCGGTATATTACTGTGTTATAGAGAGATTGGCGGAGCTTGTAAAAAAAGATAATCTTGACTATATCGTAGCTCCGATGTTTGAAACTTTTGTCCATGTATTGCACTCTGTAGAAGGGGTACTTGCTGAACAAAAATTTCCAATAGATACAAACTTGGAGATTTTCGAAGAGAACTCACAGCTGTTTGTTAAACTAGATATTATCAATCATTGATAAATATGAAAAAGTCTTTATTAACAAATGTGAATGACATTCTAGAAAGGATTGGGCTAGAATATTTCTCAAAAAGAAAAAAGGCTACCTATGAAACTTAAGAATGTTTATGAAACACAATTTTGTAAAGTAGAGTATCTTAAAGAGTATAATGGAGTGTTTTGTATTTGGCAAGGATTTTGTCAGGGAGATGAATATAAAAAACCTTTGGAGTTTGGACTAAAACTGCTTGAAGAGTATAGTGCAGATACCTGGATTACAGATACTGCAAAGGGGTTTGAAAATACTACAGAGGATACTACGTGGTTAATAGAGGAGTTTATTCCGAAAGTTCAGAAAACTACTTGTGAGCGAATAATCTTTTTGATCGATAAACAAAGCCCTTTACAAGATGAAATAAAAGCTCAAGAGAAGATTTTATCGCAATATTTTGAAGTACAACTGCTTAGTAAACTCTCAGAATACGAAAGAAGATGGAAGTATGAGATTGACGATGTAGATTTTCATGAGCTTTCATATCTGTATAAAATAGCACCGCTTGGTGAGAAAAAGCCTGATGATTTAAAAACTGTTTTTTCAAATAGCCGTTATAAATGTTTTTTGTATGAAAACGGTATGCTTATAGCAGTAGGCCGAGCACTTGCCGATGGAATTGATGCCTCATATATCTGTGATGTAGCAGTCGATCCTGAGTATCAAGGTAATGGACTTGGAAAAGCTGTGGTAAATAAACTGCTAAAATTGAGTCAAGGGCATAAGAAAATTATTTTATATGCTTATCCGGGGAAGGAACCTTTTTATACAAGACTTGGATTTGCCAAAATGAATACGGCAATGGCTATTTTTGAAAATCAAGCTCAGGCTGTGGAGTGCGGATTGGTGAGTAGAGCTGATGTATAAAAAGATGTCAAAAGTTTACAGAAAAAGTGAGCTCCACACATTCTGCCATGCTAAACACCCCTATGAGCCTTTTAACATTGCAGAGGCAAAAACGCTGATCGTGGGTAATACCCCTCCTGCTCGTTTTGCAAAAAAAGAGTTGCAAGAGGGTGATGTAGATTGGTACTATGGCAGTCGTTACAATGCCTTTTGGAATATACTACAGCAGAGTTGTGAATGTGAACAGCCGTTAAGCACAAAAGAAAAGAGACAAAACTTTTTTTTGGAAAATGAGATCGGGATTTTTGATACGATCGATGAGTGCAGCCGTGCAAAAGGGTGTGGGGCTAGTGACGGTGATCTTTATAACATTGTCCTAATCGATGTTTTAACATTGTTAAAACAGAATAAACACAAAACACTTCGACTTTTTTTCTCAGGCAGGTTTGTAGCCGAGCTTTTTCAAAAAGCGACAATGTCAAAGTTTGATCTGCGTTCAAGAGAGATGCAGCAGATTGAGCTAGACAATAAAATACTTGAACTCACCATACTCTACTCCCCTTCACCATCTTGGGCAAGAGGTTTGCCTGAGGTAATTAGAAAAGACCCGAAGAAAAATGAGATACGTCTAGATCAGTATAGGCATATTTGTAAATGTTAACCAGCGACATTGTAGAGTGCATCACGAATCTGCATATAGGCGATCAGAAACTCAAACAACATTCTCCAAAATAGTTCCATAAACAGAAATAAAATGGCAAAAACTAGCACGTATTTAGTTTTTTGAGTAGGAGTTAAAATATTCCAAAGTTTCTCTTTCCCTGTTTCATATATGAGTTGTATTATCTCAAATTTTTTTACAAACCAGCTTGTAAAATACCATATGCCAAAAGGGAGGGTTACTGCACCCATGTAGTAAAAAAAGATGAGTGCTTCGGTACTTATAAAGCTTTTAAATATTAAAAAGTCCATTTTTAGTTATCTTCATCGGGGCGGTAAGGACTTTCGTGTCTAGCAGCTTTAAAGCCGTAGTTTACAAAAGCATGGAGCGTTTCATCATGGCGTTTTATCAGTTCACAAATCTTCTCATCATCTGCAGTGAGTGTCACTTTGATCCCGTCATCAAGCATAGTAGAGTTCATTTGTATCTGCTCTCTGTGATCAAACAGCTCAATAAAGAGTGGGTCCCATGAACGAATAGCTCGATTGCTATCAAACCTTTTTTTCATCCCCATGGCATGCTCTTGGAGTATTTTTATGAGCTTCTCATCTTTAGAGGGGATTCGGGTAATTGTCTCGATCCCATTTTCTAGTTCTGTGGTTGTGCGCTCTATCTCTGTATGACGCTCTAAAAGTTCATGATAAAGTTTTTCGTCTGCTAAATGTGCAGCATCTCTACCGCCTCTGCCTCTTTGAAAAACTTTTGCTTTTTTAAATTTTGTAAAATCCACTGCCACTCCTTTTTACAAGCAATCATTGTAGTGCAAGAGTGATTAAAAGCCTATAAACTTGTTACACTTAGTGTGTTATTATTGTAAGTGAATAGTATATTTAAAAGGTGGTTGTTTGAAACGATATTTACTTTTTGGTTTTTCTATATTTAGCTATCTTTTTTCAATAGCAACCTTGTCTCTTTTGATCTTATGGGTCTATCCATGGGGTTTTCTTCCTCACTATATAGATATTGGTATTGATGCATCTGTATGGTATGCAGTAATGTTCGATGTCGGACTGTTGCTTTTGTTTGGATTGCAACATTCATTAATGGCGAGAGATTTTTTCAAAGAAAAGATTCTGGCAAAGTTTCCTCACTCTTTTCAAACATCACTTTATGGGGTGGCTTCGGCAATTTGTCTGTATTTACTCATCTATTTTTGGCACCCTATAGATACTTTGATCTGGGATTTTAACGATGGTTTTTTCTTTTGGTTTTTGACGGCTATTTATCTGTTTGGATGGTTTTTTGCTTTCATATCTACCTTTTTGATCGATCATTTTGAGCTTTTCGGACTCCATCAGGGGTATAGGGTTTTTAAATCTATTCCCGAACCAGAGAGCTGTTTTCAAACAAAGTTTTTTTATAAATATGTCCGCCATCCCGTACAGCTTGGAACACTCATAGGGCTTTGGGCAACTCCGAGCATGAGTTTCGGGCATCTTTTAATGAGTATCGGCTTTACTGTTTATGCCGTCATAGGGCTTTATCTAGAAGAGAAAAGTTTAGTGAAAACCTTTGGAAATGAGTATAGGGATTACCAGGAAAAGGTACCTTTTTTGATCCCGTTTACAAAACCTCATAGTTAAATTTGTATACAATAAATAAATATAAGGAGTTACGATGAAAAAAATTATCTTAATGCTACTAGTGAGTGTTTCTATGGCATTTGCAGAGGGATTTACACTTAATAGCGATGAGTTTAGCGGACAGTTGGGTAATGCACAGGTTTTTAACGGTTTTGGATGTACGGGAAAAAATATTTCCCCGTCACTAAATTGGGAAAATGCCCCTAAAGGGACAAAAAGTTTTGCGATCATGATGTATGACAAGGATGCTCCAACAGGCAGCGGATGGTGGCACTGGATCGTTGTGGACATCCCTAAAGATGTAACAACTTTAAAACAAAACAGCGGTAATGTAGCTTTAGATCTTATGCCAAAAGGTGCACTGCAAACAAAAACAGATTACGGTGTAAGCGGTTTTGGCGGTGCGTGTCCCCCTGTAGGTCACGGTTCTCATCAGTATGTAATTACGCTATATGCTTTAGATGTAGATACGCTGGGAGTTAAAGCAGATGCATCACCTGCGCTTGTGGGATATATGGTAAATGCACATACAATAGCAAAAGCTTCTGTTGTAGCGTATTTCAGCCGTTAAAATAAAAATGGAAGAGCTTATAGAGAAGTACTTATAATATTATGGAGTCGGCATGAACCCTGTAAAAGTCGTCAGAGAAGAAACAAAAAAATTAACCGATTTGCCCAATATCGGTGCTTCAATTGCCAAAGATCTTGAATTTATCGGTATAAAAACTCCAGACGATCTTAAAGGAAAAGACCCGAAGAAGCTATATGATCTTTTGTGTGAACAAAAAGCTTCCAGACAAGATCCGTGCGTACTCGATGTCTTTATGTCGATCACAGACTTTATGGAGGGTGCCGAGCCGAAAGTGTGGTGGGCATACACCGATAAGCGAAAAAAAAGATGGAAATTCTAAGATCCAACAACTTGTTAATATATTAGAATAAAAGATATTTCTCTATAAAAGGGAGAAGATGTTAGCAGAAAATATAAAAGCAGTTTTATGCGATATCGGCGGGGTATTATATGTCGGTAATGAGTCGATTGAGGGTGCCATTGAAGCCGTGAAAAGGATAAAACAGAACTATCCGATCCGCTTTCTTACAAATACTACACAAAAAACAGGTCCTCAGGTTGTAGAAAAACTGCGCGGACTTGGGTTTGAAATAGATACGGAAGATGTAATAACGGCACTCGATATGACGAAGATGTTTTTAGAAGAGCAAAAAAGTAATGCTGACTTTCTTCTTACCGACAACGTAACGGGATTTTTTGACTCACTGAAAAACTACGAGAAAAAATATGTAGTAGTCGGCGACGCCCAACACAACTTCAGCTATGAAAATCTAAACCATGCTTTTCGTACCCTGCTTAAAGGGGCAAAGCTTGTAGCGGTGGCAAACAATCGTTATTTTAAAGACAGTGACAATGAACTGAGTATGGATGCTGGGTGTTTTGTGAGTGCTTTGGAGTATGCCAGCGGGCAAAAAGCAGAGGTGTTAGGCAAGCCGTCGAAAGAGTTTTATGAACTTGCCTGCCAATCTTTAGGGGTAAATCCGTCTGAATGTATAATGATAGGCGATGACATCGAGGGTGATATACACGGTGCACAAAATGCGGGCTTGCAAGCGGCACTAGTAAAAACTGGAAAGTTTCATAAGTTAGATCTGCAAAAAGGTATAATTCCTGATCTGATTTTAGATTCGATAGCAAGTTTATAAAAGGATTGAGACGAATGATTTTGTATATTCACGGTTTTGGAAGTAGCGGGCAGGGCGGTAAGTCCAAATTGTTTCGGGAGTATTTTAAAACTCAAGGTGTAAAGTTCTTGGCACCTTCACTCTCGTTTATCCCGGAACTTGCCATCTCAACTTTAGAAGAGCTCATAGAGGTGTGCAAAGATGAAGAGATCACTTTAATGGGCTCATCACTCGGCGGCTACTATGCTATTTATCTGAGTGAAAAGTACAACCTCAAAGCAGTTCTTATTAACCCTTCGATTAAGCCGTATGTGACACTTAAAAAAGTGCTGGGTAACAATGCCAGCTTTTATAACGGCAACTGTTCGTTTAGCTGGGACGAAGAACAGGTTGAGAGTTTGAAAAAATTCAGCGTAGATGTGAACAACAAGGAGAACTATTTTCTTCTGGCAAGAAAAGGGGATGAGGTGTTGGACTATAAAGAGGCTGAACAAAAACTAAAAGGTGCAAAGATGATCATCGAAGATGGCGGTGATCACGGCTTTTTAGATATTGACAGACATTTTGAAACTATTTTGGAGTTTATAAAAGAGTAGAGGGTTACTTACACTCTGTAAGACCCTCTTTATAGCAGTCGCTGTAGCGTTTTGCTATCTCTATCCTCTCTTTTGTTTGTGGGTGTGTTGAGATATATTGGCTCAATTGATCCTCTTTAGTGTCTTTCATTCTTGATGTAAGATAGCAGTTCATTCTCTTCATAATGGTTGCAAAGGCGATAGGATCCATATGGTTTTTAAGCATCAGATCAAAAGCAAAGCGATCGGCATCGCTTTCATGCTCCCGTGAATATTGCAGATTTACAAGCATTGAACCAAGTCCCACTCCCATATCTGCAAAGCCGTTAAGATCACCCAATGCGACCATTACGCTCACAGAGATAAAAGTACCTTCGATCAGCATCTTGAGAGAATCTCTATGTACGATATGACCAACCTCATGGTAGATGATAGAATCAAGCTCCTCGTCACTGCTGCATAACTCGACAAATTTATCGGTAAGTATAATCTCGCCCGATGGTAGAGCCATCGCATTTGGAAGGGAAAGGTTTCTGTCTTGTAAAAGGCGGAAATTGAGATGGTAGTTGAAGTGCTCTTTTTCAGGCAGATTCGGTAGCAGTTTATCTCTGAAACGTTTACGGATATCTTTTTGTTGTGCTAAAGAGAGTTTTGAGGGTTTAAAAAGGTACTTATCAAGTGCATCCATTGTATGCTTGCTTAAAAGTTCATTTGTCTTTAGCGGCAGGGCGTAAGCTATTTTCTCGCTAAAGTAGGGAATCCCTTTATCTACAAACAGATAAATACTGACGATAAGAACTACAATGGAGATAAATACAGAATGAAGTTTTGATTCTAGTGAGTGTAAAAAGCGGTTTGCTTTTTTGTGTTTCGTAAAAAGGGTATCTATTAGATCGTGCTGATCGCAGGTAAATACAGAGTCGTCTTTAAGACTGATTCTTCTTGTTATATTTCCCAGTCTGTCATCGAGTTTTAACTCTTCAAGTAATCCGCTACAGTGTACCTTTTCATCTACAATAAGTGTGTAGTTTTTTACATCTGTTTGCAAGATAGCACCATGTTGTGCAGCGCTATCTTTTGCATACCAGTAACCCTTAAGTTGCATCGCTCTAGAAACCTAAGCCTACATCGACATCAAATGCATCACCTATCTGATCTCCGAGTGAAGATGTTTGTGTTTGGTTCTCTGAGATATATTTATCAAACCCTTTGGTAGTATCTACATAAGTGTTAGCAAGAACTATCTTTGCAACTCTTACTTTCGCCCAAGGCGCTCCAAATCCCAAAGTAAGAAGGATAAGAAAAAAGTTTGAAACAGTTACCCACATAAACGGTAAAGCTTTGAGTGTCGATGAAAAACCGATATTCTCATCAAGAAGCGTGTTTTTATAGATATATTCACGGTTTAGGGCAAATGAGTATGCCATTGTCGCAACCATTACAAGGATCATCCCTCCGTAAATGGCACCGATTAAAGCTACAATAATTCCAGAGTTTTGCGGGTCACCATTTTGTTGCATACTCGCAGAGATCTCCTGCATAGTCTCTGCACCTATAAATGTTGCACTGATGATACCGACAATTACAAAAAGTGCAATGGTAAGTGCAAGGCCTATACCCAAAGTTTTTGCACTGATTTTCATAAACTCTTTGAGCTCAATAGTAGTGGAAAATTTTCCTTGTCCGTAACTCGCGTTGTTTATGTAAAACTCCGAATTTCTTTTTTTCAAAAATGCGATCGCGTAGATCATAAAAAAGAAAACACCTACAAGCCCTATAAGCCCAATAGCTACATGAAGTGCAAACAATAAACCAACCGCAAACATTACAAAAATAAAACCTATATACATCCCCATAGGATAGAGTAAAAAGTTCAAATAAGCATCTGAAAAGTTCTTCTCAAAACTAAAACGTACATTTGAGAAGCTTGTCATTTTAAGATTGAACATCATACTTTTAACGATCACCCATGGGATTATGACAAACAGACCAAGAAGAAATAAAGCTGCAGCAGGTGGAAAAAATTCTGTAAAGATAACATAGATTATGAAAAGTACAAGTGCTATAAGATAGCTGAAAAAGAGTTGTTTTCCTACTGCATGGTATTCGAAATTACGATCTTCTAAAACAGAGTTTCCGTAGAAGTATCTGTTTCGTCTTACTTTTGCCCAAGGGTAGTAAAGCCCTAATGTAAGGACGATAAGTACAAGATTTACTATCCATATTTTGAAGTACTCAAAGCCGCTTCCTTGAAATTTTAAGGGTTTCATATTGCTCTCCTAAAACGTTTTTCATCTTTGAGTGTAGCATAAAAATATTTAATTTTGTTTTTATTAATTATTATTCACAAGCAGTTTTGTTAAATTGAGCCTGAATGTTGAGCCTTTATTGAGCTCACTCTCTATCTCGATCTCTATACCTAACTCTTGGGATAATTTATTGACAATATGTAGACCTATTCCTATCCCTCTTTCGTGCTCTTTATAAAATCTGTCAAAGATTTTATCGGGGTTTTTGATCCCTTTGCCTGTATCTTTGAAGATTAAAACTCCTTTTTCATAAGAAACAAATACCTCTCCGTTTTCTTTATTGTATTTCGCTGCATTTGAGAGGAGATTGTCTACTATTCTGACAAAAGAGTTCTTGTGGGTATTGAGCTGTTGGGGTGAGAGGGTGGTGTGAAAACGGATTGTCGTAAAATTGCTTTCAACCATTGCTACTCTCTCCTCTACAACCTCTTTTAAGTCAAAAACCTCTTTTTGGCTGGAGTGACTTTTAAGATAAGCGCGCAGATTTGCCTGAAGGTTTAAAATGTTTTGTACCGCATTCTCTATACGTGTAATCTTCTTTGACTCGCCAAACTCGCTTTTTAACATAGATGTATTGAGTCTGAGTGTTGAGAGGGGTGTATTAAAGTCATGGAGTATATCTTTAACAAACTCCTCTGTAAGTTTGAGAGCATCCCTTAGTGGTGCCAAGGTATAAAAAGCAAAGAGAAGAGAGAGTAACAGTACTATTATGACTACGAAGAAAAACTCCACTAAAAGTTTTTTTTCTAAAGTTTCAAGTTCTTTTTCATATTCACTTTTTTGCAGATAAATTTTCAGAGCATTTTTTTGTGATCCCGGGATGAGGAAGTAGGAGCTGAGCTTATCACCTTCTTTATGGAGTTTATAGAGCTGTTCCTCTTTGAGCGGTGCAAAATCAAACTGGTATTTTGTACATTGAAGATTGAAACTGCACACCTTCATCTCAGACAAAATAGTCTCATCAAGTGCGGTGATATCTTTTTTGTATTCAAAGAAAAAAAGTGTGCCAAGGAGGGTTGTGATTGAAAGAAAAAAGAGTAAAAAACTTCTAATAAGTGCTTTGAGTTCAACTTTTTTCAACTATGTATCCTACCCCGCGAATATTTTTTATAGCTAAGCCCGTCGTTTGTTTGAGTTTGTTTAACGCCACTCTTAAAGCCGTATCGGATGGATGTGTCAGCTGATCGAGTAGGATCGTTTTATCAAGTACTGAGCCTATGTTGTGCATAAAGAGATCACATAATCTCTCCTGAACCTCACCTAGTTGTACAATTGTATCATCTTTGTAAAGTGTTTTCGTATCGGGGAAAAATTTTAGGTTTTTGTAGGAGATAGCTTTAGTAGTTTGTGCAAGTTTTGCTTTGACTCTTATAAGCAGCTCTTCGGGGAAAAACGGCTTTTTCAGATAATCATCCGCTCCTATCTCAAAAGCTTTTGAGATAGAGTTTAGATCAATCATTGCACTGATAAATATAGTCGGTGTAGTATCGTCTGCATTGCGTAAACTTTCTAGCAATTCAAGTCCGTTCATATCTGGGACATTGATATCGAAGACATAGAGCTCATACTTGTTATCATAACTGGCATCGATCGCATCGTTGCCGTTATGAACAAGCTCAACACTGTATCCGTTCTCCTCAAGCAGTTCGGCAAGGGTAGATGCCAGTTCTCTGTCATCTTCAAGGAGCAGTATATTTTTTTTCATAATCTTTAGCCTAAAAAAAGTATCCCAGTTTTACAGCAAGATAGCTTTGACTAGCACTCTCACTAATCCCGTATGCATACGAAAAAGTTGAGAACCAGTTTTTGTCTATACTGTAGTATCCATAGAGTGATGCAGTTTTAATATCTTCTGCACCCACATAGATACTGTCACTTGTATTATATGCACCACTTAGGTATAACTTACTTGTAATATTATATCCAACACCGGCACTGTAACCGTTTGTATCTTGGTATTTTACATTGAGTGTACCGTCATTGTAATCATCATCGTTGATCATTGTATATGTATAGCCGCCAAAAAGATTATATTTATCGACCTTATAGCTGAAGTTAATACCTGCCGTGTAGTCTGTGTTGTTATTGTTTAATGATGTATCGTAAGTCGGCAGTATAACTCCGGCTGAGAATCGGATCGTAAGTGGAGATGTCGGTACTACCTGATATGCTGCACCTATAAACGAATCGTTCAATCCACTCTCGCTATAACCGTCAGCTTGTGTTGTAAATAAAGATGTCGAAGCTTGCAGTGAAAAGTTTTTATAGTAGTAATCTGCTTGAAAAGTAGTTGCAAGAGTGTCTGTTTTATTTATAGTAGTATAGTCTGAATTTGTGTAGCTGAGTCCAACTATAACATCATAGTGGTAATCGGGAATAACAGAGCTTTTTGTACAGCCGTTGATATCTACAAGATCTGTAAAAGGTGTATTTGGACATTTGTCTTTAGCATCATTTACCCCATCCATATCGGAATCAAGTGCATAGAGGCCACTTGTTAAAAATAATAATAGAGATAATGAGAATATTTTTTTCAATTTTGCTCCTTTTGAGTAGGTCGCCCAAAGGCGACTCTGTTTGGTTGCATAGACTTAACGGCCACTCATCATATTTGTAGGATTACTTGTTGGCGTCATGTTTTGAGGCATTTGTTGGCGGAACTGATTTCCAATACGGTTTTGATTCATGTTTTGAATTTTTAACATCTCCTGAGCTTGTTGCATCTGCATCTCTTGTTGTGCATCTGTTTGTTCTTCAGAGTTTGTACGCATTCTTTGTTGTAGTTGTGAGAGTGCTTCTTCTCTTTGTTCTTGATTCATGTTTGCAATACGTAACTTAAACTGGTTCATAAGTCTTACACGCTCTTGCTGGGGTGCTGTTTGAATCTCTGTAATTTGCTCATCAATCGTAGTAGTGTCATCTACTACAACATCTTCTGCGAAACTTAATGTTAAACCACCTAGCAAAGCTAGAGTTAATAGTGTCTTTTTCATCTGTGACTCCTTGTTTTGATGGTGGTAGTATGACACAGATATGTTAGCAAAGTGTTAGCAGATCCTCACTTTGTGTAACGAGTTTATCCTCTCGCATCATTTTGTTCTAAAATTATCTGTTTTTGTTCTCTTTGTTACTCTTTATTGTTAGAATAGTTCCCATGAAGAGAGAAACGCTTGAGCAGAAGATAAAAATTACCAACAATATAATGTTTTACATCTATACAAATATAGATACAGATATAAACATGGACGAACTTGCAAAAAATTATGGCATCAGCAAGTTCTATATGCATAAAATATTTAAAGAGGTGTTTGATCGAAACATTTATGAGACGATCAAGTCGATCCGTTTACAAAAAGCTTCGAACCTTCTTCTTACAAACAGATATTCGACAATATCTGAAGTGGCAAATGCATGTGGGTACTCTTCTCAAACCTCATTTATACGTGCATTTAAAGAGCGTTTTTCAATGACACCGAAAGTTTGGAGGAAGGGTGGTTATCTGGAATATTCAAATGAAATTGTCGATCACTCGCTAAAGATTAGAAACTCCGTAATCACTCTGGATAACTTTGATCACCTTGAACCTCAAATAGTAAAGATGCCGGAGATGCAGGCATACTATATACGTCATCGCGGATACAATGATGCGATCCGTCAGACCTGGCAGAAGATCCAGACATGGATATATACAAACCAGCTTGAAGAACATCAACAGATAAGTCTGTTTCACGACAACCCTTCTATTACACCCCTTGAAGATTGTCAGTATGTTGCTTGTGTAGTAGATAATGAAAATAAAGTACTGGAAAATAACAGATTACCGAAATTTACCATAGCAAGCGGTGTGTATGCAAAGTTTACTTTAGAGGGTGCTTGTGGGGACCTGCTACGTTTTATTCAGTGGCTCTATCTCGAATGGCTACCGAGAAACGAATATGAAACAACTACAAAACCCCCTTATGCAATCTATAGACAAAATAAGTATCTTACAGAAGATGGAAACTTTGACTTAGATTTTTACCTCTCTATAAAATATTAGATTAAACTTCAAAGTGTAATATTTCGTATCTATATATAATGGAAGCGAGATAGAAAAATGAAGACGTATTATTATGTGCATACGGGTCATAGAATAGGACTCGATAGATTCCGTAGAGCTGCTGCTGTGCTGAGTTGCCTAGATAAAGATATTACACTTTTATGCAGTGACTTTAGAATAGCACAGGAAGCAAGACACTTCGGAATCGATAAAGCTGTGGGAATCGATGTTGTCAGAAACATAGCCAATATCGCGCAAAAAGGTGACCAGCTAATACTAGACTCGGCAGAAGTTAATCCTATTATGCTTGAAGATATGAAAAATTTCTTTTCTAAACTCTATGTCATGGAGAATGATGAGATAGTTATTGCCGATAAATATTTCGAACAAAAAGAAAAATCGGTAAAAATCTCTTATTTTTTCGGAGATGACGATTATGAGAAAGATTTGATGAAACAGCTAAGTTTCGTTAAAGATCTAAATCCACATCTGCAACTTGGGTACTACTATTTCTTAGATTATGAAGATGAATTACAAGCAACTTTTGAAAACTGTTTTGAGTTTGAAGACTACGACGATATGATCATGCAAAGTGAGATCCTCATCACTGCTTCTCCACAAGCGGTGTTAGAGTCATTAGCTGCGGGTGGAAAGCCTGTTTATATACAAAGAGCCGATTACACGCAAGATTTTAATGAGAAGTTTCAAGAGCTAAATATACCAATCGTAATAGGGTATGATAAAAACAAGTTAAATGAGACGATTAATCACATAAATGAGATAAATTATGGTAAAATCGCTTCCGATTGCAACAAGTTTGCAGGTTTTCTAAAAGAAAACTTAATTTTATAAATAATTAAAACTTATTTGGTATATAATAAGATTTGAAAATTCACAAGAAAGTGAGCGAAAATATGAAAGATAGTAGCCGTAGAGGTTTTATGGGAAAAGCATTCGGTGCTGTTGCGGGAGTTGGCGCTGTTGCATCACTTTATGCAATGAAAAAAAGTTGGGATCCGCTTCCGAGTGTAAAAGCAGCCGGTTTTACAACACTTGATATGTCGGCATATAAAGAGAATGAGCTAGTAACTGAAAAATGGCGTGGGAAGCCTATTTTTGTTTTAAAATATACGGCAGATATGCTAGCAAAATTAACAGAGCAACAAAAAGCTCGTAGTATTATGATCAATGGAGAAGGGTACTTAGTAAACTTAGGTCTTTGTACACACCTTGGTTGTATCCCAAGTTACAATCCAGATGATAAATCTTTCCTTTGTGCATGTCACGGTGGTACGTATGATTATACAGGTGATGTTACAAAAGCTCCACCACCACGTGGTCTTGACATTCCTCCATTTAAAGTAGAAGGAAACACACTTGTACTTGGTGAAGAAGGACCAGAGTATAAAAATATGAAAGCCAATGGCGTAACGCTGTAATTTAAGGGGAGAAAATGGCACATTTTGAAAAAGCAAAAAGCCTACACGACTGGTTAAACCAACGTTTAGCAGTAGATGCTGTACGTCGTGTAATGGCTACGGAGTATTGGATTCCGAAAAATATTAACTTTTTATGGGCAATGGGGATGATCCTTGCAGTAACTTTCGGTTTACTGTTAGTATCTGGAATCTTCTTGCTTATGTATTATCAACCAAATGTTGCAACAGCATTTGATAGTGTTAACTACACTATTATGAAAGAGGTTGAGTTTGGCTGGTTATGGAGACACATTCACGGTGTAGCAGCGTCAGTAGTATTCCTTATTATATATATTCACATGTTTACAGGTATTTACTACGGTTCTTACAAGAAGGGTCGTGAGATGATCTGGATCTCTGGTATGTTATTGTTCGTAACTTTCTCAGCTGAGGCATTCTCTGGATATATGCTTCCATGGGGACAAATGTCTTACTGGGCTGGTATGGTTATTACTAACTTATTTGCCGGTGGTTCACTACATGCTGATGGTTTAGTTGAATGGATTCGTGGGGATTATGTACCTGCACAAGCGTTCTTAAACCGTTTCTTCATGTTACATGTACTTTTATTACCTTTAGCAATTTTAGCGCTTATCGGTTTACACTTTGCTGCACTTCGTATCCCTCACGTAAACAACCAAGACGGTGAAGAGATCGACTTTGAAGCTGAAGCTGCAAAATATAAAGCTGGTGATAAAGCTGGTTCAAAAGTTATCGCATTTGCTAACGACTTTATGTCTAAAGATATGATGGTAGTTGGAATCTATTTAGTATTCTTCTTTTACTTAGTATTCTACCATTATGGTTTTGCAATGGACCCTGTAAACTTTGACCCTGCTGACGGATTAAAAACTCCGGCACACATCTACCCAGAGTGGTATTTCTTATGGTCATATGAGATTTTACGTCCGTTCCCAACTGACCCTGGTCTAATTGCGTTTGGTTTTGCACAGGTTATTTTCTTCTTATTACCGTTCTTAGATAGAAGTCCAAATGCTGTTCCTGCAAGTCGTAGAGGATTGTTTAATGTTTGGTTCTGGGTAATGCTAGTAGATATGATCGTACTTACTGCAATGGGTAAACTACCGCCTGAGGGTATCTTTAGTACTATTGGTTTAGTTGCGGCAATCACATTTATTGTATTATGGATTTTACTACCGTTTATTACAAAAAAAGAGAAAGAGTTATAGGAGAATATGATGAAAGAACTTAAAATATTAGCAGTTGTAGTATTCTTTACTCTTGTAACTTACTACTTAGTTGAACCGTTCGCACACTCTCAAATGCATAAGCATATCGAGAGTGAAGGGTTTGCATATGAAGATTTAGCAGATGTAAACTTAACGGATGCAAACGTAACAAACGGGCAAGAGCTTGTAATGGGTGCAGGTGCATGTCTTGGATGTCACTCTATGGAAGTAGCTGGTATGCCGGCTCCTATGGATCCTGTAACTGCAGCTCAGAGTTATGGTGTAAATCCACCTGACTTATCAAATGCCGGTGCTGTATATGATGCGAAATTCCTTGCAGACTTAATTAAAAATCCTGCTCATGCTTTAATGGTTGAGCATAAATTTGATGCTGAAAAAGGGCAAATGCACCCAATGGTACCATTCTATGGAGCTGGTGGTGATTTAGATAAAGAAGTAGCTGATATGGTTGCATATTTACAATCTGTAGCAGTGAAAAAAGAGGAACTTACTTCTGAACAAGCATATGAGTTAGCTTGTGGTAGATGTCATGCTAACCACTATGCAGAGTGGACACAGCTTGGTAATAAACCTGCATTCAAAAAAGAGCAAGAAGAGTTAAAATACAAATCAGATGTACTTGATTATCAAGACAGCTTAAAAGCATACATGGGTAAATTACCACCTGATTTAAGTATCTATATCCGTTCTCGTGGTGCTCACTACATTGAAACATTTGTAGAGAACCCACAAAACTACTTAAAAGGTACTGCAATGCCACGCGTTGGTGTAAACGAACACGCTATGGAAAAAGTGATTGAGTATCTTGAAGATTCTGGTGATGCAAAACGTGCTGAGAGAGAAGAGGTTGGTAAAAATGTAATGATCTATATCATTATCTTTGCAATCTTTGCTATTCTTTGGAAAAAAGCTATCTGGAGAGACCTTCACTAATTTTAATAGCAAAATGAGCTAAGCTCATCTTGCTTCGCTTGAACCGCTCAGGTCACTAAAGATAGTCTGTAAAGTGAAGTAATTCACTTTACTTCGCTTGCGCCGCTGTGGCGACTAAAGCTTTGTCCCTATCGGTGCAAGAAACCTCCCTCTAATATAACTTCATTTTAAATTTTAAAATCGACTTTACATTCTACAAGTTAGCTTTTGCTATAATGCGCGCATGAGATTTAGAGATCTAAAAAAACAGAAAAAAAATCAGCAAAATAAACAAGAAAAAAAACAACTTCTTTATGCAAAATACTCAGATAAGGTAAAAGCATTAATCGTTGATATGTTTATGATCTATGCACCTATACTCTATTTTATAGCGTATGTTGTAATGGGTTCAAAAGAGGAGTTTCAAGCTTCTCAATTGGCACCTTTTATCGCTGTATCGATCTATGGTGTGATCTATGCAATACTTATTGCAAAGTTTGGTCAAACTCCGGGGAAAAAAGCATATTTGATTAAAGTTGTTGATGATAAAACACAAAAAAATATCTCTTTTTTTAGAGCTGTTTGTAGATTTATAATGTTTTTATTCTCTGCAACAATCCTTTTAGGATTATTAACTCCTTTTTATAGAAAAGATCGAAAAGCACTGCATGATATAGTGTGTGGTACAATCGAAATAGAAGTTAAGCAATAAATATATTATTTTAGGACAAATTAAATGCTAGTAGATAGCTATGACAGAGTAGTTGATTATATCCGTGTATCGGTTACTGAAAGATGTAATTTCAGATGTAACTACTGTATGCCGGAAAAACCCTTTTCATGGGTACCAAAAGAAAACCTTTTAACGTTTGAAGAGCTGTTTGAGTTCTTGCGTGTAGCGATAGATGAAGGTGTAAAAAAGATCCGTATCACAGGTGGTGAACCGCTTTTACGTGAGGATCTGGATAAATTTATCAAGATGATCTATGACTATAAACCTGACATAGACTTGGCGATGACAACCAATGCCTTTTTACTTAAAGGGGCTGCACAAAAACTAAAAGACGCAGGACTTAAACGTATCAATGTAAGTATTGATTCACTTAAACCTGAAGTGGCGCAAAAGATAGCACAAAAAGATGTACTGCAAAACGTACTTGACGGTGTTGATGAAGCGTTAAAAGTGGGGCTAAAAGTAAAAGTAAACATGGTGCCGATGAAAGGGATCAATTCTGATGAGATTTTAGATTTATTAGAGTATTGTAAAGATCGTAACATGACGATCCGTTTCATTGAGTATATGGAAAACAAACATGCCCAAGAAGATATTCAAGGTTTAAAATCTCCAGAACTGTTGAGTATTATCAAAGAAAAATACAGTTTTGAAGATGAAGGGTTTGACGGTCATTCACCATCACACTATTATAAACTTGAAGATGGGTATGAGTTTGGAATAATAGAACCGTATGAAGATGACTTTTGTAAAAAGTGTAACCGTATCCGTTTAACTGCTGAAGGGCATTTGATCCCTTGTCTTTATTTTGATGAAGCGATGAGCATTGCAGAGTTTGTAAAGCGTGGAGATATTAAAGGCGCTGCCCTTGTTCTTAAAGAGGTTGTAAAAAACAAACCTGAGAAAAACCGCTGGGGTGGTGAGGATGATGAAGTTTCAACTCGCGCATTTTATGAGACGGGTGGATAATGTTATACCTCGTTGAACATTTTTACTCCATCCAAGGGGAGGGTCGCTATCTTGGTACTCCGAGCCTTTTTTTCCGTTTTGGCGGATGCAACATGAAATGTGAAGGATTTGGATGCAGGGAAATTGCCGAAGATGGTGCAGAGGTTTTAGGGTGTGATACTGTTTACGCCGTAAACAAAGAACACTTCTCCCACGCTTGGATCGAGATAGATTCAGCACAGCAACTTTTAAACATATTTGATCTTTATGATTTGCCCACTGGTGTCGATGTAGTACTCACAGGTGGTGAGCCTTTGATCTATGCAAATGATGAAATATTTGTAGAGTTTTTGGAAAAAATGGTAGCAAACAATCATCGTATTACATTTGAAACAAATGGAACGATAGCGGTTGATTTTGAAAAATACCCGGTTTACAAAAAGTGTGTATTTGCACTCTCTGTCAAGTTGGAAAACTCTGCTGAACCACTCTCTAAAAGGGTGCGTGGCGGTGTTATTAACTCAATTGCTACAAATGCAAAAGATGCTTTTTTTAAGTTCTCTATCGATGAAGACTCGATCAATATGGCTTTAGATGATGAGATAGAACAAATAACTGAACATGCTCCTCAAACAGATGTGTATTGTATGCCTTTGGGTGGAAATAAAGCAGATGTAGAGAAAAATACTCTTGCCTTAATTGAGTACTGTAAAAATAAAGGTTATAATTTTAGTGATAGGCTGCACATCCGTATATGGGATGAAAATAAGGGTGTGTAGTTTTAACTGCTTTATCACTTTATTAAGAAGAGCAAATCCTCCCTTCGGTCTGAGTCCTCTTAATAAAGCGCTAAAGCATTGAATTTAGAAGGTGTAAAAGAATGATTATCCGTAAACTATTCAAATTTGAAAACGCACATATTGTTCGCGGATGTTCAAGTGTGAAATGCCGCTCTTCTGTTCACGGACACTCTTATAAGGTTGAAGTTTTATTTGAATCAAACTATCTGGACAATGGTCAGATGGTATATGATTTTGGTCTAATGAAACAAAACATAAAAGATCTTGTTGAGTCGTTTGATCATGCGATCACTTTATGGAGCGGTGATAATCCTGAGTATATAGCTGATATGAAAAAACACTCCGATCGTTGGGTGGAACTTCCTGTATCTCCTTCAGCTGAACAGTTTTCGCGTGTTATTTTTTTTCTTATAGATAAATTGTTTGGACTTACAAAAACAAAAAACGGTGAAAAAAAGGTGCAGCTTCACAGTGTAATCGTTCATGAAACAGATACAGGATATGCTCAAGCATTTCGAGAAGATGTATACAATCAACAAATGGGTATAATAGAACTAGAGAAAATTGCGTTTTCAGACGCAGTAGTTGAAAGTTTTAACGATACTGCTTTATTTGAAAAATTAAAAGATGGTGAAGAGTTTATAAATCCGGAGTCTGTATAATGGAACAAATGTACTCAATGGGGGTCAACCTCCACTCTATTGGAATTTTACTACTTATTTTTGCAATTGTTGTAAATATTGTACTTTTGTATCAAGCGGATGATTCTGCGAAATATAAACGTTTACGTTCAGTTTTTCTACTACCGTTTAATTCGATGCTCGTAGCTGCTGCAATCTTCACAGGTAGCATTATGATGGCTACGAAGCATCTCGATTTTACGTTAGAAAATATCCTTATGATTATTGTGGCTATTACCTTAATTGTTAAAGAGGTGAGACGTTCAAAAGCTTTAAAACACGTAGATGATGACGAGTTTATCGACTTTGTAGTTTATAAACAGTTTGCCTATAAAATCCTGTATTTTGAATTTTTCATCGTCGTTGCAATCTCAATATGGATGTGGTTTTTCTCATGATTTTTATATATGAAGAAAATGCAGGTAAAGAGCGTTTTACGATCAAGGGTGAGTTACACAAGTATCTTGTAAAAGTGCGTCGTCACAAAGAGGGTGATACGCTTGGATTTAGAAGAAAAGAGGCTCCAGAGATGCTTTACCTCTATAAAGTGGTTTCTGTCGATCCAAGATCGCTTGAAGTAGCATATCTCGGCGAAGAGATAAATGAGGTCAAGGCGAAAAAAGAGTTGCATATTGGCTGGTGTGTGATTGATTCTAAATCAGTTGAGAAGGTACTTCCAAGTTTAAATGAGATAGGGGTTGAGAAGATCACTTTTATCTACTGCAATCGAAGCCAAAAAAACTTCAAGGCTGATTTTAAACGTTATGAGCGAATCATAGAAGCTTCCAATCAACAGTGTGGCAGAAGTGATTTTATGGAGTTTGCAACGGCAAAAAACCTTCAAGAGTTTTTGAGTGAAAATCCCGATACGAAAGTGTTCGATTTTTGTGACAATGTTCTAGAGGATGATGCTGATATTTCAACGGTACTTATCGGCTGTGAAGGTGGTTTTTCTCCAGAGGAGCGTGAGTTCTTAAGCGGTTATGATGTGTTTAGACTCGACACCCCGCTGGTATTGCGTTCTGAGAGTGCAGCTCTTGCCGTAGCTTCAAAGATACTATTGTAATATTTTACATTTTTTGGTATAATCCCATTTCCAAAAATCCGCCCCCATACGGATTTAAAAAATATATCACTATTCGTACTTTGACGAATGGTAAAAGGCAAATTAGATGAAAAAAGATCTTCACCCGAATTTAGTAGACTGTACAGTTACTTGTGCTTGTGGTAACAGCTTTGTTACAAAATCTCAAAAAGATGAGATGAGAATTGATATCTGTAATGAATGTCACCCATTCTTCACAGGTTCTGAGCGTAACGTAGATACTGCTGGTCGTATCGAAAAATTCAACGCAAAATACAGCAAAAAATAATCAAGAAAATATTTTGCTTACACTTGTTCCAACTCCGATTGGGAACATTGGCGACATATCACTTAGAGCTATAGAAGCTTTAAGTGAAGCCGACATCCTTCTTTGTGAAGACACTCGCGTCACAAAAAAACTTATCCATATTTTAAAAGAGCGTTACAATACTCAGTTTGAAAAAACACAAGAGTTTATCTCTTTACATTCCCATAATGAACAATCTTTTGTTGAAAAGCTAGAAAAATCTTTTTTTGAGCAAAATGTTGTTTACGTAAGTGATGCCGGGATGCCAGGTATCAGCGATCCAGGACAGGTTCTTGTAGATTACTGTATAAAAAATGGTATTGAGTATGA
Source organism: Sulfurimonas marina (assembly GCF_014905095.1). Lineage (NCBI taxonomy): Bacteria > Pseudomonadati > Campylobacterota > Epsilonproteobacteria > Campylobacterales > Sulfurimonadaceae > Sulfurimonas > Sulfurimonas marina. Next base: position 1,984,131 of record NZ_CP041165.1, on the reverse strand, counting down.
TATTTTACCGGGTGCAAATGCAGTTTTAACTGCTTTTGTAGCGAGCGGATTTGTTGAGACACAGATGCTTTTTTTAGGTTTCTTGGATCATAAAGGTGCATCACGTGAAGCAGGTTTAAATGAAGCACTGCACAACGGTTATACGACGATTTTATATGAATCACCCCACAGAATAGAAAAACTCTTAAAAGAGATCGCAAAAAGCGAACCAGCAAGAGAGCTTTTTATAGCCAAAGAGCTGAGTAAAAAGTTCCAAAAATATCTTCGCGGCACTGCTGATGAGATCCTAAAAACATTAGACGGGAATTTTAAAGGGGAATGGGTTGTCGTGATCAAAGCAGGAGAGAAACAAAACAGCTCTGCTATTACACAAAATGACATCCTTGCTCTAGACCTACCGAAAAAAGCACAGGCGAAGTTAATAGCCAAAATTACGGGTGAAAACACGAAAGCTTGCTATCAAAGATTGATGCAACTCTAACTTCTGACGCTAAAAGCCTTAAATATTAACATTAATTAAAAAAATTTTGCTAAAATGTCCCCATGTTAATTTATGCAAAGCAACCAATATACTATCTTATTGATAATTATCCACAAAAGATTAAAACACTTTATCTTGCACGTGAGCTTGATAAAAAAGAGTATTCACGACTTATGAAGATGGGATTCGAGATCAAAAGAATCCCGAATGAAGCTGCCGTAAAGATGAGCAAAAATGCAAACCATCAAGGCTTTTTGGCTGAAGTGGAAGATTATCAACTTCATGATTTTAAAACATTTCTTGATAAAGATTTTATTGTTGTTTTAGCAGGACTTACCGATATCGGTAATATAGGTTCAATTATACGCAGTGCCTATGCTCTTGGTGTTGATGCTATAGTTGCCTGTGGAGTAAAAAAACTTCCAATTGAACCAATATTAAGAACTAGTACGGGTGCATTAGTTGATATCCCTTTTGCAATTGAGCATAATATTCATAATGTACTTAACGATTTAAAAATGTCCGGTTTTAGCACTTATGGTGCAGATATGGGTGGAATTGACATTCGCGATGCCAAGATAACTAAAAAAAGAGTATTGGTTCTTGGCAGCGAAGGGGAAGGGCTCAGCGCTAGAGTCTCTTCAAAACTCGATAACGTTGTAAGTATTAAGATGTCACACGACTTTGATTCTTTAAATGTAAGTGTGGCAGGTGCTATTTTAATGGATAGGATGAGATATGAGTGAAGGTTTAGAAAAGTTACAAGCGATAGGTGCCCAAGCGATTTATGAAAAAACCCATATTCCCGTAGGACATGTTCAAGCTATATTACATGAGAGTTATGACGGCCTCAATAAGATCCAGTTTACAGGCTTTATATCAATATTAGAACGTGAATACAATCTTGATCTGAACTCTGTTAAACTAAAAGGGATAGCTTACTTTGACGGTGAAAAAGAGGTTCACGAAGATGAAAGTATCTTTGTTAAAGTGCAGCCTAAACGAAGTTATAAAGCACTCTATATTATTATCGCTGTTATAGTTTTTCTAGTATTTTTATTTACATTTTACGCTGATTCAAAAGAGGTAGCAGAACCTGTTGTTAATGAGAATGAAATTATCCAAAAAGTTAAAGAAAAAGTTGTCGATGAAGTAAACAATTCAGATGTACAAGAGAGTAACGAAAGTGTTGTTGAAACAAATACTACAGTAGTTGTAGAAGAAACAGTGCCGCAAGAAGAGGTTGTAGAAAAATCTTTTGTAATAAAGACACACAGAAAACTTTGGATAGGGTATATAGAACTAGATACAAACAAAAAACATCAAACAGTTTTTAAAAAAGAGTTTAACCTTGATCCAAATAGAGACTGGCTTATCACTCTGGGACACGGGTATGTAGACTTTGAAATTAACGGTCAAGAGTATACTTACAAATCTGAAAAAGGTCTCAAATTTGTTTATAAAGAGGGTGAATTTAAACCTATAACGCTTGAAGAATTCAAAAGATTTAACAGAGGATATGTATGGTAAAAAAATTTCTTTTAGTTCTTCTTTTTTTAGGGAGTTTATATGCCCAAGAGACAGAAGATACAAATGTTACTACACCTGCAGAGCTTTTAAGTGCAAAAATACAAGGATTTGTATCTGAAGAGACTTATAAACAAAATCTAGACTTTATCAATGCTGTATTTGATCCAAAAAGTGCATATTTTAAAAACGACAGGGTTGATTCGGTAAAAGTGATCCAGACATTACAAGATAACGGTTTGTTAAACCTGTTTTTCGATACACCTCAAGAGATAAGACTCAACTTTAGAACAAATGGTTCTCCAATCTTTTTTGTGAAAATTATCGGTGATACTTTAAGCTCTTTAGGCTACTACAAATATGTGACTATCGCTTCTACAAGAGATGCTTCTGAATTTATATGGAGTATCAATCTTACATCTGAGTATGCGACAGATCCATTACTATTACAAAAAGAGTTAAAGAAAAAACTGTGTGAAATTGTAGATATTCAAAGAGATAATGCAAAAGAGTGGTCTTATCTTATAGATATTTCACATGCAAAATTAAATGTAGAACAATTAGAAGACTCTAAACAATCTGTACGAAAACGTTCATTATATGAGCATTGGTTTGATGTTTCAAAGATAAAAACACTAGATGTACAAAGCAGTTCTAGAAACCATTGGTATCCTTATATAGCATACTATGACAGCTCTTTACACCTTTTAAAAGTGATCAAAAAAGAGACTATATACAAGGGACTTTATTTAGAGATTCCAAAAAATGCAACATATATGAAAATTTCAGATCTTTATACTTTAAAAAATATCAAAGATGAATTGATCTTTTACCCAAAAGGCTCAAGATAATTCTAAACAAATTTTGCTAAAATATCGTCAATATTTTTAGAGGGCAATTAAAATGTTTGACGAGTTTAAATTTAATAGAGTTGAGAGACTTCCTAAGTATGTGTTTGCTGAGGTAAACGAGATAAAAATGGCAGAGCGCCGTGCAGGAAAAGATGTAATTGACTTTTCTATGGGAAACCCTGACGGTGACACGCCTGAACACATCCGTGAAAAGCTGGTAGAATCAGCCCAAAAAACTAAAACACACGGATACTCTACATCAAAAGGTATTCCTAAACTACTTCAAGCTATTGCAGACTGGTATGAAAGAAGATACGACTGTAAACTTGACCCTGAGACTGAATGTGTAGCTACTATGGGTTCAAAAGAGGGATATGCTCACCTTACGTATGCGATTACAAATCCAGGTGATGTAGCAGTTGTTCCGGATCCTACATATCCAATCCATGAGTACTCTTTTATTTTAGCGGGTGGAAATGTTATTAAGTTCGGAATCGAATTTGACGAAAAATATCGTTTGGATGAGGATAAGTTTTTTGAGAACTTAGAAAAAGTTTTCAAAGAGAGTTCTCCAAAACCAAAATTTGTGCTTGTAAACTTCCCGCATAATCCATCTACTGCAACAGTTACACCGGAGTTTTATGAAAGACTTGTAGCTATGGCAAAAGAGAGAAGATTTTACGTAATCTCTGATATCGCATATGGAGATATCACTTTTGACGGTTATAAAACACCTTCAATTATGAGTGTACCTGGCGCAAAAGATGTAGCGGTTGAGTCTTTTACTTTAAGTAAATCGTATAACATGGCTGGATGGCGTGTAGGTTTCTTTGTTGGAAATAAAAAACTTATCGGTGCATTACAAAAAATTAAATCGTGGTTAGATTACGGTATGTTTACACCGATCCAAGTAGCTGCGACTGTAGCACTAAACGGTGAACAGCAGTGTGTAAGAGATATCACTGAAAAATACAACCACCGTCAAGAAGTACTTATAGAAGCGTTTGAGCGTGCAGGATGGCATATAGAGAAAAATGAAGCAAGTATGTTCTCTTGGGCAAAAATTCCTGATTGTGCTGCTCATTTAGGTTCTTTAGAATTTTCAAAACGTTTACTTGTTGAAGCGGGCGTAGCGGTAGCTCCAGGGATCGGTTTTGGAGAATACGGTGAAGGGTATGTGCGTATTGCACTTATTGAAAATGACAACCGTATTCGCCAGGCAGCAAAAAATATCAAAACATTTTTAAAACAGTTTGACGGATGTAAGGATAATAAGTGATTAAAGTTGGAATCATAGGTGTTGGAACAGTAGGGACTAGCGTTGCAAATATCTTAAAAGATAATGCAGATGTGATCTCTGCTCGTGCAGGGCGTGACATTGTTGTAAAAAGCGGTGTTGTTAAAAACCTTGCAAAAGATAGAGGTTTAGATATCACTTTAACAGATAATGTTGATGATATCTTGAATGACGACGAGATCGATGTAGTTGTTGAGCTAATGGGTGGGGTTGAAGAGCCGTTTGATGTTGTAAAACGTGCTCTTAAATCAGGCAAAGCGGTAGTAACTGCAAACAAAGCACTTTTAGCGTACCACAGATACGAACTTCAAGAGATAGCACAAGATTTACCTTTTGAATATGAAGCGAGTGTTGCGGGCGGTATTCCAATCATTAATGCACTTCGTGACGGTCTTTCAGCAAACCATATTGAGTCTATGATGGGTATCATGAACGGTACTTGTAACTATATGATGACTAAGATGACAAATGAGGGTGTTGACTATGATGCGATCCTTAAAGAGTCTCAAGATTTAGGATATGCTGAAGCTGATCCAAGTTTTGATGTAGGCGGATATGATGCTGCTCATAAACTGCTTATTCTTGCTTCTATTGCATACGGAATCGATGCAAAACCTGAAGATATTTTGATCGAGGGTATTGAGAACGTAACTCAGGATGATATCTCTTTTGCTAAAGAGTTTGGTTATGCGATCAAGCTTCTTGGAATTGCGAAGAAAACAGGAAGTGAAGTTGAATTACGTGTACATGCTTGTCTAATTAAAAAAGATGAAATGATCGCAAAAATCGACGGTGTTATGAATGGTATCTCTGTTGTTGGTGATAAAGTTGGCGAGACGCTTTACTACGGACCGGGAGCTGGCGGCGATGCTACGGCTTCAGCGGTAGTTGCAAATATCATCGATATCGCAAGAAGTGGAAAATCAACACCGATGCTTGGATTTGATCGTCCAATGGAGGGTGATACGTTAACTCTTAAACCTGTAGAGCAGATTGAGTCAAAATATTATCTTCGTATTAATGTTAGTGACAAGGCTGGTGTACTTGCTCGTGTTACGAAACTATTTGAAGACAACAATATCTCAATCGAGACTATTTTACAACGCCCTGCAGATAATATCTCTGCAAACCTGCTTATTTCAACACATGTTGCGGTTGAAAAAGATGTACAAAAGATGATCAAAGATCTTGAAGCACAAGAGTTTGTACATGCACAGCCTGTAATGATCAGGATAGTATAACTTCAAGATGAAAATCTTAATTACTGGTGCAAGTTCGGGTCTTGGTGCAGAACTTGCGTTTCAGTACGCTTCAAAAGAGAATGAGCTTATCCTCTTAGCTCGAAGAGAAGAGAAATTAAAAACCTTACAAGAAAAACTTATCCCTTTATGTAAAGATGTTCAAATTATAGTTGCTGATGTGACAAAGTTTGAAGAGTTGCAAGAGAAGTTAACAGTAATAGAATCTTTAGATATGGTTATTTTAAACGCGGGTATTTCACTTGGACATTCCCATACTCAGACACCTACAATAGAAGAGTTTAAAAAACTTTATGATGTAAATGTTTTAGCAAATCATGCTATCCTAGAAGTATTATTGCCTATTTTTACAAAACAGCAATCAGGCAAGATAGTATTTATCTCTTCGCTGGCATCTTTATTCTCTATGCCGAGTTCTAAGGTATATTCCTCATCAAAACGGGCTTTAAATGCTTATGCTGAAGGATTGCGCTATAAGTATGCTCCGATGGGGATAAAGGTGATTAATATTTTGCCTGGCTTTATAAAAAGTGAACTTACCGATAAAAATGATTTTCATATGCCGTTTTTACTTGAGACGAAAGAGGGTGTAGCAAGGATTAAAAAAGCAATCGATAAAAATAAAATCTTTTATGCTTTTCCGCTTAGATTTTATTTTCTTATTCGACTGCTGAATTTGCTGCCAAACTTTTTGACAGCTAAAATTGTGCAAAAACTGAGTTAGTTATTTTGCAACAGGAATATATGCATATCCCTCATTTTGTTTGTCGATTAGACCTATTGTAGAGTTTGGAACAATCTTTACAAATTTATAAAGATCTTCTTGTGCAATTTTATTATTTTTTCTTCCAACATCACACATATAGATCTCAACATTATATGTATCTACGAGAGAAGTAAGTCTTTTTTCATACTCTGGTTGTTTGGCTACAAGAGCTTCTTCTTTTTTGTAAGATGTATTTTGTAAATTTTTTACAAAAAGTTTGTAAGCATCTCCGTGGATTACGATAGCAACTTCAAGCTCTTCAAATCTATTTTCGAAATAGAGTTTATGGTGAGGGATTCCAGAGAGGATCTTCTTTTCAAAAACTTGAAGGTCCCCGCTTGTAAAATCGATCACAACTTTTTTTGTATCTGAAGCAGCAGATAAGAACGAAACGAAAGCAAAAAGTAAAACAATGATCTTTTTCATTTTTTCAACCTATTCTGTAATATCTTTCAAAATTTGTTCAAAATCTTGTTGTGCTTTCATAAGCTCTTGATGTGCAGCATCGTCTGTTACGTGTGCACTGCTTAACCAGTTGTAAACAGCAGGGAATCCCATAACAATTTTATCATCACCTTTTTTCTTGTACAACATTGTAGTACAAGGAGCAAACGCAGCAGCTTCGGGACGAGTTTTTGCAACTGTATAGATTACAGGAAGTTTACAAATAGAGTATGATTCGTAAAAATCAAACGGAGAATCTGCATTTTCATCTAAGACTCCAAGTTCATAATCAAGTGTTGCCGGAACGATAAAACCTTTTGGAGCAAAATTGCTCTCTAAAGACATCTTGATCTCCTCTTTTGCATCATCAAAGTCATCAGCATCGTCAAGTTCATACTCATAAGCACTTACAAGGTTTCTGCTCTCTTTAAGAGAATCTTCGCTCAAAGTTTGTTTTGCATTCGGCAATGCTTCTTTAATTGTTTTGATAGTTTTTGCTTCAAGAGTTTTTAAAAGCTCGTTATTTTCAATACCTATAATTTTTGCCTGTGCCTCTGATGTCAAGATACTTACATGTAATGTATCTTCACCGTTTGCCTGATAGATCCCAACACCCATTGGGATAAACACACCGGCATTTGCATTTATACGTAAAAGTTTATCTGCAAGTTTAGGCTCAACTACCGTCATAAGATTGAAAATCTTAAAGTCACTCTTTTGAAACTGTTTTTTAAACGGTCCCGTCATATCGTTGTTAAGAGTTACCGTAAAACCGTTCTTTACAAAGCTCTTCTCAATTACTTTAGGAGTCAGTGCTCCAGACTTATTATCTACACTAAAAAGGTGTAGATCCCCTTGTGCCATAAGTGCGATCGCACTTAGCAGTAAGACAACTATCTTTTTCATTGTTTATCCTTTTAATTGTTAGGGAAAGTGTAACGATTGAGTGTAAAATTAATGTAAAACTATAAACTCTTGTTTTTATTCCTAAACTCTTGAAAGTTTTAGAGAATTTAAACTTTTGATTTTTTGAACATTTTTGGAACACGGAAAGCTTTTAATTGCCAACTGTGTTCCAAATGTAAGAGATTTTTGATTTAATAAATTTCTAGTATATTGAAGACATTCCATTCTGCTTAGATTTTATTATATAATTTTGTTAATAATCAGAAGGTTTTTATTTATGAATTTTTATATTTCTCCAAGAAATACAGGTATTTTATATCTTGTATTGATTGTATTATTCAGTGTAATTTATTGGTGTTTTCCAAAGTTTTGGATAGAACCCTTATCCTTTATAGAAAGTTTATATTTTAGTATAGTTACTATTACAACTTTAGGTTATGGTGATATCACCCCTAAAACTGATATGGCTCGGGCTTTGACTGCATTAGAATCTTTAGCAGGAATTTTTATTATTGGTATTTTTCTGAATTCACTTGCACATGTTTATGCAGAAAAGCAAAATGAGTTACTTAAAAAACAGGAAAATGAGCAATGGAGACCTGCTAGATTACTCGTTGCAAGAAATTTATGTAGATTTCATCAAACATTGTTTAATGCATTACGTTATGTAGTTCAGCACGATTATAATGTTGATTTGAATGGACATGGCTTTCCAAAAAACTTTTCCCAACGTCAGGCAAATGCATGGGGTAAATCAGTGTTTATTAAACCTTTAGATAATGATTATGAAGAATTAAAAAAGTTAGTTGAATACAATAATGTTGCATTAGACTCAAATATACAACCAAAAGTTATTTCTTATATTGTAAATGCAAAGGATATTATTAATACCTGTAAGTTTGTAACAGATGCTTATAGTGATAATCAAAATGGACGATGGGTAGGGAGTTATAATTATTCAGGAACAGATGAAATGGAAAAAATTTACTTTGAAATGTTAGAGATGTTTCCAGAGATAACACAATTAGAAAAATCTAGTGTATCAATACTATCTTCTAAAGAACTTATGGAACTTGTGAAGTCTTCAAATGAAAATAGTGATTTTTTAGATCTTCGAATTATTAGTAATGAACAGTTTTAGACATGAAGCCTTTTCAGTTAAGATTGTGTTGACAATATCCTGATACTACATAATCAATGTATCAAAAATAGTAGGTTTTGGAACAAAACTATAAATCATGGAAAATCTTCACTGGGTTTACCAGTTTGAGGAAAGAGAGTAAGAGTTTAAATGATATCTTGATATCATTTAAAGCAGATTAAGGGACGATGTATATCCACCCCTCTTTTACACGTTCTGTTATTTCGACAATGCCCGCTGTTACAATCTCAACATCATCTATTAACTCCTCTTTTTTTATCTGTTTTGTTTTCATTGTGTTTTCACACGCTACAAACTCAACGTCGTATTGTTGTAGTGCATCGATACGTACAGCAATATCTTTCTCTTTTTTGAGTAAAGCTCTGAGTCCATGATAGTAAGCAACTATTCTCATATGTACTTTTTCCGGACCATAATATTTCAAAACATTGTTGGCAGAACTCAGTACATGATGAATGGTTTCATCATCCCCTCTGTTTATTGAAAAGATGATTTGTCTAGGTTCCATGATCGAAGGTGCCGGCTCTGCAAAGATTGTATCTGCATAACTAAACACATTTAATAATAGAAGAAGAAAAACAGTTCGTATCATTTGATCCCCTTTGTTAAATCTTTAAAGTCTTGTATATTCCAAGAACCTGGAATTTTTTTTATTATTTTACCTTGCCCATCCAAAAAAAAGAATGTAGGGGTAAAAGTTACTTCTTGATCGATGGGCATGGTATCTGTATCGAGATTAATTTTTACAGGTATAAATCTTTGTGTAAGCCATTTTGCCATCGCATCGTCTTGAAATACTTTTTTTTCCATATCAATGCAGTAGTGACAATCTGTTCTCATTACATCAAGCATAATAGGCTGATGTGTCTGTTTTTGGATCTTTAGTGCTTGGTTGTAGCTCACCCACTCCATAGCTTCTAATGAAGCACTAAGAAGTACTAAAGAGACAAAGAGTTTGTTTATTGTTCCCATTCTAAAGTCCTATATGCTGTTTCAACATTTTGTCTATGGAGCACGTCATACATTGCAATATCTTTGAATTTTTTCATCACAATAGCATTGATCGCATCATCAATTTCCATACCTTCATCAAGAGCATTTTCTAACTCCTCTTTGAGTGTTACGAGATACTCATATGTTATGTCTATGGAGTGTTTACTTACAAGTGAGCCGTGCCCACCTATAATATAAGTGTAATCTCCCTCTTTCATTTTTGAGAGCTCTTCGATCCAACGATTGATGTTACCGTCACGAAGTGAAGGCACTCTGTCGTTAAATACAAGGTCACCTGCAAAAAGAGCAGATTTGCTTGGGATGTAAACTAAAAGGTCACTACTTGAGTGAGCTTTGTCGTGTACACGGGAAAAAAGTACTTTTTGTTTGTTAATAGTAAGTGTTTGTTTATCATCTACAAAAAGATTTGGAAACTCCTGCGTAGTGTTTTCATATGCTTCTTTTGTTACACTTCTTTGCATTCTTGTTACTTCAACTTTTGCTTCGTTTTTAAACTGAGCTGAGCCGATAATATCAATTCCTAGTTTTTTATAGTAACCGTTTCCTAACCAATGGTCATCATGTGCATGTGTATTGATCACATAAGCAATAGGCTGATTCTTGATCTTTTTCATTACACTATATGCTTCTTTTGCATAGTTATATGTAGGTCCGCTGTCAATAACAAGGTAACTCTCACCCATGTCAACAAAACAAGAGTTTACCATGTTACCGTTGTTATCTTTGTTTATTGCCTGCGGTGCACCAAAAAAGCAGTAGATATCACTACTGACTTTTTGGGGTTGAATTTTATATTCAAAAGCAAGGAGTAGGGGGATGAAAAATAAATTTAGCACCACAAGCAATAATTTCATAATATATCCTTTTTAGAACAGGTAGTTTAACTCAAAACGGTATTCGTTGTAAGAGTCTTTATCAACACCATCTGATTGACGAGCATCTGCACTTACTAAACCAACACGCACTTTTGCTTGAAGTTCAGGAGTAAACTGCTCAATAAAATCCATATGGATGATATTGCTATCAGCTTGTACACCGGCAGCTTGTTTTGCTTCATCAAAGTTTTGCATTGCATAACGAACCATTGCACTAAAGCCCGGAACCATTTTCGCTTTACCGAAGTCATATTTTACTTCTGCAGCAGTTGTTTTAGTATTTGCATACCAGTTGTATTGTGCCATTGCACGAGTATATCCGCCAGTCGGGAATCCACGCCATGGAGCTACGATATCCGCTGCATCTTCAACAGCAGAGTAAGCGATTTGCGCTTTTAAAGCACCTTTTTTAAGTACTAAACGAGCCATAGCAAGTGAAGAGTCAAGTGTATATCTCTCTTTATATCCTAAGTTGTCCGCAGGTGTTTTATCAATTGCAAGGGTACCTTTTAGTGTAGCACCACCAACTTCTCCACCGCCGTTATCAAACTGCTTCATGTAACGTACACCCGGAGTTAAAGAGTAACCGCTACCTAGATCAACTTTATAGTTTAATTCACCAGTAAGTGAAGAAACAACACCCGGAACACTTCCGTATGTTACATCAACTTGTAAGTTTTCAACAGATTTATTTTGTAGGTCTACTACGATAAGATCGTGATTAGTATCTTCACCTGCAGCTAAAAAGTTTGCATGGCTTAAACCTTTATGTACAGCAGAGTCATCATTTCCGTTCCAGCTTGATTTTGCATCAGTAGCACTTCCCGTATCGAATGTAATTACATCATGTGCAGTTGTATGATCACGAAGTTTTTGTGTTAGGAAATAAGCACCGCGAACTCTTGTTTGTGGAAGATCTTTATTTGTCACTACTAGACCGTCAAATGTATTTGGAACCATTTTTGTATCATTTGATTTTGTTAAAAACGATTCAAAAATTTGACGACCAACTTTAACAGAAGTTTTAGATACATCATATTGTAAATACGCTTGTCCTAATACAGCCATTGAGTAATCATCACCAATAAATGCATTATGACGGCTGAATGTATCTTTACCTGCTTTGATTGTACCTAGATCATCATGAGCTGTGTGGATAAGGTTAGTTGAAAAGTACATACCGGCAGTAGCACTTAGACCTTCATAAGAAGCAGTTTTATAGATTAAACTACCACCTAGACCTGAAGCTTTATTATCCTTGTTAGAAGTCTCATCGTTTTTCCAATCCCAATAAAAAGAGTTTGAACGTAAACGACCGTAGAACACACCATCAGCTAAAGCATCAACAATGTTGTCAGCTTTTCCTGGAAGTACATTGTATACCTCCATCATGTTCCCTTTTAACTGACGTTTTGGTTTTGCATCATCCGCTGAAGCAGTTACAAACGCACCACAAGTTAATGCAGCAATTAAACTCATCTTTACAAATTTCATATTATAATCCCCTTGTTGTTTTTCTTTAAACACAAATGAAAGTGGCAGCTGCAACTGCCGCTTTCACACCTAGCCTCTAGAGCCTTTTGTAGGACATCCGCAGTTATAATCTACGAGTGTTACATTCCCCTCATTACTAACATCAACCACTTTTTGACGTTTTACATAATCTCTTACAACGTCGTATACAGGTCTGATCTTATCTTTACGTAAATTGGCTCCGGCATTTTGTAAGTTCCCTCCCCATGAAGAAACTACATAAGTTTTTTCCAGATCTATCGGTTTACCTCCTACTTTAAGATTAGAGATTCTTTGTCCCGCTTTATTTGCTACTGCAATACTGTAAGTAACACCGCCAAGACGACTCATATCTCCACCTTGTTGGTAAAGAGGATTCGCATTAAAAACATTATCTGCAATATCTTCTAGTAATGTAGCGATTTTTGAACCTTTTAACTCAAATGTATAAACATTTGGGTACGTGATACCACACATCTCGTAAACATTTTCCATTAAAATGTCATCACCCGCTAAAACAGTTGTTCCCCATCTGTAACCAGGTGTAAATGAGATGTCACATTTCATTTCATCCATGATCGCATCATTGATGAGTTGATCAAATGTTGAGAAGAAAGTATCTCTTTTATAAAGGATGTTTTTTGTCTGACCTAGAACTTCATTGAACTCTGCATCAAATGGTGCATATAGTTCATCAATTAGTTTTACACCCTCTGGATCAGCTGGTATCATATTTGATGCAATTGGTACAAGTTTATATTCATATCCATGAACTTTACCGTCTTTGGCATCAATATCTAAACGTCCTACATATTTCCCGTGGCTTCCTGCAATAACGATTACAGTACCGTCAATAGTGATCGGTTTTGGTGAAGGGTCATGTGTATGTCCACTTAAGATGAAGTCAATACCGTGAACTTTACGAGCTACCTCTTGATCAACGCTGAATCCGTCGTGTGAAAGTACAACTACACAATCAACTTTATGCTCGTCTCTTAATTCATCCACATACTCTTGAAGTGTGTCAAGTCTTAAACCGAAACTCCAGCCTTGTGTAAACTCTTTAGGGTTTGCAGTTGAAGTGAACGGGAACGACTGACCTATAATACCGATCTTAGCACCACCACGCTCTTCGATCGTATATGGTTCGAAAATTAGCTCTTCATACTCATCAGAGAACGGATCGTCTCCAATAATATTTTGAGAAACGAATTTCGCATCAAGTTGTTCGATCAGCTTTTTAACTTGCTCTTTACCGTAAGTAAATTCCCAGTGACCAACCATTACATCAACACCAAGATAGTTTTGTGCTTTTACGATCGCTTCACCATCAGTTTTTAGTGCAACACCAGTCCCTTGCCATGTATCACCCGAGTCTAAAAATAAAACATTTTCATTTCCACGCTCAGCACGTACACGATCAAGGTATGTTTTCATATGTGCAACACCACCCATTTTTCCAAACTTTTTAGCCAGTGCTTCAAAGTCGATATGAGTGTCAAAATATGCATCTAAAGAACTTGGTTCAAGTCCGTAATGATTTGCAAATGCTTCACCGCATAGAAACCCTGGAGTTCCCACAAGATTAGGAGCTGAGATCAAAGTTGACGGCTCTCTCCAGTAAAGCGGTTTTAAGTGGGCATGCAGGTCACACATATGTAAAAGTGTTACATTCCCTTTTGCTTTAAAATCATAGATATCTTTTAACGATATCTGATTAGGTGTTTTTAATGCTGAGGTTGTACAACCCGCAGCAACTGCACCAAGGCCAAAAATGGCTGCAATGTGCATAAAATCTCTTCTAGATATTTCCATTTTTTACCTCTATCTTTTTAAACCTGGAATAGCGATTTCACTATTCTTAGCTTTATCTGTAAGATATACTTCTAGTGCTACCATCTCTTTAGAACCAAGAGGGATAACTTTAAGAAGTGCATTATTCATACATCCTTGAAAACGGCGTTGAAGCGTTCTTAAAGATGATTTTGTCATTCTGTATGCAGGCCATGTAGCTGCTGCTGCATTTCCCGGGTAACCAAGTTCCGGTAATGGTTGCGTTCTTAAAACAGTACCGATCATGTCAGGAGAGTGACAGCTAAGACATGATAATCCTCTTCCACCTCTTGGAGTCTCAAACGTTTTCTTTCCAAGTGCATATGCCTCTTTCATTTGAGGGTTTGCATTTACGTCAATGTTAATCTTTTCACCGTTAGCAATAGACTTTACATATGCTAAGACAGAAAACATCTCTGCACTTTTAAGTGTATAAGGTTTTTTACCTTGATCGTGCATCATCGCTTGCACTACTTGATCAAGTCCAACAACCATGTCAAGTTTTTTAATATAACGAGGGAATCCTGCGATATATGATGGAAGATTATCTTCGCTTACACCAAGATATTTTGCAAGTGCAGCATCGCCGCCTAACTCTTCTATATAACTTTCACCGTCTGCAACCATAATGTCTGCAGGGTTGTTTTCTGACATCTCTGCATACATTGCGCGGTCTGCATCGCTCATTGCAAACTGTTCACCACCAAAAGATAATGAAGAGAGCATTGCAATACTAAGAGCTATTTTAATACCTGTTTTCATCTGATTATCCTTTTGGCTTAATCTTTTTGCTTGTTTCGTGAACTTCACCAGTGTTGTCTGTATATGTAATAGTAAGTTTACCTTTACCGTTAATTTTCATGTATGTTGTAAATACAGGATTAACTGAAAGTGATTCCCAAACTGTCATATTTGTGATCTCTTTACCGTTGTAAACAAATTTTACACTGTTAATATATTTAGCAGGGATGATCTCTTTTGTTTTTTTATCTTTTCCCATACCTGTATCCATTGGGTGCATTACCATGAAACTAACTTTAACTACTTCACCGTCTTTATATCTTTTCGGTTTAATTTTAATGAGTGATTTTCTTTCTGCCATTTTCTTTTCCTCTTTTTTTATCTTTTGAAATTATGTATATATGGTTAGAATCAACCACAACCACCGATAGTAACTTTTACATTTTGTGAAGCTATAAGAAACTCACCGTTACTAAGTTCTATTACAGCAACAACATCTTGAGTACCGCCTAGTTTGATACGAGTAGAGAACATTGCTTTTCCGTTTGCAGGTGTTAAGTTAACATCGATACAACGAGAATTTCCGTTTTTAGTATTTAAAATATGGATACTTTTTACATAGTCACTTTCAGTCATAGGAGACTCAACATTTACAGTTACAGGAACAACAGCTCCATTTTCCGCAATTTCAGGAACTTTTAGCGATACTTTACTTGATTTTGTCGGCGTTTTTCCACCTGTGATAGCATTAACCGCTGTTTCGTAACTCATTTTATTTGGACTTACAGGTTGTGCATCTGCTGCAAAACTCATTACCGGCATTACTGCCGCAACTGCTGTTACACTTCCTAATTTTTTAAAAAAATCTCTTCTTTGCATGTTTATTACCCTTTATTTTTTTTCTGCAACAATATATGAAGTAATGTCACATATTTCTTGTTCTGTGAATAACTTTGTTGTTAAGTTAATTGTCATATGAGTATTTGGATTATCAATTCTTGCATCAGCAATTTTCTGATAAACAAATTGTGCATCTCTTGCACCTGTATCCATAATGTACTCTTTGTACTTTGTTAAATCAGGACCAATATTGCCGGCACCTTTAGCTCCCTCAATGTTATGGCAAGCTACACAGTTTCCATACTGTTTTGGCGAACCGTCAGCATTTTTTTTACTGAGACCTTTTGGTGGTGTTTTTTTAGCTTTTTTTCCATTGAGATTATGGAAAATATACTCACCTCTAGCAATTGCATCTGCATCAGTAGTTATACAACCCTTAGGCATTGTGTAAGCTTTTGCAGGTGCGAGTAAATCATTTTGTATCATTTTACTTGCATCAGGATGTTCAATAACTTTGCTATAGTTTCCAGCAAAAAGTGAAGCTCCGACAAGTAATGAAGTGATTACTGCTTTATTCATTCTTGTTCCTCCTATATATTTTCGAGGACAAGTTTAACTAGCGAATGTAAAATGAATGTAAAATTATAAATTTTTATGTAAGTTAGATGGAAAGATGTATCTAAAAAGGCTTCCCTTCTTCGGTGTAGAGGTGATTTGAAGCTCTATGTTTTCTTCATTGATAATAGATTTTACTATGTTTAATCCTATTCCGAAACCGCCTTTATTGTTGTTTTCTCTATAGTATCTGCTGAATATTTTCTCAACTTTTTCTATGCCGACACCATGATCTTCAAATTCAAGAACAGGTTCCCCGTCTCTCATATAAAGTCGTATCTCAATAGTCGAGTTGTCATAAGAATACTTGATAGCATTGGAGATATTATTGTCGATGAGTCTTTGGAGTTGCTTGTCATTCAAATGAAGAGTTCCGCAATTCTCTAAATTAGAATTGATTTTTATATCTTTCATCGCAGCTACTTCTGAAAAGTATTCTATTCGCTCTTCTAAAAACTCTTTGATATTTATATCTTGTTTTTCATAGTAGAGCCGTTCATGTTTGATAAGATAGTCCATATCGTTATAAATATTTGAGAGTACTTTTGTTGCAGCTTTCATTCTGCGTAAGTATTTGTTTGGTTCATATTTTCTATTGTATAGATCGATATTGACGTTTATAATGGCAAGAGGGGTATTGATCTCATGCATAGAGTCTTTGATAAAGGTATCGAGTTGCTTATTGAGTCTTTGAAAAGGTTTTGCAAAAGTTTTTAAGAAAAATATACTTGAGATAAAAATCAAGATAACTATACTTGTAAGAATTAACAGTACTTTCTCATACACGGGTGCAAAAGAGATTGTATTATGCAAAACGAGATAATGCGCTCCAAAATATCTCTCTTTTGGAAGTTTTACGATCAGGTATGCTTCCTCATTGTTTAAATAGTAGCCCTTTTTAAAATAGGGTATCGGTTTTTTAATAAGGGTAAATATAGGCTGAAAGTTTTCACCGTATAAACCGGAATCGAAAGTTTTAAAGCGAGGATATTCAAAATAATCATCGGCTTGATCGTACTCCTGCATCGCTTGAATAACAAGTAAAGATTTCTTTTTCAGAGAAAGCTCATTCTGGATAGAATAGATGTTTTTCATGTATATAGTATAGTAAACAAGCGGGGCAAGTAAAATTACAGCTACAAGCGTTGTGTAGATGAGTGCGTATTTTGCCGAATATTTATTATCGTTCAATGATATATCCTAATCCACGTCTATTTTGCAAAATATCGAGTGGAAGTTTCTTTTTGAGGTTGTTTAGTTGTACCCTAATGGTTGCAGGTTCGACATACTCTCCCCATACTGCATCTTGAAACATCTGTGTAGAGACAACGGCATTTTTATTTTTGATTAGTACCTCAAGAAGATCTTTTTCCGTTTTACGTAAAACGATCTCTTCCCCTTTATATGTGAGTTTTGCCGTTTTTAAATTGTAGACGAGCTCAGGTCCTAACTCTATAATCGAGCTTTTATTTTGCAGGTAGGATGCTAAGGCTTGCTCAATGCGGAGTTCCAGCTCCTCTAGATCAAACGGTTTTCGAATATAGTCACAACAACCGCGTCTATAGCCCTCTTTTAAGTCGTCTATATCTGTCATCGATGTTAAGAAAATGGCCGGAATGTTGATATTTTCATCTTTTAGTTTTTTAAGGAGTTCAAATCCGTTGATCGAAGGGACATTGACATCTAAAAGTAATATGTCATAACTTTTATCGTATATAGCATAATAGGCATCATTCCCATCTGTAAAACCATCTACGTTATATCCAATATCACGTAAAAACTCCTCTATACTAATGCGAAGTGAATATTCATCTTCTAAAAGTAAAATGTTCATTTTATTTTCCCATCTATTTTTTTAATAGTTCTTCTGTTTAACATCATCTGTATCAATTCATCTTTGGAGTATTTGTCAAATTTATCATACGCTTCATCAAAGAAGATAGCCCTGTCTTCTCTGTCAATTACATCTTGAAGTTGCATAAGAGAGTTAGCAGAGTAATTTTGGTAACTGTTGTCTTGATAGTTTTCCTGTCTCACTACATCATATAAATTACTTCGGGTAATGTTAATGAGAAAGGAGATATCATCTTCAGGATTTCTAAAATATTCCAGATATTTCTCCGGTAAAACAAAAACAAAGCCCCCTATCGTTTGTCCGTTACCATCTTTCATATTTTCATAAAAGATGTAGCTGTTATCTTTATATACAACACCACTTAGTTTCAGCTCTTTAAAGTCGATTTTTTTGAGTGTTTGGATATGTGCATAATTATAGTTTCTATTGGAGAGAATATAATCTCCGATTGTCAAGTTTTCCATCATAAGTACGGCTGAATCTGCATGTTTGATATCTAGAAAAACATAGAGGTCTACACCGATACTGCTAAAAAAGTTTGTAATTTTTTTAAAAAAAGAGATAGCTTCTACATATCCTATAAACTCTTCATCTTTGTAGACGGGAACAGTTGCTTTAATTCCTAGACGTCGTCCAACCTCTATGGAAGTTCTGGGTGTATCATGGGTATCAAAATATTTTAAATCGGTTCTGTAATCACCAATAGGCATCCCTGCATATACATCATCCCATGAGCGTGCAAATATGTTTAAATCTTTTGTGATCACTTGCGCTCTGATTATAGAACCTGTGTTTTTTTGTATAGTGTGGGCAATATCGGAGATAATCTGGTATCCAAAATCTTCATCATCATTTTCAAGGCTGTCAATTAAAGTATGGTCTTTTGAAAGCATTAGTGCAACGCGTAAATCTTCCATCTTTTGTGTTTTTAATTGTGTCTGAAGAGTAAGACGCATCTGATCCATAATTTTATAGATCTTTTGCTCTTTTACTTCTTGTTTATAATAAAAGAAGATTGTAATTGTAATGAAAATGATTAGGGTAAAAAGTATTATAAAAATTTTTTGCATTTCATAATTGTATCACTAAACCTTATAAAAGTATAATAAAAAAGTGATATCCTTAGAAAATCATTATGTCAGATGTACTTTTATTTTTTTTAGATGTGGCTTTAAGTCAAAGGATTGTAAACTTTCCTTGCGAAATTGCCTCAAAATTTTAGCTTCGAAATATTATATCTTTATTTTACAGGACAAATCCTCCCTTGGATCACGAGCCTGCAAAACAAAGATATAATATTTCTACTGTGAAATAGACAAAATGCTTAAAAAGTTTTGGAGAGAATGATGGAAAACATTGAAACAATAGACAGCGTATGTACATACTGCGGTGTAGGGTGTGATATAGCAGCAAATGTAGATACAAAAGAGAATAAGATCGTAAAGATCTTCGCTCATCCTGACGGTGTGGTTTCTCAAGGGAAGCTGTGTATAAAAGGGAAGTACGGATATGACTTTGTGGATGCCGAAGACAGATTAAGAATTCCACGTATTCGTAAAAGCTTTTTAGAAAAAAATCCTTCGATCAAAGAGGCGGTTGCTGCTTCACTGACTGATTTAGACGATACTTGGTATGAGACAGACTTAGATAGTGCTACAACAGCTTGTGCTATGAAGTTAAAAGAGCTTCAAGAGACGTACGGAAGAAAATCTGTTGCATCTATCGGGGGTGCTAGAACTTCGTGTGAATCTTCATACCTTTTCCAAAAATTTACACGTCATACACTCAACTCTCCACACGTAGATAACTGTGCACGTGTATGTCACTCTCCGTCATTAAAAGGGATGCGTGCAACAATCGGTGAAGGTGCGGCGACGAATCCGTACAACGATATCTATAATGTTGAATTTATGGTTGTAATCGGTTCAAATACGACTGAAGCCCATCCTATTATCTCAAACCGTATTTTAGACGTAGCACGTGAGCACGACAACCTGGCTGTATTTGACGTGCGTGAAATTAAGCTGCACCGTTTTGCAAAATACAAGGCTATTATCCCACACGAAGCAAACTTGATGGTTTTAAATATGCTTGCATATACGATCATCGATGAGGATCTGTATGATGAGAGTTTTATTGCTGATCGTACAAAAGATTTCTTAGAGTTTAAAGAGAAAATTTTAAACGATCCATACGCAAAACCTGAGTTCTTTGAGCAGATCGAAGGGTATGAGCATATGGGTAAAATGATCCGTAAAGTGGCTCGTGAATATGCACTGAAAAAATCTATGATCTTCTGGGGTCTCGGAATCACTGAACACCTTGACGGCTCATACGCGGTAATGGCGATCACACACTTAGCACTTATGACGGGTAATGTGGGTAAAAGCGGTGCTGGTCTTATGCCTTTACGCGGACAAAACAATGTTCAGGGGACTTGTGATATGGGTATGCTTCCATATTACGATCCTGATTATCAAGAGCCAAAAGAGGTAGGTTTAATGACTCCTCAGCTTGTTGATGAGATGTTAGAGGGACGCCTGAAAGCTGTTTTAAACATCGGTGAGGATTTAACGCATATCCATCCAAATCTAAACAAGATAGATAAAGCGTTTAACGAATTGGAACTTCTTTTTGTTCAAGAGCTGTTTATGACAGATGTGGCAAATCGTGCAGACATTGTAGTGGGTGTAAAATCTGCATATGAGAAAACGGGTGTATATGTAAATGCTATGCGTCGTTTACACCTTTCACAACCGCTTGTAAAATCTGATCTTCCTGATGACTGGGAAGTTTTACAGATCCTTGATAACAAAATGGGCGGTTCTGCAAACTACGAAACTTCTCAAGATGTTTGGGATGAGGTGCGTGAAGTTGCGTACAGACGTTTTAGCGGAGCAGATTATCATAGACTTGAAAAACACCGTAAACGTGGACTACAATGGCCTGTTCATACAGAAGATACTCCGATCTTGCATCAACTAGATTTTAGAACACCAGACGGTTACGGATATTTCAAATACAAACAGTATGAACCGCGTAACATGGTAGAAGAGATACTGAGTAAAAAACTTAGCGGTTTTTATCTGACAACGGGAAGAACTTTAGCACACTATAACAATGCGGCACAAACAAAACGTTCTGAAAAATTAAATGACAGATATGATGAAGATATTTTACTTGTAAGTGAAGCAGATGCTGAACATTTTACGACAGAGAAAGTGATCCTAAAAAGTGAATTTGGTGAATCTACACCGCTTACTGTAAAGATTACCGACAAGATCAAACCAAATACGCTGTTTGTAACGTTCCATCATGCAAAATCAAAGATAAACAATCTCTTTGGTGATGCAAGAGATGAGCTGATACTCACAGCTGCATTTAAGTCGATCAAAGTCGATGTAATAAAGTGCTAAAAGTTATTTACCACTTTTAAAATGATAATGTTTCCAGTCAAGATGATTGGAAACATCTAACTTCTCCTCTTCAAACCATCCGGCAAAATTATTATCTGCACATACACCAACTTGATGGTGCAGTTTTTTAAAACTATTAACCTTCTCCTCTCTCGGTTCAAAATCACTTGTAGCATGGCAACGCATACAGTTGGCATCATCCATTAACTCTTGTGGATGTTCATCGCCATGAAGTTCCATACAAAACAGGATAAGATATAATAGAGTGTAGGATTTGAAGTAATTCATAACAATCCTCCATCTCAAATAATTTTAGTATAGATCCAATTTACAATGATTTGACTTAAGTTTTTAGATTAGATATGGGAGTTTCAACTTACTATGAGTAGAGAAAAAGGTAATCTGGCAGAGGATAAAGCAGCCGTTTTTCTGGAAGAAACAGGGTATGCAATAGTAGAGAGAAACTTTTACAGCCGTTTTGGTGAAATTGATATTATTGTGACAAAAGATCAGGTACTTCATTTTGTAGAAGTAAAAAGCGGGGACGACTATGAGAGTGCAATTGCCAACATCACTCCGACAAAACTCTCCCGTATTATAAAAACAGCAGATGTGTATATGAAAAAGCATGCTTTGGATTGTGATTACACTTTTGATGCACTTGTTGTAACGTCGGATGAAGTAGTATTAGTTGAAAATATAACTTTATAGAGTTTTAATTATTAAAGTAGTAACATTTAGAAAAGTTATTATTAAGGATATCGTATGAAAAAACTTATGTTGGCATTGGCTTTCACTTCTGTAGCAGCTTTTGCAGCTGACACCACTATTACTGCAACAATGCAATTGATGGATAGAGGTATGCAACAGGTACAAAGAGGGTTTATGTATAACTCAAAAAGTGAGATTTTAAAAGGTATAGATACTCTGAAAAATTCTGATGCTATATTTAAAACAGTTGATGTAACAACATTTATTCCTAATAACAAAAAGGTACGTGTTACACAAAATATTACAAACAATCTTAGCGAAGATCTAGAAGTACTAAGAAAAGCTATAGAAAACAACGAATTTACTACGGCAACTGAGAAATACGGAAAAGTTCTTAATGATTGTGTAGCTTGCCATACTGTAATTAGAGGCTGGTAAAAAGTTTTTCATTTAATTCAAAGATGGTATAATTTACCCATTATACTTTTACGGAGAATTAGATGGAAGCAAAGATATTTTTCGGCTCGCAAGCCGCTACGAAAGATACGTTTAATGAACGAAAATCACCATACAACGGTGAAGTGGTTTCTAAATCTCCGATATGTGATGCCGGAGATGCCACTAAAGCACTAGATATTGCTCAAGAAGCAGCAAAGGGTACAAAACTCTCAACCCTTTCTCAAAGATGTAACTGGCTTTTGGATGTTGTATCGAAACTCAAAGAGACAAAAGAAGATATTGCAAAAACGATTACAGATGAAGTTGGAAAACCTATAGCATTTGCTCGTGTAGAAGTGGATAGATGTATAGAAACGCTGACACTATCGGCTGAAACAATGCGTACAATGCACGGTGAGACAATCAATACAGATGCAATGCCAAGCGGAAAAAAGACACTCGCACTTTTTCGTCGTGAGCCAGCAGGTGTAGTTGTCGCAATTACACCTTTTAACTTTCCTCTTAACCTGGTAGCACATAAACTTGGACCTGCACTTGTTGCGGGAAATGCGGTAGTACTTAAACCTACACCTGAAGCACCCCTTACTGCATATAAGTTTGCAAAACTTTTTATTGAGAGTGAATATGCGATCAAAGATGCTTTAAGTGTTGTTTATGGCGATGCAGAGGTTGGAAGTGCACTTATCACTTCTGATATCCCACGTGTTATAAGTTTTACGGGAAGTGTACCTGTAGGAAATATTATCACTAAAAATGCAGGTATTAAAAAAGTAGGCCTTGAGCTTGGCGGAAATGCAGCGACGTTTATAGAAAAAACAGCTGATTTAAAACTTGCAGCCCAGCGTTGTGCACTCGGTGCATTTGTAAATTCAGGGCAGGTGTGTATCTCCTTACAGAGAATTTATGTAGATGATGCAGTGTATGATGAATTTGCAGCGCTGATGGCTGAGGAGACGAAAAAACTCAAAGTTGGCTCTCCATATGAGGATGAAACATTTATGGGACCGCTTATAGATGATGATGCTTGTGAGAGAGCAATGAATTGGGTAGAGTCTGCTATAGAAGAGGGAGCTCAACCTATGTTGCCTCCACATCGTGAAGGACGACTTTTTTATCCTTGTGTAATGACTGAAGTTCATGATGATATGGCGATAGTATGTGAAGAGGTGTTTGCTCCAATCGTATCACTTGTACGTGTGAACGGTTTTGATGATGCGCTTCCACGTATGAACAACTCTCCATACGGATTACAGTTCTCTGTATTTACTAACGATCTAAGCATTACAAACCGTGCTATTGATGAATTAGATGCAGGTGGAATAGTGATCAACGATATGCCGACACTTCGTTTTGATATTCAGCCGTACGGCGGTGTAAAACTAAGTGGTGTTGGACGTGAAGGTCCAAGATTTGCGATCGAAGAGATGACGGAGATAAAATCTATCGTGATCGCTTAAGGAGTAGTTTTTATTACCCTGTTATTTCGCTCATCAAGTTTGAGTGAAATAACTTCAACTTGCCCTTGCGGCATAAATACAAGTTCCTTCCCATCGTCAGGGTTTACAAATATTACTTTTATATGGCCGTCATAAAGTGACTTGGTTCTAATCTCAGCGTGAAGATCCTGTTCTAGTAATTTTTCAAGTTCGGCTTCCATCTGTTTTATGGACTCTTCTCTCTCTTTGAATTGCTCTTCTCTCTCTTTGAACTCTTGAGATTTCCTTTTATACTCTCGAACACGAATTAGATCTTGTTTTGTCGGTGCTTTACCAGTTGATTGTGCTACAAGTATACGTTTTTGAAACGTTTTTATTCTGTCTATCTCTTGGGCGTGTTCTGCAATCTCTTTATGTAAAGCATCAAAATCCTCTTGATACTTTTGCTGTTTGTCTTTAATAGCTTTAGTCAAATCCTCTTTCTCTTGATGATACGCCTGAACTTTATCGGGATTAATCATTAAAATGTTGTTTGAACCTCTGATACTTTTTATCTCTATCAGTTCGGAAGCTATGATTTTTGCATTGGAAACAAGTTCATCAATATATATTTTCGGGGCAGCCAGCTCTCCACCGACAACTTTTTTCACATGGATAGATTTGTGAGCCGTTATTTTTCCCGTTTCCAATATTTCGATTTCGGCATGACTGGCCGTAAGATCTCCTCTGTGGAGTTTGATATTGGCTTTGTTCTCAACTGTAAACGTTGCTCTTTTGTGTGTTTGTGCATCAATGTTTATGCTCTGGGCAGCTACATTTACGTTTGAACCTATACTCCCGTCGACATTGAGATCTTTTACATCAACTTTTAATCCCTCTCCGATTGCATCTTCATATGCTTCTTTATTGTGCTTTATCTCAACACTGATCTCATCTTTTAGATCTTTTGCATCCAGATGTCCCGTTGATTTATAGTCAGCCCCTTCAAGTTTTAGCGTTTTAGATATTTTCAGCGTTTTGTCGTCATATTCAACAAAACCGTCTTCGTTTGCATAAAACTCCATAAATTTATCATTTTCTTTGAGAATAACACTCTCATCCATCTCTGGTATATTGAAGTTCTGCGCTAGCTTTTCGGGGATATATTTACCCTCACAAGAGCGTCCGCCACTACCGTTTAGAGGTTTTTTATAACGGAGTACCAATTCCCCCTTTTTGACTCCGTCTATATAGTTTCTTTGCTCATCTTGTTGATATGATAAATAGATCTTTTGTACTTCTCCGTCATCACCGTCAGTCGGTTCAATCCCTCTTGCGACAACAAATTTTATATCTTTTGGCAGTTTTTTACCGTAAGGGAGAATCTTAATCAATTTTTGTAATTGTGTCTCTAGATCTTCTTCAAAAATATTTATTAAAAACCCTGTAGCAAGTTTTTTGTGCTGAATTTGTGCTAAAAGTTTTTCATAAAGTTTTTCATCTTTGTTAAAGATACTTCCCGCTTTTATAATTGCTATCACTTTTGTTTTTTGTTTATTTGCAGCAAGTGTTATCTTATAAGAATTTATATCTAGGTCAGAAGGGGATATTTTAATATCGTAGCGTTGATAAATCCTTGCATCTTTATCAAGTAAAATCTCTTCATCTATCTCGGCAGGATTTTCTATAAGGAGATCATCTTTAATATCTTTACGTCGAATAAGCGTTTCATACTTTTCAAGTGTAAAGTCAATATCTTTTATGCTAATATTTTTTTGTTGGGTATAGTTACTGAGAGTTTTCGGTATCGATACTGTCTTTTTAGTAAAAGGTGCAAAAGAAATCATTTCAAGATAATAGCGAAAAAAAACTGTAATTTAGGTGTGTATATGAGAAAAAAAGTGATTATATCGGCGTGTTTGTTGGGAGAATATTGCCGTTATGACGGAAAAACGAAAAAATATGCTGAGTTGTTGGAGTATTTTAAAGAGTATGAGATTATCCCTTTTTGTCCAGAAGCACCACTTTTTGGAACGCCGAGAGAGCGGATCAATGTGATGCTTATTGATGGAGAAAAAAGGATCATAACCGATGAGACCAACAAGGATGTGACACAACTTCTAAAAGATGAAATACTCTCGTTTATCGAGAAAAATCAAGAGGCTGATGCGATCGTTTTAAAATCAAAATCTCCCTCTTGCGGATACAAAACAACCCCTATTTTAGATCCAAAAAAAGAGATTCTAAAGTATGAAAACGGGATCGCTGCAGACTTATTTCAAAGCCATTATAAAGCCCTAAAAATCAAAGATGAGCTGAATTTTAGCGATTTTTAGATATAATCGCACAATTTTATAAGAAGAGATATATTGATGGATATTAGAGAAGAGTTTCTTAAGTTTTTTGAATCGAAACAACACGAAAGAGTAGCTTCTGGACCGCTGGTTCCAGATGATGCTACTTTGCTATTTAACAATGCCGGAATGGTCCCTTTTAAGTCTATCTTTACAGGGGAAGTTCCAGTACCACAAAACCCTCGTGCAACGTCATGTCAAACATGTATCCGTGCGGGTGGAAAACACAATGACTTGGAAAATGTTGGACACACTGCACGTCACCACACGTTTTTTGAGATGCTGGGGAATTTTAGTTTTGGTGATTATTTTAAAGAGGAAGTTATCGCTTACTCATGGGAATTTATTACTGAAGTTTTAGAACTGCCGATCGAGAAGTTATGGGTAACTGTTCACGAGAGCGATGATGAAGCGGAAGCTATTTGGCAAAAGTATGTAGCAAAAGATCGCATTATGCGTCTTGGCGATGCCGATAACTTTTGGCAGATGGGTGATACGGGACCGTGTGGACCGTGTAGTGAGATCTTTTACGATCAAGGTGAAGAACACTTCAATGGCCCTGAAGATTACATGGGCGGTGACGGTGACAGATTTTTAGAGATCTGGAACTTGGTATTTATGCAGTATGAGCGTTCAGCTGACGGTACTATGAACCCGCTTCCTAAACCGTCTATCGATACTGGTATGGGTCTAGAGCGTGTAGTTGCTATTAAAGAGGGGGCTCTGTCTAACTACGGTTCAAGTCTGTTTATGCCGATCATCCGTAAAGTTGAAGAGCTAATAGGCAAAGAGTATGAGTATGCAACTGGTGCTAGTTATCGTGTAATTGCTGATCACATCAGAACTACTGTGTTCTTACTTGCTCAAGGGACAAACTTTTCAAACGAAGGGCGCGGTTATGTACTTCGTCGTATCTTGCGCCGTGCTGTAAGACACGGATACCTTCTTGGTTTTAGAAAACCGTTTATGTACAAGATCGTAGATACATTGGTATCGATTATGAAGTCTCAGTATGAGTATCTTGGACAAAAAGCGGAAGTTATAAAAGAGCAGATCGAACTTGAAGAAGCAAGATTCTTTAAAACTATCGAAAGTGGAATTGCACTGTTTGAAAAAGAGCTTGAAACTACAAAAGATGTATTCTCAGGTGAGGTTGCATTTAAACTTTACGACACTTTCGGTTTCCCGTTAGACTTAACGGAAGATATGCTTCGTGAAAAAGGTCTCTCTTTAGATACTGAAAAATTTGAAGCACTTATGACTGAGCAAAAGCAACGTGCAAAAGCTGCTTGGAAAGGTAGCGGTGACGAAGCTGTTCACGGTGATTTTAAAGCATTACTTGAAGAGTTCGGTGAGAATGTTTTTGTAGGATATGACTTTACTGAACACTCGGGTGAAGTAAAAGCACTTTTAAATGATGAGTTTAAACGTGTAGATACTCTTAAAGCTGGTGAAAAAGGTTGGGTATATCTTGACATTACACCATTTTATGCTGAAAGCGGCGGACAGTGCGGTGACAGCGGTGAGCTTGAAGGGTTTGCAAAAGTACTAGATACGAAAAAATTCTTTGGTCTTAACCTGTCTCAAGTTGAAGTTACAAAAGAGTTAAGTGTAGGTAATGTTGTAGATGCACAGGTAGATATCTCAAGAAACGAGATCATAAAACACCACTCGGCAACTCACTTACTTCATGCAGTACTTTATGATGTACTTGGTGAGCATATCTCTCAAGCCGGTTCACTTAACGAAGCAAACCGTTTACGTTTTGACTTCTCACATCCAAAAGCTCTAAGTAGTGAAGAGTTAACTGAGATTGAACAACGTGTTAACGCACTTATCTCTCGTGCAATTGTAAGAAAAACAGAAGTTCTACCGATAGAAGAAGCACTAAAATCTGGTGCAAAAAGCCAGTTCGGTGAGAAATACGGTGATGAAGTAAGAGTTGTAAGTTTTGATAGTTCAAGTATCGAGTTCTGTGGTGGTGTTCACGTTGACAACACTGCAAACATTGGAAGCTTTATCATCACAAAAGAGAGCGGTGTAAGTGCGGGTGTTAGACGTATTGAAGCTGTGTGTGGAAAAGCTGCGTATGACTATTTCTGTGAGCAAAGAGCTCTTCTTAAACAAGTAGAAACTGAAGTAAAAAATCTTGACGTGATTGCAGGTATTAACAGACTTAAAGCAAATATCGATGAGCTAAAAGTTGAAGTAAAAGAGGCGTTAGAGTCTGCAAAAGTTGAGATCAAGGCAAATGAGATTAACGGTGTAGCGGTTGTAGTTGAAGAGCTTCCAAGCGGTGATATCAAAGAGAAAATTGATGAACTGAAAAACGAAAATGAAAAACTAGCTGCAATGCTTTTCCAAGTAAAAGGGGATAAAGTACTGATCGCTGCAGGTGTAAAAGGTTGCGATGCCAAAGCGGGTGACTGGATCAAAAAAATAGCACCGATTTTAGGCGGTGGCGGCGGCGGCCGTCCAGACTTTGCTCAAGCGGGTGGAAAAGATAAAACAAAACTTCCTGAAGCGAAAGAGGAATCTTTAGCATTTATTACAGAGGTATTAAGTTAATGAAAGATGGAATGATAGCACTCTTTGCAGAGTATAAGACAATTATTATTTTCTTGCACATTATAAGTGCTGTTGTATGGGTTGGCGGAATGATCGCTATGCGATATGCTGCACACAACTCTTTTATGGAGTTAGAGCCGGCTCAAAGACTACCGAGAGTTGCACATGCATTAAAAAGATTATTTGCAATCGTTTCTCCGTTTGTGTTTATCTTGATTATCACTGCCGTAATTATGGCGGTTGGTTTGGGTTTCCGCGCTGCAGCTGTTGATGCAAACGGAAATGTGATCGATGATTATGCAATGTATATCTATAACCTTGTTCATGTAAAAGAGGTTATCTGGATGGTAATGGGTGCAAACCTTCTAGCTATGATTTTAAGACGTAACAAAGCACAGAAACTTTTAGATGCAGGTGACACTGCCGGTGCAAAAAAAGCATTAGAGCTTATCGGAAAGTATATGGTTCCGTTAAATATTATCTTAGGAGTTATCGCTATATTCTTAGGAGTTACTCTTAGAAATGCGTATTAGACTTGCTTCTTCATCTCCTACTCGGGCCCTTTTACTGCAAAATGCAGGGATAGACTTTATCCAGGAGAGTGTAGAGTTTGATGAAGATAGCATAATCGCAACCTCTCCAAAAAACTTCGTATATCAGGCAACACTTGGAAAGTACGAAACTAATCTCAAGAGTTTTGGGATTGAAGAGTATCCACTCTTAGTTGCCGATACCGTTGTTACTTCACAAAACCAAATCCTTCGAAAAGCAAAATGTATAGATGATGCTCGTAATATTTTAATGACACAAAGCGGAAATATTACCAGTATTATCACTTGTATGATCTACCATTCACAAAAAGTAAAGATAGTAGATATCTCTCAAACCGATTATATCTTTGATGAGTTTGACCATGACGCTTTAGAAAGTTATTTACAAAGCGGTGAGTGGCGTGGAAAAGCGGGCGGATGTATGGTAGAAGGTTTTTGCAAATCTTACATTAAAGAGGTACGCGGCTATGAAAGTACTGCTATGGGGCTTAGTGTAGAAGTACTCAAGAGGTTTATGTAGATGAGCATTTTTAATAATCGTAAAATCTATATATTCTTAGCAAGTTTCATCTCTATTTTGATGGTAGCTTCTTATTACTATTTTGATTTTGTAAATGCAAAAAAATATGAGATGCAAGAGGAGAACTATAAGCACCAAGCTACAGATATGCATTCACGTGTAGCCCAGATGATTTTTGAGAAACAAAAAGCGACTATTGCAATTGCTTTAGTACTTTCTCAGGACCAACGCTTAATAGATGAGATAAAAAACAGAAGAGTTCATAGAAACTACTATAAAGCATTAGTAAAAAAACTAAAACAAGATACAGAGTATAAAAATATATGGATCAATATAATAGATAAAAATTTAAACTCCGTGTACAGAAGTTGGACGAATAAACGGGGAGATAGTGTAAAAAATGTAAGAACGGACCTCGCCGAAGTTATAAAAACAAAAAAAGTTCTTTATACAATCAGTTCGGGTAAGTTTGCCGTTGCAATTAAAGCGATGGTTCCGATAATGGAATCAAATCGTGTGATTGGGGTGTTGGAGCTGATATCGCATTTTAACTCTATAGAAAAAGGGCTTAAAAAATCTCAAATAGATTCTGTCGTTATGCTCAATAAAGAACATACGCAAAAATTACAGCATCCATTTACGGAAACTTTTTTGGAAGGGTATTATATTGCAAACTTTGATGTCCCGAAAGATAAGCTTGCATACTTGCAGCAAGAGGGGATAGAGAATTATTTTTCCACTGGATATAAGATCGAAAACGGTTATATAATTGTCTCATACCCTTTAACTGGTTTTAAGGGTGATACTCTCGGTTACTATATAATGTTTAAAAAGCTGACAGATATATCTACAGATAATGAAGAGTTTTTTATTTTTAAATGGGTAGCAGTAGGGTTTATTATTATCCTTATATTGGCAGGTATGGTGAATCTTGTACTGTTTTATCTTTTAGCACGCCAAAAATCGTATATAAAAAATATTATAGATTCTTCGACAAATATAGTAATCATAAACGATAAAGAGAAAATAATAGATGTGAATAAAACATTTTTTAAGTACTTTTCCAAAGAGAGTAGTATTGAAGAGTTTAAAGATAGACATGGATGTATCTGTGAACTTTTCGTACATGAAGATGGGTATATAACAAGATATATTGATGGTGAGTTATGGATAGATTACATTTTACATAATCCGGACAAACCAAATAAGGTAAAAATAATTTATGATAATCAGAGTTACTATTTTAGCGTGGGTGTAGCACTCGTCTCTGAAGAGAAAGGGTATTACAGTGCTATTTTCTCCGATGTTACAAATGAAGAGATGTATAAAAAAGAACTCGAAACATTAACCATTACAGATTCACTGACAAATATCGGAAACAGACGTTACTATAAAATAAAAATTGAAGAGACTATTACACTTGCAAAACGTTATAAGTTCCCGATAGCGGTTATTATGATAGATATAGATCATTTTAAACGCGTTAACGATAAACACGGTCACGGTGTGGGTGACAGTGTTTTAGTAGAGTATACTAAGTTAATATCTACTATGATTAGAGAGGCTGATATCTTTTGTAGAATGGGCGGTGAAGAATTTCTTATCATTGTTCCGTATGCAGATTTACAAAAAGGTGCTAAATTAGCTGAAAAAATAAGAAAAAAAGTAGCTGATCATAAAGTGGTTTTACCGATTACAATGAGTTTTGGTGTGACAGAATATATTCAAGGTGAAGATTCTGAACACCTTTTAAGTAGAGCCGATGAAGCACTGTATGAAGCAAAAGCAAACGGCAGAAATCAAGTAGTAACCAGATGAATTTTTACAGCAACGAGCTCAAAGCGTTAAAAAAATCGGGACGTTTTCGTACACGCGAAGTTTTAAACTATAAGATAAAAGATTTTGCTTCAAACGATTATCTTGGTCTGGCTCACAATAAGGAGTTGCACCGTAAAACTGTAGATGTATTAAATGACTTAGACGTACACAGTTCAAAAGCTTCTTTATTAGTAAACGGTTACCATCAGATACATAAAGATTTTGAGGATGAACTATGCCGCATTAACGGTTTTGAGGCAGGGGTTGTTTTAGGCAGCGGTTTTAATGCCAATATCGCTTTGATTGAGTCTTTAGTACGTAAGGGTGATAAACTTTTTATGGATGAGTTGTATCACGCCTCAGGTGTACTTGCTACAAATCTTGAGCATGTCGATGTGACTTTTTTTAAACACAACGACATGGATGAGTTGGAAACTCTACTCAAAAACTCAAAGGGTAAAAGAAACATTGTGGCAGTTGAGGGGATCTACTCTATGGACGGTGATCTTTGTCCTAAAGAGGTTTTTTCACTCTGTGATCAATATGAAGCTATTTTGATAGTAGACGAGGCACACAGCAGCGGTGTTGTAGGGAAAAAACTTATGGGTGTATATGATCTTTACAACATCGAGATCAAACCAAATCATATAAAGATGGGGACACTCGGCAAAGCATACGGAAGTTTCGGTGCCTATATCTTGTCCTCTGCTCATATTAACGAGTATCTTATAAACCGTGCAAAGCCTATTATCTATGCTACCTCTTTATCTTTGTACGATACATTGCTCGGACATAATGCGCTGAAATATATTATAGAAAACAAAGAGAGTTTAAAAGAGGAGATTGCAAAAAGACAAGCGATTGTAAAAAAAGAGCTGGGTTTAGAGATCGATGGATTAATTGCACCGATAGTGATCGGGGATAACCGTAAGGTGATTGAGATTAAAAACAAACTTTTTGAGCAGGGGTACAGCATAGGTGCTATTCGCCAGCCCACAGTTGCTAGTGCAATTTTAAGGGTGATTACACGTTTGGGTGAGAGTTGTGAAGACCTTACTAAAGTTGCCCAAATGATCAATCAAGAGGTGCATCTTGAAGATTAATCAGCTTGAGATAAAACACAAGGGTGATACTTTAGTAGATATTGCATTTGAGGTGAAGAGCTCTTTAGCCCTTGTGGGACAAAGCGGAAGCGGAAAAAGTTTAACACTCAAATCGCTTTTAGATATGCTGCCTGAGTCTATGGAGTTAAACATAAAAGTTGACAGTGCTATTAAACTCGGACGCAACGGGGATGTGAGTTTAGTTGTACAAAACCCTTTTACGGCTCTCTCTCCGCTGACAAAAATAAAAAAACAGTTTTTTGTCTCCAGAGAGAGAATTGAGCAGCTTTTTGAAGAGTTGGGACTGGAACTTGCACTGCTTGATAGATATCCTCCCGAACTTTCAGGTGGGCAACTTCAAAGGGTTGTAATAGCTATAGCGATAAGTCAAAAACCGAAGCTTTTACTCCTTGATGAACCGACAACTGCACTCGATCCGCAGACAAGAATCAATATTATTGAGCTTTTAAAAGAGCTACAAAAAAAAGAGGGTTTTAAGATGCTCTTTGTAACACACGACATAGCTTCGGCAGAGTCTCTTTGTGAGGATATCTGTGTGATCAAGTTGGGGAAGTTAGTTGAATGTGGTACAATGGCTAGTATAATTAACGATCCTCAAAATGAATATACAAAAACATTAATTGAAGCAAATTTTGCAAATAGGAAATATAGAGAATGATAAAAAAAATAATAATTACACTTTTTATTTTAGGATTATTATCACCATTTATGGTGTTTGGATACTTTTATATCAAGTTTGATTACGACGTTTCCGAATTAGTTGATTATAAACCTTCAGTAACTACACGTATTTACGATAAAGACGGTGAAAAAATAGCAAACATTTTTGATGAAAAACACCGTTATTATGCATCTTTCGATGAGATTCCACCTCGTGTAGTTGAGGCTTTGGTAGCGATAGAAGATACAACTTTTTTTGAACATCCCGGAATTAATATCGATGCAATTTTTCGTGCAGCACTTAAAGTGATCAAGGCGGGGCATGCCGTCGAGGGTGCAAGTACGATCACTCAGCAGCTGGTAAAAAATGTCCTTTTAACACGTGAGAAAAAACTCTCTCGTAAGATCAAAGAGGCTATCTATGCGATCAAGATAGAAAAGGTTCTGACAAAAGAGCAAATTTTAGAGCGCTATTTAAACGAGATCTATTACGGGCATGGATATTACGGAATTAAAACGGCAGCTGACGGTTATTTTCATAAAAAACTAAATGAGTTGACACTCAAAGAGGTAGCTATACTCGTAGGGCTTCCTAAAGCACCTTCGGCATATGCACCTACGAAAAACTATGAGATCTCTATGGGTCGTGCAAACAGAGTTATTAACAGAATGCATGTTCTTGGCTGGATCGATGATACTGCATATGAGAAAGCGTTAGCAGAAAACCCAAAAGTGTATGATGATACATTGACACAAAACAAAGCACCTTTTATTGTTGACGAGGTAGCTAGAAGAATGTATGCGATGGGGATTAAAGATTTTAAAACAGGCGGTTATGAGATCTATACTTCAATTGATCTGAAACTTCAAGAAGCAGCAAGAGAATCATTAAAATATGCCTATGATAGATTTTTAACAAGGGTTGAAAACTATAAAGAGAAAGAGGAAAAAAATATTAAAGCTCTTTTAGAGTACGATCCTGAGATTTTACTTGCAAAAGATATTAATATAAGTAAAGTAAACGGTGCTATTGTTTCAATAGAACCAAGCAGCGGAGATGTTTTAGCTATGGTTGGCTCGGTTGATTACAGAGTCTCTTCATACAACCGTGCAACACAAGGGAAACGTCAACCGGGTTCAGCATTTAAACCTTTTATCTATCAGGTTGCTATAAATCTCGGATACTCGGGAGCAACAGAGTTAGTTGATATTGCCAAAACGTATGACTATGAAAAAGATGGCGAAGAGATGAAGTGGCAGCCAAAAAACTATGAAAAAAATTATAAAGGGTTAATCCCACTTAGAGAAGCATTGATCCACTCAAGAAACCTTGCAACTATTAATCTTGTAAATGACATAGGTTTACCGCAGTTGATAAGAGAGTTAAAAAAGTTTAATATCAAACATCTTCCAAACGATCTATCTATTTCACTTGGGACAATGTCGGTATCACCGCTTGAACTTGCAAAATACTATACATCTTTTTCAAATTACGGGACACAGGTGCAAACACACCTAATCAGTTCTATCTATAAAGATGAAAAGAAGATCTATCAAAAAGAGGACCAAAGAGAAGAGATCTCACCTGCCTCGCAGGCGTTTATTATGACAACTATTTTACGTGACGTTGTAAAGCGTGGTACAGGTAGGGGTGCAAGAGTCAGAGGAATCGAATTGGCCGGAAAAACGGGGACAACAAACTCTAATGTTGATGGGTGGTTTGCTGGATATTCTCCAACTATTGAGACAATCGTATGGTTTGGAAATGATGATAATACACCTATGTACAGAAGAGAAACAGGGGGTAGGATAGCTGCTCCTGCGTTCTCACACTTTTATCGTGAAGTTTTAAAAATATATCCGCAAATTAAAAGAGAGTTTGATATTCCTGAAGGTGTTCGTGAAGTAACTATTGACGGTGAAAAAGAGTACTTCAGTGATATCTCAAAACCACCAAAAGCAGAAGTTCATTCTGATGCTACAGAGGAGTTATTATTTTGATAAGAGTTCTAGTTTTATTTTCATTATTGGCTACATTGGTAAGCGGGGATGTCTTTACAAAAGGAAAGACCAATCTGAACTTCTTAGTAGGTTCGGGAGATACCTATAACCGCAGCTACGGAATAGTAGGTGTGGGTGCGGAGTATTGTGTTGTAGATAATCTTGCCGTGGGTGTGAACTACAGAGCATGGCTTGGTGCAGAACCAACGTTTAATGAACTCTCTTTACGTACAGATTATTATATTTCACTCGATAGAAAGTTAAGACCGTACCTCGGAGCTTTTGTAAAAGAAACTTTTATAAACAGCTCAGTATACGATGATTTCACATCATACGGTTTTAGGGGAGGGTTAAGTGTTATAACAAGCAAAAACACTTACATCTCATTTGGATATACTGTAGAGTATTATGACACTTGTGAGCCTTCTGAACAGTGTTACAGAAAATATCCCGAGCTAACGGTAGGGCTCTCTTTTTAAGATGAAACATCTACTGTTTCTAAGCCTTTCGTTCTTTTTCTTGTTTGGCGACGAAGCAGCAGATATTGTTAAAAAACTCGATGAAAATCTTAGAGGAAGCACTATCTATATAGAGCTGACTATGAAGGTGGTTTCATCGGGACATGAAAGGGTGATCAAGTTAGAAAACTATTCGCAAGGAAGTGAAAAAAGTTTTGTAAAGATCACTTACCCGCCCCGCGATCGAGGGATCACTTTTTTAAGCTTAGATAATCAGATGTGGCAGTATGTCCCTAAAATCGAGAGGGTTATAAAAATACCACCCTCTATGATGCTGCAAAAGTGGATGGGGAGCGATATCAGTAATGACGATATCGTAAAACAAAGCTCCCTTGTTGAAGATTATAAGCCTAAGATCATCAACAAAAAAGAGAATATCGTGACCCTTCAACTTACTCCGAAAGAGGATGCAGCGGTTGTTTGGGGAAAGATAGACCTGCAGATCGATCTCAATACCTACACTTCCCAAAAAGATACCTACTACGATGAAGATGGCAAAATAGTCCGTTTTTTTATCTATAAAGATGTGAAAAAGTACGGCAAATATTACATCCCTTTGTATTGGCGCGTAGAGCCTTATGAGAAAAAGGGGCAATACACAGAGATTACGCTTCAAAAAGTAGAATATGATCTAGATATTCCGCACGAATATTTTCAGAAAAGTGCACTTAAGAGATTTTCTAGATAAAGAGAGTATACTGTTTCTATGTTCACTTTAGCACTTAAAAACATCTTCTATTATAAAGCTCGCTCAATCACTACCTTTATACTTACCTTTATCTCTACACTTCTTTTTATCGTCTATGTATCTATGATGGACGGTTCACACAACTCTATGCTTGAAAACTCACTCAAAATCTATACCTCGGCTATAGAGATCTATAAAAAAGGGTATCGTGACGAGGGTGGCTATGAGTATTATCTTGAAAATGTTGATACGTACAAAAACAAGATAAAAACAATAGAGGGGATTAAAAATATTGCCGCAAGATATGAGACGTACGGTCTGCTTTCCTATAAAGACAACTCGAGTGCCTCTTTGGTTGTTGGGATAGAACCTGAGGCTGAAGCAGATATCTCTACACTTAAAGAGGCTTTGCTCAAAGGGAGTTATCTAGAAGAAAATAGCGGAAAATGTGTCTATATGGGTGTCGATCTTGTGAAAAAGCTCTCTCTTGGTCTTGGAAATGAGTTCTCATTTATAGGTGGTGCGAGTGACGGCTCTTTTGCCGCAGATATCTTTGAGTTGTGCGGTGTGTTTAAAACAGGGATGAATGAGTTTGATGCAGGGGCATCGTTTATCTCTAAAAAATATCTCGATGATTTGATGTATTCGAAAAATAAGGCCTCATATATTGTAGTAAGCGTAAAAGATTTAGAGCAGGTTGATGTTATAAATCAAGAGATTACTGCACGCCTAAACAATGGGAACTTAGAATCGCTTACATGGAAAACATTGATGGATACGATGGTCGAGGCTATGGAGGTTGACTCAATCTTTGGATATATCTCTTTGGCACTTTTTATGGTGGTTATCTTCTTTGTAATTATGATCTACGGTTTTATCAATGTGAGTGCTAGAATAAAAGAGATAGGCGTTCTACGCTCAATAGGAGTCTCAAAAAAAGCGCTTTTTAAACTGCTAAGTTATGAGATAGTGATTCTTACTCTTGCGGCACTTGTTTTTGCCGTACCTATTGCAACATATATCACCTACTATTATTCACTCCATCCGATTGTGATCGAGGGGATTGCGGAGATGTATAAAGATTATGGGGTAGTATCGGATGAGATCCCTTTTAACTTTGATCTATTTACTGTTGCCTGGAATAGTGCTGTTATTTTTCTTTTAAACTATATCAGTATTTTTTACCCATATATCTATGTAAATCTTTTTACTCCGCTTGAAGCGAGCCGTCATGTATAAATTGCTTGCAAAACTTGCCTGGAAAAACTCTTTTTTACGACTTTCTCGTACATTCTTACTTATTATGATGATATCTGTGAGTATGAGTATGATGCTCTCGATCCAAGCCTTGTATGACGGGA
Source organism: Sulfurimonas marina (assembly GCF_014905095.1). Classification (NCBI taxonomy): domain Bacteria; kingdom Pseudomonadati; phylum Campylobacterota; class Epsilonproteobacteria; order Campylobacterales; family Sulfurimonadaceae; genus Sulfurimonas; species Sulfurimonas marina. The sequence goes on along the minus strand of NZ_CP041165.1, from coordinate 1,945,989 downwards.
TGGCAGAGAATATGCTTGATAAAAATAGACGCTCATACAGCGGGGATGTGAGTATCTTCGCTAAAGGGTATCTGATCGACAAAGAGATCAAAGATATCATTAGTGATGCAGATACGATGACAAAGGATTTAAAAGGGAATCCCGCTGTTACTTCCGTGATAGGAAGGGTAAATGTTCAAGGGTTGTTATCTACTGCGAGGAAATCTTCATTTATTACATTGGTAGGGATTGATTTAGAGGATGAAAAACAGTTCGGTCAGTTTGAACAGTTTTTAAAAAGCGGAGAGCTGAGTGTTGAGAAAAACTCTGCAATTATCGGATTGGAACTTGCCAAAAAACTGAAAGTAAAAATTGGTTCAAAAGTTGTCTTCTCAACACAGGATATTCACGGTGAAATTATCTCAGTCGCTTACAAGATCAAAGCGATTGTACAAACTACAAATATAGCCCTTGATGCAAAAGGGATGTTTGTAGATAAAACAAGGCTGCAAAAACTGCTAGGACTCCAAAGCAATCAGGTCTCACAAATATCTGTAATGCTCTCCGATGAAAAAGTAACAAAGGAGATTCAAAACAGATACAGAGAGTATGATGTAAAAAGTTTTATGGAACTCCAGCCGATGATGCAACAGATGCAAGATATAATGTATATCTTTAATTCAATCACTTTTATGATTGTCATGAGTGTTGTTTTTGTAGGAATCTTCGGGGTAATGTATGTCTCTATACTCGATCGCATACGTGAGTTTGGGATTATGATGAGTGTTGGGTATCATTATAAATATGTACGTTTGCAGGTTATTCTTGAAGCGGTAATAGTTGGATTTTTAGGTTATGTTGTCGGTGCGGTTTTAGGATACGGGATGCTTCTGTATCTACAATACTACGGGCTTGATTTTACCTCTTTTTCAGATGCTTTGGAGATGTGGGGATATGAGTCTGTGATATACGGAACAATCAAGGTGAGCTATTTTACAACGACCTTTGTCGCTATTGTCTTGGCCTCGTTACTGAGTGTAGTGATACCACTAAGAAAATTGAAAAAGTTGAGTCTTGTAGATATCATAAAGGTTGAAAAATGATCAAAATTACAAATCTTCATAAGTACTTTTACAAAGGTGAGCCGCGAGAGGTACATGCCTTAAACGATGTTGAACTTGTAATTGAAGATGGAGAGTTTACCCTTTTAAATGGACCTTCCGGATGCGGAAAATCAACCTTGCTCAATCTGATAGGTGCCCTTGATGATCTAAGCGAAGGTGAGATCTATTTTGATGATGATGAGGTAAGCTCACTGGGCGAAGAAGACAAAACTACTCTAAGGTTGGAGCAAATCGGTTTTGTTTTTCAGGCGTATAATCTTATCCCGGTTCTCAATGTGAAAGAAAATATCGCTTTTATAATGCGTTTGCGAGGTTTTGAAGAGAGTTTTATAGAGAATCGTGTTACAGAGCTTGCAAAACTTTTAGATATCACAGACAAGCTTGAATACCTTCCAAATAATTTAAGCGGCGGGGAGCAGCAACGTGTAGCCGTTGCCCGTGCCGTGGCTACAAAGCCTAAGATAATTTTAGCGGATGAACCTACGGCAAATCTCGATTCTATAAACTCGAAAATTTTGATCGATATGATGAAAGAGTTAAATGAAAAAGAGGGGCTAACCATCATCTTTGCATCACACGACGAGATGGTAAAAGAGAATGTACGAAGAGTGATCAATATGTATGACGGAGAGATAGTTGATGGTTAAGGTTTTAGCTCTTGTTATCTTGCTTATACCCTATACACTTTTTGCAGAGCTTGAACTCAAAACGCAAAACACAAATATCACCCTGCTGCAAAACTACAATGACAAAAATCAAACAAAAGAGTACCTCTATAACTACGACAGATTGCGTTTTACTTTGGACTGGAAAGACAACGGCTATTTCTCTACCGTAATCGCAGACGGGATCAACTATTACGGCAACAAGTATGTAGAGTCTGAACTCTTTGAGTATCAAAAAACCCTTAGAAGCGATACCCCCTTTAAAACACAAACCTCTTTTATGGACTATAACGGCGGAAGTACCTATGCCAAAGTTTACAGAGCTTACGGCGGATATGAAGATGAGGTAAACAGAGTTGTAGTGGGATTGCAGAGTATCACTATGGGGGTAGGTCGCATCTGGAACCCTACCAATTTGTACAACCCTAAAAATATCTATGCACTTGAGAGTGATGAAACTTACGGTGTAGTAGGTGTATTATATACAAGGTATCTTGATGATACATCACATCTAAGCGCTATTGTTTCTCAAAATGAAGCGGATAAGTTTCGCTATGCTATGCGCTATCAGGGTTTTTTGGAAGTAGCTGATTTTGCACTCGATGCGATCTATAGTGATGAGACCAAAATGATAGGGTATGAGGTTGATGGAAGTTTAGAGAGTTCAGGGGTAGGGGTGCGCAGTGAGGGCGCTTACATCGAGAGTAACAATACAAGGTTTTTTCAAGGACTTGTTGGAGCTGATTACGGTTTTGAAGAGGGGCTTACTTTGGTTGTAGAAGCACTCTACAGCTCTAAAACGTTTACGGCTAAGGAGATATCTGAAAATTTAGATTCGGAGATATTGCCTAACTTGGTTTCATCCCCTTTATATGTAGCACTCTCACTCTCTTCCCCTCTAACTATCTATCTCGATGCATCTTTTATCTATATTGAGAGTTTTGGTGGTGAACAAAGTCGTTTTCTTTCACCGCAGCTTACTTATACGCTCAATGACTATAATAGTTTTACCTTAGGAGTTATGGTCAATGATGTTGAAAATAAGAAAAAGTATAACGGAGATTCGAGCACACTCTATTTTCGCTGGGATTTAGCGTTTTAAAAAAGAGATGCCTAAGAGGGTGACCTCTTAGGACTTAGTTTGAGTAAGTTCTATTTAGTGCACAGAAAAGTGCTTTAACTGTAGCGATTGTGATATCGTTATCTCTTCCAACTCCAAAACAAGAGAATTTTTCTGCTGTTTTGAGCTCTATATATGCTACAGCTTTTGCAGAGCTTTTATCTCCGCAAGAGTGCTCAGAGTAAGATTTTATACTAAACTCATTTTTGTACTCTTTCATAAGTGCATCTTTACAAGCATCGATTGGACCGTTGCCAGTACCTTCAGATGTGATCTCTTTGCCGTTGTACTCATATGTTAAAGTGCATGTTGCAACTTTATTTTTTGTAGTTGAGCTAAAATCGATAAACTTGATATGTTGATCAAGTTCAAAATACTCAGCTTTAAATACACCGTAGATCTCTTCACTAGTAAGCTCACGCCCCTCTACATCACTAAGCATTTGTACAGCACGTCCGATCTCCGGATGCATCGATTTTGGCAACTGGTAACCGTAGTTTTGTTCCAAGATATATGCAACACCACCTTTACCTGATTGTGAGTTGATACGGATGATCGACTCATACGTACGACCTACATCGGCAGGATCGATTGGCAAGTACGGAACTTCCCAGAAAGGCTGCTCTTTTGCCTGCTGATATGCAAGACCTTTGTTAATCGCATCTTGGTGTGAACCAGAGAATGCAGTATATACAAGGTCTCCTACATACGGATGTCTTGGGTGTGTCGGTAACTCTGTTACACGCTCTACTACCTCTACAACTTCATTTACATCTGAGAAGTCAAGACCGCTGTCAACACCTTGAGTTGTCATGTTTAGTGCAAGTGTGATGATATCCACGTTACCTGTACGCTCACCATTGCTTAACAACGTTCCCTCAACTCTGTCAGCTCCCGCTAAAAGTGCAAGTTCTGTTGCCGCGATAGATGTTCCTCTATCGTTGTGAGTATGTGTAGAGATAAGGATATGCTCACGATTATCTAAATGTCTGCTCATCCACTCTATTTGATCTGCATAGATGTTTGGTGTAGCCATCTCAACCGTTGCCGGTAAGTTGATGATTACAGGACGCTCTGCACTTATTCCCCAACGAGCAGTTACTGCATTTGAGATTTTTGCAGCAAACTCTAACTCAGTTCCTGTGAAACTCTCTGGAGAGTACTCTAAAAAGATTTTCCCGTCGTGCTGTGCTTCATATTTTTTTACTAAATCAACACCTTCAAGTGCTAGTTCAATGATCTCTTCTTGAGATTTACCGAAAACGATCTTTCTTTGTGCGATCGAAGTTGAGTTGTAAAGATGTACAGTCGCTTTTTTTACACCTTGTAATGCTTCAAAAGTTTTTGCTATAAGATGCTCTCTAGCTTGTACTAGCACTTGGATAGTTACATCGTCAGGGATCAAGTTGTCATCTACCAACTTGCGTAAAAAGTCAAATTCAACTTTCGATGCAGATGGAAAACCTACTTCGATCTCCTTAAATCCAAGTTTGAGTAAGAGTGTAAAAAGTTCAAGTTTTTTCTCCATGTTCATCGGGTTAATAAGCGCTTGATTACCGTCACGTAAATCTACACTACACCAGATTGGAGCTTTTGTAATAGTATTGTCAGGCCATTGTCTATTTGGCAAGTCTATTTTTGGATATGGCTGGTATTTGCCACTTGGAATATGTTTCATCAGAAACCCTTTTAACTTGAAATTTTTAATAAGACACTCTTACACACCTTATTAATTTTGGAATTATATCAAAATTATGGTTATAAAAAGTTTGTGTGAGCTGGGATAGTTTGTTTTAAACAAGTTGTTATAAGGTTTTAGAAGAAGGGGAATCTTTTTGATATTAAGAAGAGAATAATAGAAGAATAGTAAAATATATTAATTCGTATTAAAGGGAAAAAGATGGAACAAACAAATCAAAATGTAGTTGTAGTACAAACTTCCGGAATGGCTATTGCCAGTATGATTCTTGGAATAGTTGGATTATTCTTTTTCGGCTCTTTATTAGCGGTTATTTTTGGTCATATTGCAAGATCAAAAATCAAACATAGCAATGGTACGTTAAGTGGGGACGGTCTTGCACTTACAGGGCTAATTACAGGTTACATCGGATTAATCTTTACAATACTGATCTTACTTGCTGTTGCTCTTCCAAAATTTGCACAGGTAAAACATGAGGCTGAAATGGCTCAACAGTTACAAAAGAGTAAAAGTATGAGTTCTCCTTCTGAAAGTGAATATTAAAAGAGAAAATTATACATTATTTACATTTGGAATTTTCAGTTGAAAGATAGCACCGTCATTGCCATTCTTAACACTTAAAAGGCCACCTAGTTTTTGGGCTATTTGGGTACTCATATAAAGACCTATGCCGGTCCCTTTGCCCTCAGGTTTTGTAGTGATTTCAGGTTTGAAAATATCTTTGATGATGTGTTCTGGAATGCCACCTGCATTGTCGGAGATCTCTAAGTAGGTACACTGCTCGTCTTTCATAAAGTCTATAGCAATTTTACGGTTTTGGATCTCTCTTTCGTTGAAAGCATCTTTTGCATTGTTTACAATATTTAAAATAAGGTGTTTAAACTCATTTTCATTTCCGTAAATAAGTACTTCATGTTCTGGAACTATAGAGATCTCAATGTTGTTTTTTAAAAACTCATCTTTTACCAGAAGTGCTACACTCTGAGTTGAGCGTTTAAGTCCGAACGTTTCATTTTTCTCTTTTGTACGGAAGAAGTTTCTAAATTCACTGAGGGTTGTGATCATGTGATCTATCTGTACCTGCATATCTTCACGCATCTGTTTGATAGAATCAAGTGTAAGTTCTTCTGCTTCATAATCCATAACAAGAAGATCTCCCATCATTGAAAGGGCATTGAGAGGTTGTTTCCATTGATGGGCTACTGCATCCATCATCTCACCCATTGCAGCCATTTTTGCCTGTTGTTCAAATCTTTTTTGATTTTGTTTGCTTTTTTGTACTTCATCTTTAATGCGTTGTTCGAGATCTTTGTTGAGTTTATCAAGTTCATCTTGACGTGCATTGTAACGTTCTAAAAAGATTTCCAGTAAGATATCCAAGTCGGCACGGTGGGTGGAGTGAGCACTTTTTTTGACAGCTTCTAAAAGTTCTGTGGTATTTAAATGGGCGTACTCACCTTTAGGGTTCTTGCGTCGTTTTATAACAATGTCATTTTCTGGATTAAATGGATTGTTTTTCATACATAAATTATAACCAAATTTTATTTGAAATTAAAAGTAAAAAAGAGAAAAAGAAGAGGGTAAATTTACACCCAAGAGGTGTAAATTTTAAAGAACTAGCACTGGTAAGTTGTTTTGAACTCGTATGCTGTTGGACGACCTTCATCTGGCCATACTTGACGCTCGAATTGGTAGTGTTGGAAAGCGTCAATAAAGTCTTTAGTAAATACTGGTTTTAAGAAATCGTTATCAGCGATTAAACCTTCAAGTGCTTCACGTAAAGTGTGTGGCATTTGAACGATACCTTTTTCACGAATTTCATCTAAAGAAAGTTCGAATAAATCGATATCCATTGGACCAGTTGGGATAGTTTTGTTTTTGATACCGTCAAGACCAGCCATCATCATTGCAGCGAATGCAAGGTATGGACAAGCAGTTGAATCCGGGAATCTCATCTCGATACGAGTAGCTTTTTCACCTGCACCGTATGGGATACGACAAGCAGCTGAACGGTTTTGAGAAGAGTAAGTTAAGATACTTGGCGCTTCGAAACCTGGTAAAAGTCTTTTGTATGAGTTTGTTGAAGCATTTGTAAATGCAGCAACTGCAGCAGCATGTTTAAAGATACCACCAGCATAGTGTAAAGCCATTTCAGAAAGGTTACCGTACTCACCCTCTTTGTAGAATAAGTTTTTACCATCTTTCCATAGAGATTGGTGAACGTGCATACCGTTACCGTTGTCACCAAATAATGGTTTTGGCATGAATGTAGCAGTTTTACCGTTAAGGTGAGCGATCATTTTTACAACGTATTTATATTTTTGAACGTTGTCAGCTGCACCGATAATGTCAGAGAAAACAATACCGATTTCACCTTGACCTTGAGCAACTTCGTGGTGACCAAGAACAACTTCTAAACCAACTTGCTCTAGAACTTGCATCATTTCAGCACGAAGATCTACCATAGAGTCAGTTGGAGCTACCGGGAAGTAACCACCTTTAGTCCCTGGACGGTGACCAGTGTTGTACATATCTTCATAAGCAGTACCTGAGTTCCATTCACCCTCTTCAGTGTCAATTTTGTAACCAGCTTCATTGATATTGTCAACAAATTTAACATCATCAAAAATGAAGAATTCATTTTCCGGTCCGAAGTAAGCAGCATCAGCAATACCAAGCTCATCAGCGTGTTGTAATGCTTTTTTAGCGATTGAACGTGGACATTTTTCATATAATTGTCCTTTGTAGATGTCGTAAACATCACAAAATACGATGATAGTTGGATCAGCAGTAAACGGATCTAAGAAAGCAGTTGGTACATCTACTTTAAGAAGCATATCTGACTTGTTAATTGGCTGCCAAGCTTCAATTGATGAACCGTCAAACGGAAGACCGTTTTCTAATAATTCAGCACTTACTGCAGAATAGCGGTAAGAAATATGGTGCCATGCACCTTTAATGTCTGTAAATCTGAAGTCTACAAACTGAACATCGTTTTCTTCACAAAAAGTGAAAAATTCTTCTACACTGTTAACGAATTTTCCCATAAATTCTCTCCTAAATTTTTCTTTTGTTAGTATATCGAAATTTTTTTTCGAGTACTACTTTTTATTGATTAAAATTTAATCAATATGGTCTAAAAGGCTCATTTTCCTAGAGTAAAGAGCTTGCAACAATTTTTGTTTTATCACTTTTTGCAAGCTTTTTTTGCTTTGATAAGATGTTATTTATATGGTTGGAAAATTGAGATGTATCGACATTATTTACATACAAAAGAGATGCACTAACGGTTAATAATTCAAATTTTTTTTGCAATCCGTCTCTATCTGAAGCGATAATATATCCCCTCTCTCTATCCTCTTGCGAGTAAAAT